>JAXMBP010000032.1:0-74271 GCA_046349795.1 Pirellulales bacterium | reverse complement strand
TCAATAATAAAAATCTTGCCATCCTGTATCATTTCAGGACGAACATCAGTGGTTGTGGAAATCAACTCGCGGACTATGCCGCGATTGAGTACGTCGACCATGCTAGTGAAGGTACTCATAACGACTGACCTTGTTCGATCACTAAGACCTGGCCACTCGACGCATAAATAGTCCGCCACCAGATCCAAGTCGCGCCGTTTGATCGGATCAACCGTCCTTTTGTCCGCCTCGTCTAAACATTGGCAGCAGAGCGAACTTTTTCTCCAATCGGCTGAGGCCAACTGCTCATAGGAAGTTGGTGCGCTAATCAGAACTTTGTAAAGCTCTGGGATGCTCAGTCTGTTCTTAGCCATAACCAGCAGATCAACTAAGTTTCGAGTTAGTTGAATATTCGCTCGTTGCCAGTAACTACTGTCATCGCCGCCGCCACGACGGCTCGACCGCTCACTGACTTCAAGTAGCGTCGTAAGCAGCGTAACTACCGACTGAGTCTGACCTGCACCTGCATCATCTCGCCTTAGCTCTGCGCCGAGCGCATTAAACCGATGAGGGTGACTGGGGCCAAACATGATGACATCGCCCTCTCGCCTCATTTTTTTACAGAGCTGAAAGTACATTTGTGCGTCGGTCGGCTTGTTGGTAAAGAAGATGCCACCAAAATCCGCAGCCAAAAATGCAAGGATTTTGTTTGCCAAGATTCCAGTTGTCTTACCGGACCCCGTAGACCCCCAAACTTGACAGCCCATGCACGCATCAGCAATGGTCCAATGGTCATGTGGCGTGAGAGACAAAATGGTCTGTTCAAGCTCCCATCGGAGGTTAGGCTTTGGCTGCCTTCGTCGCCATAGTTTACGTAACATACAGCACCTCGGCTAATTGACCTTTTTGGCCTGATCGTTCAAAACCTTTACAAACGTACTGAGAGCAACGCCACGTGTTCGCTCTCGGCGCGCCTTGCTCAGTAGCTCTTCTAGCCAAGCAATAAAACTTTCAAGATCAAGTTCCGGCCCGCAAACCGTTATCGATCGTTGTGCGTCGAGCGAAGCGGTAGCTCGTCTGTTGTTCGAAGATTTTTCCTTCGTAGGTGAGACGGGCTTAGGTCCTTTGAGTTTCTTCCTTCCTACTAGTTCATCGCGTGTGAGTTTGCCTTCTTTGACTAACCCCGCCAGTTCTGCTTGTTTGATAGGGTCTTTGATTCGAGAGAGCTCATAGGCGCAGCTTGCTGGTATTGAACCATCGCTAACCCACGCGAGAATAGCGGCGGGCAACTCCAGAAGTGCCAGCCTTCTAGTAATATCTGAAGGCTTTTTCCCGATCTTCCGAGCGGCTTCGGTCGCATTGCACTGCGTAATGTTCATCAGTGAGCGGATAGCTGCAGCTTCTTCTAACGGGCTAAGATTTTCACGCTGACAATTTGCGATCAGTTGCCGCTGAACTATTTCTACGTCAGTTAGCTCATCAACATCGATAACTACCGGTACCTTTTCCCATCCCAGTCGAAGTGCCGCCATTAGCCGCCTAGTACCATCGATAACGACGTACAGCCCCTTCACAAGCCGAACTCTGATGGGCAGTAGCATGCCCACAGCCGTTAAGCTGGTCATCAGTCCCAACAACGCATCCTCATCAATTCGGTCGCGAATATTAACATCAACCGTCAGCTCAGTTGGTGATCGATATTCGAACCTGTCTCCGGGTTCGGTGTGATTCATGAGTCTCGATTCCTTGTTTGTAAAGCGGGAGCATCATTCAGATTGAAAAATTGGCTCAGCTATTAAGTGCGATGCGAGCCGCTTTGATGCCCACAACCGCCGCGCCAAGATCATCCAGGAATCCGAATGGCCCTAGTGCTATTTCTGGCAGAACGTCAATGGGTGACACGACATAAATGAAGCAGCAGATGGCCAACATGACGTTCTTGGATACTTCTCGCATTTTGCTCTGCGGCATAGCTAGCACTACCATAAATGCAATCCCTAAGATGGTCATGCAAACGATGAGCGTAGTCAAAAGGTTCATAAAGCTCGACATTTCTCGATTTTCCTTGTGTTGACCTAAGGTTAATTTGGTGCGACCGAGCGGGTAACAAAAAAGGTGACGAAGACGGATTGATTGAACCGCCTTCGTCTGTTGCAGTTCGCCTAGGCGGACATGCGCTGCTGAATTGCGTCGTTGACTACCTGCATTTCATACCGCGTCAAGTTGGCAACGGACTTGGAAAACATCTCCTTCGCAAACTTCGTCGCTAGCCGATCAGCCTCTTCCTGTTCACTGGATGACAACGATTCATACCAGCCCAGACCAAGGGCTCCTGCAATCATGCCTGCTAAACAGGCAACCGGGATTAGTGGAAACATAAAACACCTTTATCTTGAAACAAACATTCAAAACCAGCAGCCACAACAAATGGCCACCACTCAAATCGTTCCTAGTTGCCGATAACGCAGTGCTACACGGTGCGTCTCGGCAAGCAACAGTTCCAAACTATGCTTGACTATTGGAATAGTGAAATTCGTGTATGGAATGGACAGTCCAAAGTTGCACCACACTCGACCGCCCGCTTCGTCAAGTTGCCAGGCTCCCATCGGCACTTCTGCATTTCGAATTAGCAGTTGTGCCAAAAAGCTCGTTGGAAATTGACGAGGTACAAACCCTATGTCTGGATCTCCGACAAATAAGACATACCGGCCACGAATCGTGCACTGGACATTGAGTTTTTGATCAAACTTCACTAGCCAGTTGAAACGATAATTGCTGATAACGTCGAACCGAAGCCCCATCCGCTGAAAGGTTTTGCAGACTCGACGGTGTTGGCGAGCTTGCTGATTGAACCAATACATGAAGTTATCCTTCAAAAAAACGCACTGGTGAAGCAATCACCCGAACTAGGGCATCGTTCGTTGGCCAGTTCGACCTCGTGTTTAATGCTAAAAGCAAATCGACCAGTGCGTCGATGGAGTAAACTCGACTTGAGCAGATGTGCTCCAGACTCTTTTGCTGTTTGACTAGAACTTGGGGCGCACAGCTTGGCTTCACCAGCCAGCTATTTTCACGGGATATTGCACGCCGTTAATCTCCACTTGCCTGGATTCAATACAGTGCTCGACGTCCGAGTCAGTTAGGTCTCGATAGGTAGAAACTTTCGAGCCGTGGCGAATGCCTTCAAGCCGAAGTTGCTTTAGTTCAATATCGAGCTCTGCCTCTCGAATCTCATGGAGTTCGTGGACCACAAATACCGTCGTTCCTGCCACCGTTGCTCCTACGAGAATTGATTCCATCAATGCTTCTTCCGCTCCGCAACCCACCTGCTGCGACAACACCGTTCCCAGCAACATTAGTCTTGCAACAACTCTCGCATCGATCTTTGACATATTCTTCTTCAACATCTTTCACCATACCTTTCTAGAAATTTCAAGGACATTCGAGCCCGCTACCAGTCAGGTCTCTCGTGCATCTGCAAATACGAGCGTTAATGAACACTTTTGGGTTCAGAATTCCCTTGACTATTTTTTTCGTATAGTTCTATGCTTGGCAAATGGCCACGGACGAACCATTCAATCATTCAAAAAAAGATTCAATTCTTCCAGACAGCACGAAATTGCTCTTGGTTGTGATGGGGCAGTCTGAATGGAGCGCTGAAGAATTAATTGCCAGAAAAGCAAATCCAAAATGGCTACTGAATGAAGCTGAGAAGACCTTAATGGTTTGGCATCGCCAGACGCGACCGACTCAACTTGCAGAGAGATTGCATAAAGTCCTATCAGAGATTGATCAGGAGCTAGTTCGCAGGAGGGCGATGGTGGTCATCTACATAGCTATTGAAGATCGTCAGACAGACCCAGCATTTGCACGTGCATTTGCAGACCGATGTAAGGAAGAGTTGGAGCTTTCAAGAATCGCCATTGGTCATTACCTAACCGCATCTAAGATAGTTGGAGTCTTGCGAGAATATCATCCAGGAAAAACATTTTGGAGCTATGCATCCCCGTTGGTCGATGTCTATGATAGAGTCAGTACTTACTTGATTGACACGGATAGTCGAGCTACAAGTGACCTTAATCCTGACAAAGCAGCGTTCGATATGCTGTTGGTTAATTGGATTGACCACGGTAGCATTTCGACTAGCTTGGTTCCCGACCTTTTGGACAATTCAGAAACAACTTTCCAAGCGATTCGCGACCTTCTCGTAGAGCAATCTACTTCTGTGCGAGACCAGTTGAGGCAGTTAATATTAGACTTTCGTGCCATTGGTACCCCCACTCTGCCGACTAGTAATTGGGGGCGCTATCCAGGGCGTGGCTAAATCTTACAGGCTTAACGAAATTTAACTTCCGAAAAGCACTACATATCACTCGTTTTTTTAGTTCGCAGTGATTTGCCAACTCTTCCTATCGACACTTCCGAAGAAAACTGAGCCTATTGGAGGGTTTGATGCCCACCCAAGCTAAATTCGATGAGCCACTTGAATTCCTTCTCTCGCTCAGAGATCCTCGCTTCAGCCGGAAGTGTCAAACTGACCAAAAGTTTCAAAACAAGGTGCTCGCTCCGAAATTCGAAGATGTTGTGGATCAGGAATTAATCTACCTCTCACGATATGGCGAGGATACCATCAAAATTGCTGAATCACTTAGGTGCCGCTTCGTTTTCGATTTCGAGGAGATTTGGAAGCCTCGCGTTTTGCGCATTGCCGACCAGCTTACCGGTGGCAGACTCACAAGAATCGAACCCCTGATCGTCGCCACGGTACAGCATTATCTGGAATGCGGGCCAAGCCCAGAGTGTCTGCCCGACCGCTCCAATGCTACAAAGTGGCAATACGCTCGTTGGTTTACAAGCAGATTTGATACAGACCAACAAACCCAAGCATATGTAGAATTGCTCAAGTGCGCTGAAGAAGTTGCAAAGCGCGAACTAAAAGACCGATCTGAAGCCTTGAATTTGGCCGCAGAAACTTTGATTAGATTACTGCAGAACGATGCAATTAATCCAGACGATCCGGCAGGGTATGTTGCTGTATCTGTCCGCAATGCTGCAAAGCGCTACCTGAATTGTCAACGAACTGAGCCCGTGAGCTTAGTCGGCCAATCTTCGGACGGCAGTACTTTGATTACTCACGAACCCCAACTAAATCCAGAGCTCGAAGGTGTTCCAACTTTCGAATTTACCATCGAAAATTGTCGACACGCAATTGCTCGGATGCCGACCGAAATTGGAATATTGTTCAAAGCAAGGAAAGTCCATGGGTTAAAACCAGAATACGGTGCACAAGTCGTCCTTTACCTAGAGAATTCTGACAAACTTATGCAGTGTCCCTCGGAACGGTATAGAGAGGCAATAGCAAAATTTGATGCCCTAATTCAAGAAAATCCGAAAGAGTAGTTCCATGCAAAAAATTCACCCCGTCAACAGAGTTGCGGCCTACTCCACTACAAAGGATTGTCGCAACTTAGATCCAAGAGAAGCTCTTGATCGAGCGGAATCAATCATCGAGCATGCGATACTCGAGCACGAAGCATCTCGGTCACTTGAGCACCTTAGGACCGCGTTCAAAGTTGTGGAAGATAATATGCCACCACATTTATTGCAATCAGCAATGGACTGTTTGTGGGCGTGCATTCCAAAGACGCTTGTAGGACTTGCTTTGTACGCTCATGAGACGTTTAGTACAAATTCGGAAGACGAAGTGTCGCGAATTCGAAATGCACTTCAGGCAGCCGCAAATGGCGATGCCGTGCAACGAAGAGCAGTCTTTCATCTTATACAGCGTGAAATGCAATTAGTAAGGTCTGGAAGCAACACGTCGTTTATGCTTGACGATCTTGCCATCGGAGAGACAGTCAAAGATGCAAACAACGGCCATCGAAATGCACTTGTTATCGACGCTAATGCCGCTGCACGTAGAATCATAAACTCGACCCGCAATGAATCGACATTTGCTTCAACAATTCGCGCAATCAGTCTCCTGAGACACGGTAATGAACAGGAAGGCGATAGCACTGGCCATCACATCGATGACATTTTTCTTTGCAAGTACATGTCAGGTTATTCGCCAGCAGAAATCGCCAATTCTCTTAATCTTGATGTCGCCAAAGTTGAGAACGTACTTAAATACGCAGAGAGAAAGTTGACACTTTCTAAAATAGATCAATCTGAATAAAGTGAAAAGTGATGAGTGAATACGAAATATTCGTGCTCCTATCAGACCTGCCCGCGGATCAGTGGGAAGCGAAACTCAATGGCCTTACAGAGGATCCAAATCTTCGTAGTAGTGTGCTGCAACTACTTCGAACTCCCGCCGGACAATCGAGCAACGAAACCGATGCGGGTTTATCGCAAAAACCCCTTTCCTTTGATAACTTGTTGCACCCCAATCAGATCGTGGGTTCATACCAAATCATCGAGGAAATAGGCCGTGGCGGCGAAGGCATAGTGTACAAGGCACGCAAATACCCTGCGCCCCGAAAACTCGCAACTATATTCGCTAAAGCTGTTAAGGTCTTGTATTTGGACTGAAGAAGACGTGGTATTTCAAAGGCAGATGCGTAACCAATTGCCATTAAAACACACTAACATCGCCTTTTGTTACGAAACAGGCAAATCTCCATTTGGATTTTCATATGCAGTCTATGAATATGTAGATGGCCAATCGATAGAAGAGTTTTCAAAGAAACAAATAACAATTGAGGCGTGCATTTCGATCGTTCGGGACGTTGCACTTGCACTAGAGTATGCCCATGAATTGAAGATTTACCACAACGACATCACTCCACGCAACGTGTTGTATAACGATAGACTTACAAAGATTATTGATTTTGGACTAGCGAGCAAATCTGGCGAATGCTCACCCAATCATGATGCAGGCACACAATCCTTTATGGCGCCGAAGCCAATTGATCTTAGCAACACACATGACGCATACAAGGACATCTATGGAACCGGGGCGCTGCTTTATTACCTTTTGACAAACTGCCCGCCGATCAGTTTGGAAGGTTCAGACTGGGAAGAGCGCAGGAATCGCATAAACAACACAACTCGCTTAGGGATGGATGAGCAACTGGACCGCGCTGGAAGATTTGATGAGATGGCTAGGCTTCGCAAATGTAAGCCATTGCACTATCGTCGCATACTTTCTGGTGACTTGGGGCACATTGTGACTAAATCACTCAAAAAAGCAGGTACAGACAAATCATATCGATCAATTAGCGAATTTGTGCGCGACTTGGAAGCTTACTCACGCCGCGACGCCGTTCCTGCCCATCCTAAGGAAGACAAGTTATATTGGGCGAAGCACTGGTTGAAGCGACGCACCATTGGTGTCGCGACAGCAGTGTTAATTCTGGGACTACTCATTCTTTCCGCGATTCTTTACGATAATTTCCTTCAAGCCAAACGGGTCTTGACTGCAAGAGGAACTGTAATTGACGCCTATCAAGAAATCCTAGGGATGCTGCGTAAGCAAACATTCGGCGTTGGAATTCAAGCCGACCATCGGGATCGCGCCCTCTTTGAGCAGCAGGCTAATGTAGTTTCTAGTCTGCTCAAAAAAAGCCAAGATGACCTGCCGATTGCGGATGTTCGCAGTGTTAGACTGAACTTGGCCTCGATGTACGTCATACTCGGCAGATATAGTGAAGCGATTAATTTGTTCGAAAAGGCCCTAGATGTGGACAGTGAAACCGCAATTACTTCGACGAATTCGGAGGCAGGGGATTTTGTCGGATATTGCAACGACTATGTACGCGACTATTGGCTACCGATGTTTCTAAAGATGAAACTACCGAAGATAAAGCCGAAGCTACCGCTGATAAAATTCTAGGATACATTGGTAAATTAAGAAACAACAACGATTCCACGATGTACGAGGCGCTCATTCTGCACACATTGGCATCTGGCTACGAACGCCAAGGCAAGAAGGGTAAAGCAGAATCCTATTACTTGAAGGCGTCTGCAAGCCGCAGCGATACTCAACCAGGACAACGAGAGACACCGCTTGTTAATGGCATGCGTACTAACAGACTATGGGGTCTTTTGCCAGAATCAACACGATTTAGATTTTGCCGAAGAACGCTACCTGGATTTGGCTGAAGAGAACTATGTGGCGACAATTAAGTTATGCGAACCTAGCTCGGATGGTCAACCCGCGTTTACCGATCCCCAATTTTTGTACATCGAATGCCGTGCGCGCCATGGTCTAGCATTGATCGAATTTCGGCGCAACAGGTTGGAACAGGGATTCAAAAGTATCGAGGACAAAATCAATACGCTGCGCAGCATCGCAAACCGTTATCCCGCCAACACTGACTACCGACTTCTACTAGGAAAATCTCTATTACAATTGGGCGAAGCGAGCGAAAAGTCATCAGCAATCACCGGTCAGTTTCCAACTGAAGCTTTCGCATATTATAGCGAAGCGACTCAATTGCTTACCATTGGCTATGGCGATCAGCCGTCGGTCGAGTGGCAGACTGCCAGCAGTTGCTCAGCGATTGCCTGTGCCCGAATTATGAATAAATATAGAGAGGCAACAACTCAGCATATTGATGGCTATCTCAAGTTGGCAGAAATGCTCCTCAGCAGCATTCCAAAATCGTATAGTGTGAATGAGCTTCGTGCCATCCTTCTAACGGAGAAGGCGTCATTTCAAAGTACAAATGAAGTATCTGATGCGGGAAAGACTTGGAATGACGCCCAGCAAGCTCGCGAAGAACTTGTGAAAACTGGCGCAAATTTTCAGCAAGACGAACTTGCTTATTTTTACATTCGCAAATACCGCGAAAGCAAAATACCTGAGAAGGACACTAGCTCCCAATTTGCCATCCTCCTGAAAGCCAAAGGGATCGCTGACAATTCGGCGACTCAGAACACGTGGACAAACATAAAGGTTAAACTAGAGATTTACTCAGAATTGACCTACTTATCTGCGAAGAACAATGAAACAACCCATTGCCAAAAGTTATTTGACGATACAGTTGCAGTGGTAAGGATGCTCTTTGAAAAGTCCGAAAGAACTGGCAATGATCGTGCAAATCTCGATTTAGTAATTTTAAATTGGGCGAGACGGCTTGTGCCTCATATTTCGGCAGATCAATGGTTGAGTTTTTCCAAGTTGTTGAAGGGGCAAGCAAGAGAATTCGCAATCGCAGAAACTGCATTTCAATTTCATCGAGATGGGCAATTAGATCGTTCGCTACAGTTAGTTGACGAATTGGTTGACGAATCGATCTCGAAAACTCGCGATTGGCCCCCAGAATACGCGTACAATTTTGCCTGCGTGTACTCCCGAGCTTTCGGGGAGTCGAATGAACGTTTTCTTCTTGCCCGACGATCCGTCGACTTTCTCATAATGTCGTACGAAAAGGGATTTCGCAACCCTGACCAACTTAAAGAAATGGCTAAGGATACAGACTTAGATCCTGTCCGAACTTTACCCATCTTTGGTGAATATTTAGAAAGAATCAATAAGAAACATTAGCTGCTTTAAATGAGTTGCAAAACAACTTTTTTGCAACGCGCTCGCAGTGGCTCCATGGCTTAAGCTCAGCCCATTGAATTTTTTGCTTGCCTTCCGTTTCCAATTGTGGCATTCTCGAAAGCAGAAGCCAATAGAGGAACAATACGGAGGAGTTATGTTCGAAAGTATGCCAGAAACAGCTTGGCAATGTCACGTTGACACGTCGCGGCGAATCGTTCTGCCAGTAGCACTCTGCCAACTCACTAATATTCATTGCGGCGACGATCTTGTGGCTTCAGTCGAAAATGGTTTGATCACTCTTCGCACCTATGAAGAAGCGATGCAGCGGTTGCAAGATGCTTACTGTAGTGGCTTGCCGCAAGGAACCGGTAGTTTGGTTGATGAGCTGATTGCGGAGCGTCGCGCGGAAGGCGGACGCGAAGCTTCCACATGACCAGAGTTATCGATGCATCAACGGTCTTGGCTGTTTGCCGTCAAGAAACCGGAATGCAGGAAGCTCGTCTCCTAATGCGAAGCGGTCTAATTTCTGCCGTCAACCTTCACGAAGTATTGATGAAGAGCCAATCGGACAACAAGCGTGAACATGCAGAATCGATAGTTCGACTTGCAGGATTGCGAGTTGTTGGTTTTGATGAAACTCAAGCACGCCTTGCCACAGATATTGCTGAAAAGACTCGAGGCATGAACCTCTCACTTGCCGACCGAGCCTGCCTTTCGTTAGGGCGATCCCGAAATTTACCCATAGTCTCAGGTGATCGACTTTGGGCGGAGCTGGATGTTGGCGTGGAGGTTATCTTGTTTCGTGCCGCACAACCGAAAAAACTATGACCGAAATTAGATCACACACACATTCCAATAGTTTGCACATCAAGACCTTCGAGCAGACTTTAGCTGAAGTGCAAAACTACTATCTGATTCTGTCTCCATCCGAAGAAATTTGGAGCGAAGAGCTTTTGGCCCAGCGACGTTACGAGGCTGAGCGTGAGTAGCGTTGTGCTAGATACTTTTGCTGCTACTACCGTTCGTCGCAAAGAGCGGACTAACCCGTGCTAATCCCAAGCAATCAACCCAAGGCTATTGCCGAAGTAAAACGCAGTGAATTTGTTCCTACTGTCGTTAGGCAAGCCGGAGAGCACGCTTCGAAGCGCTTTCTAGAGTACTTCGCTGCTAGGATTCGCAACAAAGGCACGCGTGCAGTTTATCTGCAGGCTGCCAAACAGTTCTTCGATTGGTGCGAGACAAACGAGTTTGCATTGGCTGACATTGAGCCGATTGTGATTGCGGGCTACATCGAGCAGCTTTCCAAGAAGCTCAGCGATCCGACGGTGAAGGTTCATTTGGCTGCTATCCGCATGTTGTTTGATTATCTGGTAACCGGCCATGTCGTCTACACCAACCCGGCATCGTCGGTCAAAGGCCCGAAACATGTCGTCAAGAAAGGCAAGACACCGGTACTCGATGCTGATCAGGCTCGCGAACTGATCAACTCGATTGATGTAAGCACCATCATCGGTCTTCGCGACCGTGCGCTAATCGGAGTGATGGTCTATAGCTTTGCCAGAGTCTCTGCGGCTTTGGGCATGGATGTTGAAGACTACTATCAGCAAGGACGACGCATGTGGTTTCGGCTGCATGAAAAGGGCGGAAAGCATCACGAAGTTCCTGCCCATCACAATGCCGAACTGTATCTCGATGCTTACATCCAAGCCGCTAGCCTTCAGCAGCAAAACCGAACACCGCTCTTCCGAACCATCGGTCCCAATAAGCAATTATCAGACCGCAGGATGCATCGCTCTGATGCACTACGCATGATCAAGCGTCGAGCCACCGCCGTTGGACTGCCATCCACAATTTGCTGCCACTCTTGGCGAGCCACAGGCATCACCGCCTACCTACTCAATGGCGGTCAACTTGAACACGCCATGCGCATTGCAGCCCATGAATCAGCCAGAACAACCAAGCTTTACGATCGCACCAGTGACGAAATCAGCCTAGATGAGATCGAACGGATTCGAATTTGAAATCGACTTTGCCGAGTTTTCGCAAAAGAATCCCCTCCAAGCCGACTTTACAAAAGAACTAGATCAAATCTACCCAATTCAACACTCCTGCGTTCCAAGAGTTACCTTTTTTGATTGCCAAAGCTCTATAGCCGCCAGACCAAATCCACCTTTCGATTACTAATCCAGCAAGCACGATCCTCGCTATTGGCAATCAGGCTTTTCCGATAGGCTTTTGCGATGCTACCTAACCCCGTAAGAAATTGCTTTTGTGGGGTTGCGTTTTACGCAACTTTCGGCTCACTGATAGTCCGTACGAGTTATTTCCGGCAAGAGTAATGCATCGTTTCTGTGGATTAGGTATGATAAAACTCGACTCACACATCATATCAGCTAACGGCGGCCATGTTTAGGACAATTACAGCCCAATTGAAAAGTTTCGAATTGATCAAGGTTTCCAACTCGAATTCACGACCTCATTATGCAGTACAAACGTTTACTCAGTCGCCACTGTTATCGCAAACATTTTAGCAATAGCGTTGAGCACCTTGAAAACCGATTAACCATGTCGGTAGATTTCAAGGTCATCGAATATGTAGAATTGCACACTGAGTTGAATTATCACATTCCAACTCAACCAACAGTCGCTTACATAAATGAAGTTCAGAATTACAACCACGGTATGGAAACTCCAGTTTTGCCGTACGACAAATCACTAGTTGCAATACCGCATGATCGCCCAAATACTTTTTCGGCACAAAGTAAAGTGTCAATCGATGCAAATCAATCGTCATTGAAGGTAGTTGCCGTGACGAGCGCGATACACTCTGGAAGGGCTGATACCCCTGATCCCTACGGGTTTTGGCAGGCGAAATCAAATATATACTTTATCGTTCATTTTTCATTGTCAACACCGGGTGTTGTTGAAATCGCACTAACGCTAAACAGCACGCACGAAGATGGGTCACACGATATTGGGGAACTCTTTCAATCACAGAACAAGATATTTGGATTCCATAGGAACGGGGTGCTAGATAATTCATTTGTTAGTCCGATAAGTATTTCTCTTCAGCCTGGTTCGTACGTTTGGCGCGTGGTTTCTAATCACAACGCTGAAGAAGGGTTTTTAAATGGAGTTAAGTATGATGGAGTGAATAGCGAATCCATAGCTAGCTCGATAGTACTTTCTGTGACATCCCAAATTGCCTTGCCCAATTTCTCCATGGAATCGCACACCGGACTTTTTTGGAACTTGATCGAATCTGGAGGGGGCTTTACGTTTTCATTTCGGACGGACAACCCTTTCGGCCTGTTACTCGCGCCAACTTCTATCGATTTCTATTGGGAATCTGCATTGACAGGCCAAGTGCTCGCCTTCTCGCGAAGTCTCGACAGCAATGATGACGCGGGTGTATCACTATCCTCAAACGGACAGCATGTTGTTACAGTAACACAGGACGACTTACTCAAGTTTGGAGTTGCTCATAGTGACGCCTTTCCATCACCTCCAGTTCCATTGGAACAATCGAAGCCTGGTGAATTGCAACTTCGCGCAACGATCGACCCGGATAATGTTGTCGCTGAGATAAACGAGAATGACAATATCATAAGTTCGGAGGTATTGCCGTTGGCTGTCGTCGTGGTGACTCACGGGTTTAACCCACTCAAGGTGAATTCGGAAGGATTTCTGAAGCCGTTCAACGACATTGCGCAGGGAGCGTTGGCCATTTCGAACAACAACCCTATATTGAGGAACCGAGTAACAACCTATGTTGCTGATTGGGATTCGACTAGTTATTTTTTTTCCGGATTCTACGACTTGCTGAATTCAGAATTATATCGCGCGAAGGGAAGGTTGAAGCAGTTAGAGGGCGACCAAATAACTGCTGCGGATGCCTTTTCCTATGCCGATCATTTGCTTGAGGCAGCGAGAAGTACAGCCTCATTATCGGATGAAGTACTTCGAAAGTATGCCGCTAAAGCATATATCGAGCTCCTCTTTTCAACACATTACTTTGGTGGTAACAGAAATGCTCCAGCCCCAGAAGTTCTGCTAATTGGGCATAGTCGCGGTGCAGGGTTCAATCAATATTTGGCGCAGGCACTAGCCGTTTCAGGGTTGAATCCGCATGTCATTGCGCTCGACGGTTATGGTGCTGACTGGGAGGGAAGCGGTGGTGTTCTCTCTGAAATAGAAATCGGAAGAGGACTCAATATGCCGTCAGATAGCACAAACTATATTGCAGAAAAAGGCCTCGCATTCGACCCACTGGTGCTAAAATCGGTCAGATTTCTTTTTTGGCCGGAAAAGACGATTGCTGAAGCTCAGTCCAATCTGATTCAGCTATTGAAAGCGCCAGATCGCAGTTCGTTCGGCGAGGGTAACTTAACAATAGAATCAACAGTTCACACGGACATCTACGAAAAGTTCTTAGCGAATCCAAACTATTTGTCGTCCACATTTCTTTTCGGAAATAGCAGCGGCAATTCGAGCGAAGGTGAGATTTCGGATTCTAGTGCAGCTGACCTGCTTAGAGTTGGATTCTTTGATGGCGACTTCAGTAGGCTCGAGTCTTACTCGCGAACGATCAAACGACTCAGGACTCTCCTTGCAGATGAACCAATTATGTCCGATCCGGACTTTGTGGATTCTCTCGACTTCGCTCGCTATCTGTCGGATGCGTGGAACGCCAACGGCAAAGTTGGATTTGTGTCAACGAACGCAGGAAATTGGTTGCAACTTGAGTCAGGAAGTTCAATTGGTACCGATTCCGTAGTACCCAGTGGTGACGCGATCTTGCGGTTCAAATTAAGCGCAGTCGCCGTTACACCAGAAACTGAGATCACTGTAATGCTCGATGATAAGCCTATTGCAACAGTAGCAATTAAAAGAACTGGCCTATCACAACACTCGGTAGTCTTGGAAGGACTTAAACTGGGAGTTGGAAAGTTTACATTTCAAGTGACGGGACAGGGAAGTCGAATTTCAATCGGGAGTTTGAGCTTTAATCCAGTTGAGAACGTCCCGATTGTAACGGATTCATCGACAATTGTGAATCGAATGACAGATTATGGGCTCACGATCATTCCACCGAAGATTCCGAGTGTAGAATTGATCAAGATTTCCAATCTTCATGGTGGGCAACTCTACTTACACGACGGTAAGACGCTCGTTCAAAACGACAGCTTCCTTCGCACGGCCGACATTGCCGAGGGCTTGCGGTTGCTTCCCTTTACGGACTCGTATGAACGAGGAGGCTTTGATTGCCAAGCTGCAGACTCGGCAGGAATCCTGATCGGAGGCGTTAGCTCTGTCACAGTATTGGTTGACAATAGTTCAACATGGAAAAATCCAACAAAAGCAACTGATGTCAACAGAAGTGGGCTTGTTACTCCGACCGACGCTCTTCTGGTGATTAATCGACTGAACGAGGCAGGCTATAACCGTTATTTTCAGCCTTTGGTAAGCGTCCCGTTAATATGTTTGGACGTAAACGGCGACTCATACTTGTCACCTTCAGATGCGCTAATTGTCATCAATGAGTTGAATTCCAAGTCTAGTGCAGAGGCGGAAGGTGAGTCCATTGAAATACAAGTGCCCGGAATCGTTCCAAGTGTAACGCTTCGAAGAAAAGAAAAATGGGGGAATAATTTAGAGCCTTCTATGGTCGACCTCTTATTTGCCGACTCTGGGATGCTGCTTTCAATTTAGCGGCTTAATGCTTTGTTAGTGAATTTGAACTAGGCTAATCGAATGATTAGTCGTCCTATGTCAAATACGAGTGCCGCTTCATCTAAGTCTTCGGCGTGGGCTGTAATGGTGGTCTTTTTTGGGTTGACTAATTGCAGTTATTGCTTTGCTGAAGAATCACCAAAACAGCGAGTCCGGCAAATCAAGACTCCAAAAGTAGTTTTTCACCAATTGGCAGCAAAAGGAGAATTCAATATTGGGTTCTTCGATGGAGAACTTCAGCATCTCAAACGCATAATTGACAGCAACAGGCGAGTCGCAATTGCGATGAAGGGTGAGCCTTTCATGGCCAATCCAGAATTTAGAAACAATTTAGACGAAAATGAGGTTTTGAAATCAAGCTGGAATGCCACAAAAAACGTTGCATTTGATTCAGGGTCGGACGGAAATTGGCTCGTGCTCGATGCCAGTCAACAAGAAGCTTCGATCGCCGCAGATATCATTGTTTTCGATGGATCTGGTGTTTTATCGTTAGATGTACATTTGCAACAAACTCAGCCTGATGCGGAACTTCAAATTCTCCGAGACAAGCAACCAATTGCTACCATTCGCTTCGATGCAATTGGTACGCATCATCACGAAATCAAAATGTCAGGATTATTAAATGGGATGTCAAATTTCGAATTCAAGGTTGCAAAGGCAGTGATACCCGTCCGACTAGGTCGATTTCATTTTCGATCCGTTGACTAGTCGGTAGAGTTAGGAAACATTTATTCTCTCAATTTGGACATTGAAACTACACTTGGCAAACTCCGTCTCCTCTTGCACCCATGGAACACGGTGGCGGACGATGCCGGAGAAGAGTTGGACTTGAGGTCGGATTTCTTTGTCGAGGTTTGTGCCGGTGATACGAACTTCGTGGCGGCCAAATCTCAAGATGATTCCAGTAGTTGGATCGTATTCGGCTCGTTCAAGCCAGGAGTAATTGAAGGCGATGGTGTGGCCATCTCGTTTGCGGAATTCCAGCATGATGGCTCGATCTTTAACGCCGCGTAGCCAACCGAACGCGCCAAGGTCGTCAAGACTTTCATCGTCCAGAGCAAATTTGTGGTCGAGTGCATCTCGACGCGTTGAAATACGCTCCAGGATGCTACTGTCAGCCATGCTCAAGCTCCTTTGATCGGCGGCTACGATCTGCTTCAATTTCTCTCGTCGACGGCAAATGAGTGTATATGCGTCCATGCCGTATGGCATCGGTGACAAACTCGGTGGCTGAGATTCGGTCTTCAGATTGTTGGATTGCTTCTTGGAGCGAATGTTTGTTGTCGGTATAGATAGTAGCCTGCTTCTCGCCACGTGAGACCGATACGTAGAACTGTTCGCGAGACGAAGCTGCAAACGACCAACTGCTTTGTCCAATAAATACTTGTTGTACGCTCTTTCCCTGAGATGCTTGCGAGGTCACGCAAAACCCGTGAGTTAAGTGGCCATAGTCTTTGTCAATCTCCCAACCATTCTCTTTGAGGATGATGTTGCCATTATCGGTAAAACGATTGATCGTGTAGATCGCACCGTTGTTAAGCTTGTGTTGACCGTCAGCAGTTGCTCCATTATTGGTGATACGAATGCGATCCCCAACGGCAAAGTTTCGCTGCTGTTTGCGGAAGTGCTGGAATCTGGCGCTTTGGTCAAATGGGATATTGCCTAAATCGTTAATCTCCAACCGCTGCCCTCGCTTAAAGCCTTTCGCATTCTGATAGAACTGAATGAGATCGCCTGACTGATAGTTGACCCAATCTGAACGCTCGGCCTGAGTGAGTCCTGTACTTTCAAGAGTTTCGAAAGTTCGTTCCTCATCCTTAATCTTTCCGGATCGCTTGAGTCGGTCGCGAATTTCGTCAGTGATGCGGTCACCTTCGGCATGAGTGGGAGAAACCACCAGAGCCGTCTGCCCGGACTCGATAGCCGTGACATAGTCACGTGCCATCAAACTGTACCGGTCATCGTCGGCGACTTCCCTCACCCAACCCATCGATTCAAGCTCTCGGTAGCCGGCATCGATTTGCCCTTCACTCAGACTACGAACCGCTGCCTTGTACCGTCCTGTTTGCCGCTGAATCTCTTTGACCTCGGCTGGCACTAGTCCAGCTTCCTCTTCCAACAATCGCAATGCCGAACCACGTTCCACCGAACCATGTTGCCTTTTGTCGCCCGATAATAGAACTCGAGCATGAATTCTCTGCGCTAGTTCAAATAATTGCCTCATGTCTGGCATGCTAAGTTGTCCGGCTTCGTCAATCCAGATCAGTTGCCCGGACGCCTGAGCCTGCAAGTTCTCATCAACCAATAATCTGGCTACCGTGTCAGCATTCTCAAAACCGGCAGCTCGCAGAACACCGCGACTAGCATCCGCCGATGGCGCAAAAGCAAACACAGAAGTACCACTTTCCTGAATAGACTCAACCGCTTCTTTCATGAGCGTGGTTTTGCCAACTCCAGCAACTCCGCGAACAATCATGATGCCATCTCGAGACTTTAGGATGTGTCGTACCGCAGCTTTCTGGGAATCATTCAACCATTCACGTTCAAATCCCTTTGTCCTGCTCACATAGGGCAAATACGATCCGCGTGAAACCCGCGCCAACGCGATGACCTTGCGTTCTTCCGCCAATACCTCCCGAGTCGTCACCATCGATCTGCCAGCCCGCTCCCCGCGTATTAGTTCAGCTCGTTTGCCTTCATCGAGTATTTGCTGGACATTGGCTTGGCCGACACTACTGCGAAGGGCAATTGCCAAGAGTTGACGCTCTGATATGACCGAGTTGCGTTCGAACGCATGATCTATAGCGTATTTGATGCCACGTTTGGCTCCGAGTGGATCAAGCGACTGAGGAAGAATTGGTTGCTTTCGGAAACTTTCTATGGTGATGGCATCTTGTTCGTTCAAACGCTCTTGCCAGTTTTCTTGCAGTTGAGCAAAGCTTAGCTGTTTTGCTTTTTTCGCCCGGGACTTAGCACCCAATTCCGCTTTCCTGGCTGGATCGAGAATTCCCTGCTTGCGAGCAAGATCTTCGATTTGTGTGGTGCGTCTCGAAAAATCGCGAATGGTTTTTGGGTCGAAGCCAGCCAGTTCCCACCCTTTAGCATGACGCTCGATGCGTAACCCCAACTGTCCGAGACTTTCTGCTAGCCGCGAATGAAATACCGCTTCAAAATAGGGAGCATCGCGTTTCAGATCACGAAATTGACCGGCCTTGTATGCCTGCTCTTTGTTATCCCACGTCGTGTTGAATGCAAAACAATGGGCGTGAAGATGTGGGCAAGGAACACCGTCAACCGGTCGCGATGTGAAATGGATGAACTCGCCCCAGGCCATATTACCGGTCAGCCGATTTTCATTTTGACCGTTCTTCCGAACTCGCGTTTGCATTTCGGCTTCGATATCGTGCATGGTCGCATCCACCGCGTTTCGGAAGGCATCCAGTAGTCTTTCGTCATGAGTCATGGCATAGAGTATTGACACACTCTTGGGCACATGAAAATTGAAATCGTAGCCAATTGTGCGATCAACCTTTTGACGCAGTGTCAGTGATTGCCCTGTATCAGGATGTAGATTGTCACACATCGATTCCCAGTCAGCCTGCTTGACTTCCCCGTTTAATCCTAACATTGAAGCCGCCATGCCTCTCCACAAGCCAGGCAGTTCTTGATCTTTGGTGTAATAATCCGAAACACCGTAATAACTCTTGGCACCGGAAGCATGTGAGTTTTGGATGATTCGAAGCATGCCGAATTCTACGAACTGACAATCTAACTTCCAGTGAAATCTTGCAGATGACACGAAGTGTCATCAAGTGTCACTCGTTGTCGCAGTCCCATTATTGGACAGTTGTGACTTCCAACTGAAAACTAGTTGCGATTTGGAGTGATTTGCACTACAGGTCCTGTGACGTTTGCAACAAATGTGAGCGCCGAAGAGGATTTGTGCTGCCTGATTTTGCGTTGATAGAGGCTATTAAGCGTGGATCGATTGATGAACTCAACGCAGCAATTGCCAAGGGTGCAGGTCCGCGAACAGCTCGCGACGTGAATGGACTTAGTGCTTTGGCTGTTGCAGCAAAATACGAGTGTAACGAGATTGCTCGTAAGTTGATTGAAATGGGTTTCTACACAGGCGAGCGATTCGGTAAGCGTGGCAATACCTTGCTCCATCGAGCCTGCAGTAATGGCAACTACGGATTTGTACGAATTCTGTTGCAAAGCTGTGTGTCACCCAATGTGCTCAATCAACTTGGACAAAGCCCAATTCACCTGGCAGTACAGTCCAACCACGAATATATGGTCCAGACGCTCTTGGAACATCGAGCGACGCCACACTTGGTTGCAAACAACGGTGATACTCCACTACACATTGCGGCCCGGGGTGGATATGTCAACATGATCAAGTTGTTAATTCAAGCTAGACACCCGGTCTCAGTTCGAAACCGAAGAGGTCTGACGCCCTTGCAGGAGTCTCTGAAAAGTGGTCACATCGAGTACTTTAGATACTGAACAGCTACATCGATCCCAATGAACAACACAATCAACCACTATTTGTCGACTTGGTGGCAGAAATTGGAAATAATTCACTCGTTCGCTCCCGATGAGTCTAGCCTCTAGTAATAGTTCGGTCATTCACCGAGCCCAGCTTGTAACCATCAATCGTAAGTCTTTTCTTTCGGCTGCATTGAAAGGACACGCCCACCTTACGCAGTTGAGATAACCTCGCGTTCCCACAGAGGTGCCCTTAAAACTCCACCGCGCAACTGAAAATGCTGTGGGGCAATTTAACGTATAAAATAGTGAAAATACTTCGGAGTCTTTGGGTGCAAAATGCAGTCCGACAGTCATCCGAACCCGAAATCAATTTTCCTTGTCCGTGATCCATAGAACTCGCTCCCTCTTTGAGAAAGCAATTTACGTTATGACTATAGCAACCACCACCGGAGACGGGTATCGACAGATTAGGTCACGTATCGACCTCGCATTGCAGCGTCGTCAAGAAACGCGTGGCGTCGAGTTTAAACGCTCACTGCCCTGGGATGAACTAAGGGTCAAATTGGCCAAGACGGCAATGGCAATGAGCAATAACCGCGACGGCGGCATAATCATTATTGGTGTTGCGGAGAATGATGAGTGGGAATTGACGGGCGTGGGAGAACCTGTAGTCTCCTCCTACGACCAGGACGATGTAGCTAGCTTCTTCGCCAAGTTCTCCTCGCCTACCGTCGCTGTGGAGACGGTTCGGCACCTGTATGATGGCAATGAGTTTGTAGTTTTGATTATCTCGCCATTCCGTGAGACGCCAGTGATAGTGAAGCGTGATTCGCCGGACAATGGTACAACGTTTCGGCGAGGTGACTTCTTGGTACGGCCTCACGGAAAAGCCGAGACTGTGCGTGCCTCTGACGAATCCCAAATAAACGAAGCACTGGAAGTAGCAGCAGAAAAACGGGCGCGCCGCTTTTTAAAAACAGCAGAGCAGCTCGGACTACAGGTGCCAGAATCTGCCGGCCAGGAGTTTGATACACAACTGAATTCACTCGTCGATCATGGTCTGGATTTTTCAAACGTTCCGACATGGGAGTTCAACATACGCGGACTAGCATTTGACGAAAACAGGATTCCATCGTTGTCGAAGTGTCGGGAAATCATTGAGAGAAGCTCGGTAGCGATACGCGGATGGGATTTTCCAACGCTGGACCGCACGCCAACCGACTTGTTCACCGGGCAGAATTCTATTGCTGTGGCGATTGAATTCATGTGCAGAGAATTCTGGCAGTTCTGGACAAGTGGGCAGTTCCTATTCATCGAAGGAATTCGAGAAGAGGTCGACACCAACTGGAAGCAGAAGATCCTTTCGTCCCAACCTTTGCAGAATGTTGCAGTTCCTCCAGATGCACGCGTCATTAGAGGACATATAACTCTCATCAGCAACTTGTATCGCTTCGTTGAGCTTTTTGAGTTTGCAGCTCGACTCACGGAGTGTGGAATCTACGACGAAGGACTGAAACTGTCAATTCGGCTAAGGAACGCTAAAGGTTACATGTTGACTACTGATTGGAACCGTCGGCTCAGGTATGCCTATACCGTCTCATCAGACAATGTGTCGATTACGGAGGAATATTCTCCGGAGCAAATAGTTGCATTCTCAAAAGCAAACGCTTTGTCGGCTTACAGAAAAACGCTTGAGCAGTTCTTTGGTTGGCTAGGTTTGCCGGACAACGCGTTTGAAGAGGATGTAGACGAATTCTTGCGCCAACGAAGGCGTTAATCTTAGGAAACTTCATTCGAGCAAGCCCAATCCTGCCATTGGTGGGCATGCGCCATGGCCCGTATATTCTCCCCGAGGAATTCGGGCTCTAATTCGCTAATTCAAGGCGGAGTCAGATGCATGCTGCGGAGGATGCGTCGTCCCCCGGTAGACGCAACGGGCGAGCAACGTCTGCAGTTGATCTGCGTCAGAGTCATGTTTGCCTTTCGCGCCCATGACGAACCGTCATTTTTTTCGCGGAGTGTTTCCGGGAAAATGACACGCCCTCCTTGAGCACAAATCAGACCTAGTGCGAAGAATGCACATGTAGGTTATGTTGTACGTTCACTTGCTGTCTTTATCAGCGTTCGCAATCGAACAATCGAATTAGCTACCAAGAGTTACTCAATTTGTCCCGCCGAGGAATCGTGTAGCCGCATCAATTGATGTGACTTCCTACGTAAAGAATCCGTCGAAGCGCCCGAGTTCATTGCTTTCAGCCGAACCTAGTATCCACATTTGTGTCATTTCGACGTAGGAAAGGAGATTCCGATGAATGAAAGACAAATTCTACAAAAACAACATGAGCGAAAAGCTGCACTAAGGATTCTAGCGAATTTGGGCATCAATACCGAAGTTGTTGACGGTGAAGAGCCTGACTTCACCTTTCAGTACTGCTCCAAGCGCTATGGCATTGAGGTGTCGGAACTACAGAGATCTGAGCCTTTGGACGGTATCGACCCACGTCAACATGAGGCCGAGTCGATTGTTATCAAAAAATTGGCAAGAGAACTTTATATTCAAAAAGGCGGAGTGCCGATGCACGTTCGAGTTAGTCTTAACGGCAACCGACTAGACCAAGCTGAACGACGCAAGATTGCAGGTTGGATTTGCGATTTGGTTTATGCGCACCAACCGAAACCGGGTGAGGCATTCGAATGGGAAAGCAATCGTGCGAGGTATGGGGATTACCCCTCGCAAGTAAGTAGCGTCTTTGCGTTGCGTTTGACTAACGGCCTGGAGCACCACTGGCCGCACAATTGCGCGGCGTTTGTTGAGAGCGAAGTGGATGATACTATTTTGACTGCGATAAACAAGAAAAACGCAAAGCTTGTAAACTACTTGAATCGATGTGAATTGTGTTGGCTGGTTCTCTTCGCTGACCCAGTAAATCGAGGTGGAGTTAGTTTGTTCGATTGGACCAATGCTCAAACGAAGAAATACCCTTGTTCATTTGAACGAGTTTTTGTCGTGGATAGCCTACTTCCGACGCCAGTTGAGTTGTCAATTGCGTAAACTCGACATTGTTGAGCCAAACAATGGCGTCCTGTGTTAGAATGTTACTCCAGTTTCTAAGCAAATGTCTGCGGAGGTTCACTCACGAATCATACACCAACTTACTAGTCGGGTGGCAAGCCACTGTTGGAAATCAGGTGCTTTATCGCTTCCCACTATAGGCCACCGCCAAATTAGAGCTTCATCTACTCGCATAAGCTCCGGCTGGCGTCTTTTTGGGTGTGATCGTGAAATGTTGCTGTGTGACCTTTCTGCAACTCTTCGAAAGAGGCGCTATGTCGACTTCGATTTCAGCGATGATCTTGCCTGAATTGAGCTACAGGTCCAATTTGCTCGACTTCTTCTAGACGGGATTGCTTGATCACCATCCATGTCCCATGCCGTTGCAAGAAAGTGCTCGCATTCACACTCCAATGGTGTAGTAGTGTCTCCTCAGTCTACTGATCCAATTGCTTTATTCATGTTATGACGACTCACACTCCCTTGCTGCCCTTTCCAACCGACGATGACGATGAGACCATAACGCATTCAGTATCTGCCAAATCACCTTTGCCCCATACGGTTCAACATGCATTACAAGACTATCGTTCACGAACTAATTCAAAACATGCCCGAGTTGCACGAAAGGCTTCGAAGCAGCAATACTTTACTTTCGATGACCAATCAGTTGGCGGCGGAATTGCAGGCGTATCACCAAACGAACATCGATCAACTGCGACTGAAGTTCCCCCAGACTCCCGAAATCCAGCTCAAGAGCCAAGCCTTGGAAATCGCGATCATGCACCTACAACTCGATCTGAACAGCCAAACGGATTCCGACACTCAATAAGCAGTCAAGCTGAGAGTCGAACTTCGACGGCGCATACATCCCGAGTTAGTTCACGAAGGCAAAATAGCCGTCAGCCGTTATTTGACGATATCGATCATGCTGTAGTCGATGAAAAGCCACAACCACAGCTTGTGCCAACGCAAACGTCGACCCCCTCTCCTTCCAAGCCGATTGCCAATCCGTCAGCCGGTGAAAAGACGAAGGCGCGTGACATACTTTCAGCCATTCGAGTACTCAAACTCATCGACGCTGAAAATCGAATGCCCACCAGTGAAGAACGCGAACAACTAGTGCGTTTTGGAGGCTTTGGTCCGGTCGCTCTATCGCTCTTCCCTGATCCAGTCACCGGTAAATACAAAGACGCGGGTTGGCAGGTCCTTGGAGATGAATTGAAGGATTTACTCTCAGCCGAAGACTACGAGAGCGCCAAACGTACCACATTTAATGCGTTTTACACATCGCCAGATGTAATAGCGGCCATGCACCAAGCGATTCGGCGGCTTGGAGTCCCCAAACATGGCCTAATCCTAGAGCCAGGTTGCGGCATCGGCAATTTCTTAAGTCAAGCCTCCGCAGACAAGCGGTTTATTGGTGTCGAGTTGGATCGCACGTCAGGGAGAATAGCTAAGGCGTTGCATCCGGACCATGACATACGCATCGAGAATTTCCGCGATACGCGCTTGCCCGAAGGTGGCCTCGATGCCGTTATAGGCAACGTACCATTTGCCAACATCAAATTGGATCATCGTGGTACGCGATACTCGCTGCACGACTATTTTTTCGCTAAGTCCATCGACGCACTTCGCCCTGGCGGCATTCTGGCACTGGTCACTTCGCACTTTACTCTCGATAAGCAGAACGCTGCCATTCGCCAGTATTTAGCCGATCAGTCCGACTTTCTCGGAGCTATCCGACTACCAGCAGAAGCGTTTCAACGCGAAGGAACGAAGGTTGTTACCGACATTATCTTCTTGCGAAAGCGAGCAATAGGCACTGAAGCACATCACGAAGAACCGAATTGGCTGACTACCGCGCCAAAGACCATTGATGGTGCGAATGTGAGTGTGAATAGCTACTTTCTCAAACACCCGGAAATGGTTCTCGGCACATGGACCCGCGAAAACCAGCTCTACGGTGGCGATGAAGCCTACAGTGTCCGTAGCAATGGAGTTCTTCAAGATCAACTTGCCGAAGCCATTGCTCGATTGCCTGAGTTCGCAACAAAGGATCCAGAACGAGCCGAATCTGAACCTGCTCCAGCTCGTTTCACTCGACCACCTCCACTGAAATACTTGAACGAAGGCAGTTTCTTTGTCGGTGATGATGATGCCATTTATCAACTGGAGGCAGGTCAACCACAACCAGTCAAGCATGGAAGTACGCTGCTCAAGTCCAATGGCACGATGATGGGCAAGCGGCTTGCAGATTTGATCGGACTCCGCGATGCGGCTAGGTTGGTGCTTCAGTCTCAGAATGAAGCTTGGCCGGAAACCGAGCGCAACGCAACTCGCCGGTCGCTTGGCTTACTTTATGATCGATTCGTAGGTAACTATGGGCCGATTAACAAGACGACCTTTTCCGAAACCAAGGATGGAAACAGTATCCGTCGCATGCCGAATTTAGTTCGATTTCGCGAAGACCCCGATGCGATGCTCGTTATGTCACTCGAAGAATACGACGAACTTGCCGCCAAAGCAGAAAAGTCGGCGATTTTTGGAGCCGATGTGGTGGGTCGAAAACCAACGATCGACAACGTGCAATCGGCGGAGGAAGGGCTGCTAGTGTCGCTCGACTCACGCGGTCGAGTCGATTTGCGATTTATCTCTGAACTCTACGGCAAACCCGAATCTACGATCACCAACGAACTAGGTGATCTAATTTATCTTGATCCTGTTTCTCGACAGTGGGAAACTGCCGATGTCTACTTATCGGGCAATGTTCGAGCCAAACTGCGCATCGCTGAAGCCGCCGGACCTGAGTTTGAACGCAATGCAAATCGACTTCAAGCCGTTCAACCTCCTGATCTCTTACCTGGCGACATTGATGCCAATCTTGGAGCGCCTTGGATTCCTGAAGCAGACATTCAATCGTTTATGTCCGATATGTTAAGGGTCGAACCTGCCAGTATTAAAATTGGTCACCTAAAGAAAGACGCGGTGTGGAGCGTCGATGCAAGCTATGCGGCAGAAGTAGCCGTTTCGGCCACATCGGAATTCGGCACCGCTAGAGCTAACGCCAACTGGCTGTTGGAATTGACACTGAATATGAAGACGCCGGTTATCTATGACACGGTTCGTGGCGTTCATGGCGATGAGCGCGTAGTCAACCAAGCCGAAACCCTTGCCGCCAGAGAAAAGCAAAAGCTAATTAAAGAGCGGTTCCGCAATTGGGTCTTCGCTGATCCAGACCGCACCGAACGATTGGTACGAATCTACAACGACACCTACAACAATTTGCGGCCACGAGCATTCGATGGCTCACACCTTGAATTCGACGGCATGAATCAGACCGTTGATCTACGGCCCCATCAGAAGAATGCGATTTGGAGAGCCATGAGTAGCGGCAACACATTGCTGGCACACGCGGTCGGGGCCGGAAAGACCTTTACAATGGCAGCTACCGGCATGAAGCTCAAGCAAGCTGGCTTGGTGAAAAAGCCCATGTTTGTTGTGCCAAATCATATGCTTGAACAGTTTGCCCGCGAATTCATGCAGCTCTATCCTAACGCTAGGCTTCTGGTAGCGAGCAAAGAAGAGATGAGCCGCGAACGCCGCAAACATCTTACTGCCAAGATCGCCAGTGGAAACTGGGACGGCATCATTGTAACCCATAGCTCGTTCGAGCGTATTGGCATGTCGCAGGACTATCAACAGCAATTCTTGCAGGAGCAGATTAAGCAATATAACGATCTGCTGGTCGAAGCCGCGTCGAGCGATTCGAGCAGACAACACCGCAATCTGATCAAGAATATCGAGAAGCAGAAGGCAGCTCGTGAAATGCGATACCAAGACTTGCTAGCAGAGGAAAAGAAGGACGATGGCCTAGTGTTCGATGAATTGGGCGTTGACCATATCTTTATCGATGAGGCCCACTACTTCAAGAATCTAGAAACGCCAACCAAGATGGAACGGGTCGCTGGTATTCAAACCGGCGGTAGCCAACGCGCCTTTGACCTATTCATGAAGGCTCGGTATCTGGATGAACTCCACGCCGGTCACGGCGTGACCTTTGCAACCGGCACTCCAATCAGCAATACCATGGTCGAGCTTTATAATTTGCAACGATTCCTTGATCCGCGTGGGTTAACAGATCGCGGCATCGAACATTTTGACGCTTGGGCAGCTACTTTCGGCGAAGTGGTTGAAACTATGGAGATTTCTCCTGATGGGGCGTCGCTTCGTCCTCGCAGTCGTTTTGCCCGCTTTAATAACTTGCCAGAGCTGCAGCAGATGTTCCGAGCCTTTGCCGATGTACAAACTGCCGAAATGCTGGACCTCCCTCGCCCACATCTCCACGGCGACAAACCAACGACCATATCCTGCCCCATGACCGAGCATCAGGCAGAGTTGCAAGCCAAATTGGTCGAGCGATATGAGCGCATTCGTTCAACTAAGATTGACCCGCGAGTGGACAACGCTTTGGCGATTACAACCGATGGTCGCAAGTTAGCGCTAGACTCTCGCCTAGTTAGTCCAGACAGTGGCGATGATCCGCAGTCTAAACTCAACGCGCTGGTTGATAATGTGGAAGCCGTGTGGCGGGAAAGCACTCCTGCGCGTGGAACGCAGCTCATCTTCTGCGATATGGGTGTCAACGAAACGGCTTGGCGGTTTTCAGTTTACGATAACATTGTTAATAAATTGGTTAACCGTGGAATACCGCGTCAGCAGATCGCATCGATCGGTGATGCTGAGTCCGATGCCAAGAAGCAAGCTTTGTTTGACAAGGTACGTAGCGGTTCGGTACGCATCTTGCTTGGCAGCACTTCGAAAATGGGAACTGGCACGAATGTTCAAAAAAGACTCATTGCCTTACATCATTTAGATGCACCGTGGAAGCCAGCGGAGGTTGAACAACGCGATGGTCGTATTCTGCGTCAGGGTAACTTAAACACGGAGGTGGCTATTTATCGTTACGTTACCGAAGGTTCGTTCGATGCCTATATGTGGCAAGCCCTCGAAACTAAAGCCCGCTTCATTGCTCAAATCATGACCGGTAACAATACTGCTCGCCGAGCCGATGACATTGGCGGCCAAGAGCTGACCTATGCCGAGGTAAAGGCCATCGCCTCCGGTAATCCCGCAGTATTGACACTTGCCGAAGCTGATGCAGAAATGCAACGGTTAGCCATCCTTCGCAAGAACCACAATGACGACCAGTTCATCATTCGCAGGAAGATCAAGGAGTTGCCCAATACGATTGCCAATCTGACTGTACGACAAGAACAGCTTGTACAGGACATGACGACACTCGATAGCAATGCACTAGCTCCCATCAAGATCGGCGATCAAGGGGTTCAGCGTGAAGACATGACTCAAGTGTTGGGAGATCGATTGGACCGCCTGCCCGCTCATGTTGATAAGCCAACCAAGGTGCCGCTTGGTCAATATTGCGGACTAGCGTTCGGTATTACTCTCAGTCCCTTTTTCGCCAGCGAGATCTACCTTGAGGGAGCCATGACCCGGACCTCGAGCCTCAGCCGCGAGCATTCTGGCCCTCGAGCCGTGATCAATGCAATTGTTCGCATCGCCGACAGTTATGCCGAACTACTTAACCGAACTCAGCAAGAACTCACCTTATCCAAGCAACAGCTAATCGACTACCACGCTCGCCTTGGACAGCCCTACCAACACGAGCAGTATCATTCCGAACTTGCCCACTTACGCGAGCTACTCAAGCAATCACTTTCCGGCTATGCCCCCGAGCCAGATCAACCCCAGTTGCCACCCATTCAAGAAATTACTGCAGCGATCAGAACTCTCAGAGCCACTAACGCAAGTACGGACTTACCGAATCGCGATACTACTAACTCTGTTTACCTTGCGGAAGAATCAATTGTCAGGCAGCTAAAGCAGAAGTTGGAAACCCAGACATCCAAAGTCTCATCAGTTAGCTCGAGATTTGCGCACGCGATTAGTTAGTCTTCTTTGAACATTCAGAGAAAGTTGTTGAAATGATCTTTCAATTCCGGATAAAACAATTCTCAATGATATCTAATCTCAAGATCCTGTTTGTTTGGTTAATCGTGATTAGCCTTGGTGACAATTTATACGCAATGTCGGTGGTGAAAGCCAATAAAGACCTCGATCGCAATCTGTCGCGGGGCGTGAATATCAATTTCACCGTGACTGAAGAAAACGGCCACCTTACACATGTAAACGATCTTATCAATCAAATTACGGAAGAAGACGTCCTACGGATAAAAAGCATAGGCATGACGCATGTGCGACTGGCGCTTTCGCCTTATCCATTAATGCAGGATGGCCTGTTCAGAAACGAGAAGTGGCGGGGAAAAAACGCGACGCTATTTCTCGCGAGTGTTCACCGCATAATTCGGCTTTTCGCAAATCATCGCATCCTCGTTGTGCTCGCGGTGATGCCAAATGAAGAGAGTTTTAGACGCCTCTATCGCAACCCGAAGGAGACCGATGCATGGGAAGCATTTTTCCGGGCATGGGGCAAAGAGTTTTCGATCTATTCACCTTCGCAATTGTTGTTTGAAACGCTTAATGAGCCTCGATTCGTGCTGTTTCTCGCAAAAGAGCTTCATGTTGCCACCGATGAGGATCATAGATATCCACCGTTACTGTTGCAGCAGGCCAATGCGAGGTGGATTCCCATTGAGTCAAGATTACTTTTGGCGCTACGTTCTAGTTTGCCACAACACACGCTGATCGCGACGTCGGATGGGTTCTCTGACCCAATCGCACTCACTCTGCGCACGCCAATCGAAGACTCCAACATCATATACACTTTCCACTATTACATGCCACTACTATTCACTCACCAGAGTGCAACCTGGTTTGAATTTCCCGGTAGTCACATATCCGGTCTGACCTACCCCTCTAAAGAAGCCAACTGCAAATCTGCGAATCTACCCATAAAAGATCTCGTCACCTTGCACTATTGCGTAAGCGGATGGAATATCGAGCGGCACCGAAAGTATATGTCCAAAGTCCAGAATTGGAGCCGACGACATCGAGTTACAGTCTGGCTCGGCGAGTTTGGGGCCTACCTTAAAGCTATAGACGCAGAGTCGCGACGGAACTACTACCAAGACATCCGTACTGTTGCCGAGGAAAATTCCTTTGGTTGGTGCGCTTGGGAATACGTCGGTTGGCTTGGGCGTTTTTTAGAACTACAAACAAATTCTGCTCTTTCTTACCATGTCGAGACGTCGTATTAGCAAATAGCCAGTTAAGTCAATTCGCCATTGCTAACTCTGAAAACCAAATAGGGTGGTATTTCGACAATCTAACACACGAAATCCTGCTTGACGTCTGAAGTAACGTGTACACTCGCTACGTTTTGGATCAAAAACAGGAAGACAACGAAAAATTCTAAGGCAAATAGAAAGTCGAAGAGTCAGTGCCAATTGCCTAAGGCTTTGATTCGCTAGTACTTGAAGCAGAAATTCCTTCACTTGATGGATACAAGGCTAAACGGAAACCAACGATATCCGAACGATTGGTTGGAACATTCGAATTGCGCACTCCTGAACGACAGAATGCGGGGTCGTTGTTCCAGCTACCGCCACGATACACTCGATTCGCGCCTCCAATCGGACCGAGAGGGTCGTCGACCGTCTCGCTATTAAACAGTCCGTACCAATCGTGCGTCCACTCGACCAAGTTCCCGTGCATATCAAACAAACCCCGAGAATTCGGTCTAAGCTTCATTGGCTGGTGAACATTCTTACTGTTCTTGTTGTACCAGCAAAAATGTCTCAGCAATCTTGAGTCTCCTCCAAAACAATATGAAGTACGACTTCCAGCGCGGTTTGCTACTTCCCACTCAGCCTCGCTGGGGAGTCGAAAACCTCGACGGCCAAGTCTTAGCGGCCAATTGCGTGGAGCCCAACTCGCGTCTGGGCTTGATTCTCTCGCATACTGATGTGTATCCAAAAGATTTTGGGGCTAAGTAAACTTGATCTTCTTCTGACAATCCGGAAGCCTCGGTCAACCACCTGCAAAAGCTCACCGAATCGTACCAATCAACGCCAAACCCAGCGTCTTTGGGATGTGCCTTGAATTGTTTCATAAAACTATCGATTGTGTGCGAAAAAGAAGCAAAATAGTTCCTCAAAAGTCACCTTCACGATTCAATATGGCGAAAGGGTATGTCAGACGGACCGAATGGCGTAGTTCGCGACGATCCTCCACCGCTGCGCTCTGGTTCATCATTGACAACGCCGACCATGTACTCACCTGGCGAGAATACAATAAATGTGTAATAAAAGGTTTGTTGCTCCTGAAACACGCTCTGATGTTCCATGCTTTGACCATTCGTGCGATCAACTGCTGATTCTACTTTGTTTTTCGGCAATAAAGATCGTCTTGGTGGCACAGTTATAGCAAGAGTGAACCACTCACAACCTTCGGTGTAAGGGACTGGCGTTTGATCGACCCTGTCGACTAAACTAATCTCTCCAAATTGTCTCAGTAACCAGCCCGTAGCTCCGTGGATCCCAGCGGAGGGGTCATTGGAATACCAATCGGCGAGAGTTTTTACAAACGCTTCGCGGCGCGCAGGAGGAATCTCAGACGAAGCGTACTCGCCGATGGCAAGCAGCAACGCGTACCGTGCATCTCTAGGTACATTCTCCGGCGCAATGCTTGAAACATGTTCGAGTAAGTCGAGCAAGGTATCCACGCGAATACCACGAGGCTTACAGCTAAAGATGAATTGCGTCACTGCCTCAGGATCGTCGATCCAAGTAAACACAGGTAAGACCGTTTCTTTTTGTCCCAAATTCAACATCGTCACCGCGGCATTCGCCCGGCGTTGACCATAAGCGATGCGAGCCACAGAGCCAAGATCATCGTGAGGCATGGTTGCAGCGAGCGTACAAAGTTTCGTAATCGTTTCAGGTGACGAAGCCGCCGATACCAGCGGATAGAGAACTGCGTACTGTTCCGGTGTGGCTACGGTCAGCAATTCCAATAAATCGGCAATATCTTTTGTAGCATAATCTGCAAACGCGTTAGCCGCGCTAAGCCTATGTGCTTCGGCTGCAGTTGGGTCAGCAAAAATCGTGGCGAGGTAAGGGATCAGTAGTCGGCAGATGGGTCGGAGGTATTCACGTAACTGCGGCTGAAACTCCGCATTTTCCGATACCAATTGGCCAGCCGCAAACTGCAGGTCCTGTGCCGTCCACGATGAGGTCTCATTTTCTGGTACGTAATCCGCCAGCGCCAGTGCCGCACGAAACCTCCTTCTGACATCCGCTTTGTCGTCCCGAAGAATCGACTGTAACTGCTCTGTGAGCTCCGATGCATAGGGTCTCAATTGCTGCCGAATCGGACCGATATATGCAAACTTGTTGGTCAGAAGCTCTTCCAGTAAGTACTCAATCAATGTCCTGTCGTGGGCAACCGACACCAGACGGGCATGAAGTTGCGAACGCTTTTCATCAGTCGTATCGGCCTTTTGGGTCAGCAACGGGGACAAATAAGTCGTAGCAATCTCGAAGTTCGCTTCGAGTGCGGCAATTACACTCGGCAACTGATTCGGCTCGGCGCTTTCCAGCCTATCGATCAGGCCCTCGATGCGAGTCGCTTCTTGCTGCGCGAGGATTTGCCCCCGTACCAAAAAGCCCAAAACTGCCAGGAAAGCGAAGGCAGATGAAAACAAACTAATGCGTCTTGCATGCAGTCGACTTGCGCGACGCATAACAGTTTGTTCGTTTGATTTCCATTTCCTGTGATCTGTTAGCCAGCGAATCGTTATCCATTCCCAGAGCGTAGGCAGGTTGCGGTCCGCTGGCTTGGAACTCCAGGCGGTTGTTAACTCTTGCAAACGAAGTTGAGCGCGGCCTATTTTCGATTGGCGAAGCTTGCGCGATAACCAATCACGGATCGACGGAATAAGGAAATCGTGGGTGAGCTGGAAGAACAGGCTGGAGGCGTGAGGATGGACACTCCTGTTAGAAGAAGATATGGAAAGAGGCGTGGAAAGGTCAACCTGTTCTACGGGAGTAAGGAGAAATAGCTTGCGGACCAGGATATTAAGTAAGTTGTCAAACTGGGCTCGGTCTAGCTCTGAGGCCACCAGTAGTTGTTCATAGCTGCGAACGTCTTTTATTTCGAGCCCTTCAGCCGGTAGCAGTTCAGCTAGTACACGAATAGCATAGGGCAAGTATCGACGATACTGTTCACTGGCTGTGCGGCCTTCGAAGCAGTCGACCAAAAATTGACTTCCGATGCCTTGCAGTCCGCCGAGTTGATTTAGTTCCTCGACGGACCAGGGACGGTCTTGCATCACCAGAGCCAACACGACTAGCCGTACGCATACCACTCCACGGTCAGATTCCTCTAGTCCGTCAATGGTGCGATCGACAAACGCTTGTTGCTGGGGTGTCGGAGGATCGTCTACTCGTTTCAGACCTCGACCAAACTGCGTCAGCACGAAGCGTGCATGATCAGGAGTAAAACGATGGACAGTGTCGTAGTTCAAATCTGAATCCAGCGCTAGATTCAAGGAATCCACAAGGCGCATTAACGTGGCGTGAAAACCCTCGCGGACGCAAACAATCGCTTGCAAGTGTTCCCCGTCGCATTGATGCAAGGCCTCTAGCAATTGATTGCTTGACTCGCCGCCATGCGCGTTGAGCCACTGTTCAAACTGGTCTAGGATTAAAACAGCTTTTTTCTCAGGAGGCAAAGCCTTGCCACTGCGAATTCGAAACGTCCAATCAACCAACGACAATTGCTGTTCTGGATCGACATCCGGCAGAGCTCGGCGAAGCTTGTTCAATACACGAACTTCAGTGTCGGTTTCCGATGCTTCGATCAAAATAGGGATAATTGAATCCGGCAGGGATGGAACGAGGCCGGCTTCCAACATCGACGACTTGCCACAACCGCTAACTCCAACGATTACACCCACCGCAAAGGTCTTATTAGGGTCTTTTTCAACGATTCGCGTCTGCCAATACGTGATCAGCTTTGGCAACTCATCTGCGGTTGCGTACCCTCGCGGCATCAATCGCAAGTACAATTCGGCCTGCTCGGCAGTGAATCGTCTTAGGGTTGGGGTGGGATAATCGACAGATGATTTGGTTTTGAGTTTATTCGCGGACTTGGCAGGAGATTCTATTTGTGACAAGTCGTCGATTAGCGTTTGTCGTATCTGAACTAAATCATCTCGCACATCGGCGGCAGTATGCGGTCGATCAGCGTCGCGTTTAGAAAGGCACTGCATGCACAATCGATTCAGTTCGCGGGGGATTGCCTGGTTCAATTCTCGCGGCGCTGGCGGAGTGCGTTGTGTCACATCTTCAAATAAATGCTCTCGTGTCTGACTACGAAATGGCCTGCGACCAGTGAGCATCTCATAGAGAATAACTCCCAAGGCCCAAATGTCGCAGCGAGCATTCAACCGATGAGTGGCACCCTTGATCTGCTCTGGCGACATATAAGGATAGGTACCCGCCACTTTGGGCTTTGAACTCCATCGCTGGGCTTCATCCAGCGCGAGTCCAAAGTCCGCCAAGTAAACGCAGTTGTTACGATCAAGCAAAATATTGGCTGGCTTGAGGTCTCGATGCCAACACTCATAAGAGTGTATATGTGCAAGTCCGTTAGCGATCTGAATGGCAAATTCTACCGACTGTTTAAAGGTAAGACGATTTGATTGGAGTAGGTCCGCTAATGTCTGACCGTCGATGAATTGTTGCACGAAGTACGGCGGATCAGCTTCTTCATCCAACTCAATTACCCGCACCACATTCGGATGGTTGAACTGCAACATAATTGTCGCCTCTTGTGAGAACTGTCGCCGCATTGCTTGACCGCAATCCGGATCGCTTGCCCAGTGGTTCTTCAACATCTTGATGGCGACAACGTCGCCGCTGGACTCATTTTGAGCCTTGAATACAGAGCCAAAGGTTCCCGATCCCAAAGGACGCATCACTTTGTACGCGCCGAAGTGGGTTGGTTCCGTGATACCGGTAGAGAGTGTATTAGGATTCACGCCAGTTTCCGTCGACTGGCCATGGCCTGATTTTCGTTGATAGTCAACCGTACTGATTGCAGCCAACGATTGGATCTTCTTCCATGCTTTATCGATCAATTCAGTTTTTTTAGGGAACCGTAGCAGGTATTCGTCGATTGTCGGTTCGACTCCACGGATTTTTCGCAACTGGGCTTCCTCAATGATTAGTTCTAGAAAGATCATGGCTTGAAACTCCGTTGGCGCTTCTGCCACTAACTGCTCGATTGGTCCGAAGCCTTCGTTAGTCAAGGCGACTCTCATTCGATCGGACAAACTCTTCAAACACGATCGAAACACAGGGCCTTTGTTCACGGATTCGGCAAAGTAGGGCTCGGTAGCCATTATGAACAACCTCGAAGAATGAGATGGGCACTCAAATTGGTATATCCATTCTAGCAGAAGGGCGAGAGTCTTATGGGGTGCACAATAGTGTCAATATGGCTAGATTTGGCGATCAAGACATCGTCGAAATAGGCAACACCATTATTTCGACTGCCGTAGTCGGATTTGAGTCGCTTCGACTATCCCACTGGAAAGCATGATCTAGCTCTGTGGTCTCAGGTTGAACCTGAAGTGGAGCGAATTTCACTGGACTTGAGAGGATAGTCTGGTAGTTTGCCAGAATGAACATCAAGCAAGCAAAACAGATTCCCTTGGAAACTTTTCTCGAGCGGCTAGGCTATAAACCCAGTCGCAAATCGGGTGCACAGATCTGGTACATCAGCCCGCTAAGAGCTGAGGGCACTCCGTCGTTCAAAATCAACCAGCAGCGAAATCTGTGGTACGACTTTGGCCTAGGCGAAGGCGGCGACATCATTGATTTGGTTCAACAAATGGAGCGTACCAAGGGCACATCTGAAACGCTCGCTCGAATCGCCGCCATTGTTGGCAATGCTCCCCTGCCCGCGCGCAGGCAATCGGATTCAAAGCAGGTCGAGGAGCTGAATTCGCTCAAACTCCTTCATGCAGGTCCCATCCAGTCGCGACAACTGTTTGCGTATCTCCGCAATCGTGGTATCGATCCCAAGCAAGTTTCTTCGGTTGTTCAAGAAGTGGCCTACCGCTGTGGTGAACGAGAGCATGTGGCTATCGGTTTTGCGAATGTCATGGGCGGTTTCGAACTTCGTAGCCCTTCGTTCAAGGGAACATTGGGTGCCAAGGATATTTCGATCCTTGGACAAAACAGCTATCGAGTGGCAGTGTACGAGGGATTTTTCGATTTACTGAGTGCCATAATGATGCAGGGTGGAATGCCGGAAGCCACCATTATCGTGTTGAACTCGGTTGCGCTTCGCTCCAAGGCAGTTGAAGCTATTCTATATCTGAACCCAGAGGTCGTCGAAGTTTACCGAGACCACGATTCCGCGGGTGAGCATCTTTTCGGCTACCTACAAGCAGCGTTACCCGATTCTAAAGTCGTTGATTGTTCAGCGTTGTATGTGGGTTATAAAGACCTGAACGAGTGGCATGCTCAAGCTGGTCGCCTGAAATCAGCACTAACGCTCGCATGATGGGATCTTTTGGATTCCCCTTTGGCGGCAAGCGATTGTGGCAAACTTGCAACATCCTGAGGCTGCGAAACTACCGGGCAAGCTCGCCTCTCCACGAACTCTTCAAAAAAGTTCGCTTATTCGCGGGACTTCATTTGCGGTCGCCGCAAACTGCCTATTTTGACTTACAGCTTTCTTTGACTCGACGTAGGCTGACGTGGATCAATCCAAATTTCGTCAATTGCCAAGCTACCAACCGAGTCCTTTTCAAGCTCATTGATCCATCGTTTTCTGCGATTTACTCTTGGCTCCATCAAGATTCGCATTCGTGCTCTCTCAAGCATTTCCCTAAACTTTGCTACTGCTTCCCCGTGTTTTTTTCTGAGACTCATTTTTATTCTCCGAATAAATTATCGACCAACCGAGTCAATATTAGGACCCAGAAATTGCCTTACAATAGCTTTGAGATAGACAATACAAGTCGTATGTACGGGTGATGAAGATACGCAGAATTGGTATTGGCTTATGTTACTCGTAAGTGTGTAGTTGACTGCGGATGCTTGGTTGGTAAATTGCAACTACCCTTGGTCGCGATAAACGATTATTGTGGTTCGACTGAGGGACGTCACGATGACTTCAAGGATCAGCAGTGATGGATGACCAAAAGAACACTTTCCTAACGCATCTAGAAAAATGGCTAGATGCCCTCGAGATTGATAAAACCGAGTTTGACTCGAGGTATGGCGAAGCAACATGCGGCTCTGATGGCGGAAACACACGGCGTAGCTGGAAAGATACGACGCCAAGGCTATTTACCCAAAAGATTGTTTTCAAGATTTTGGGTGTAACGGAAGATGAGTTTTGGTACGGACCAATTCAGGGAGTTCCCTATGGACAAGACCCAGTTTTCTACGCTGATTCGCCAGAACTTGCAAGGTTTCGAGGTTTGCCAATCCCAAAAAAGTTACACCCGAACTTGCGTACCGAGATAAGGGTTGGAATGCAGTTTTGGGATCTTGTGGAGAGCTACCGTCAATACCTCAAGCGAGCAAACCTTTTCAAATGTAGTCTCGATGATTGCCTCGGCTTATTAGTTGACAAGATCGAAGCTCGCCCCCCAATTCTATCTTATGGACATATTGCCTCACTATGCACTCATGCAAGCCTACGCCCAGCTCAACTTCCATTAGATCTTGATGATGCCGAACAATTGGAATCACTATTGCGTAACATTGGATGGGTTGGGCCGCGGCAGAGTTGCTTGCAAAAACTTGTATGTGATAGCTTGGGAGGTAGTCTTCTTGTTTATTGTAGTAGACGAGAGTCCCTGCACGACATTTCAGCCAATTGGCTTGGATCTTTAGACCAGGTTGCTTTCGGCAAAGTCCTCGACCGAGTAACGGTTGTACACAACAGATTGCGAGAAGACCTACTTTCTGGTCGCATTGAAGCCGCTGTAACTTCGCATGTGGATCTGCACATTCAGCTTTTTCCACAGGAACACCGTGATGAAGCTCGTTTCGTACTCAATCGGGTACTAAGACCTGCTACCCTCCCCTGTGTTGAGGGAAGTGAACACCTAGAAATAAGCCTTCGCCAACACCAACAGTTGGTTACAATTCTCAAGAACCAGTTTTCCGTTGAGAGAATGAAAAACTGGTACTATACGGAACAGGCCTTTTGTCTAGCAAATTGCCTTCCGACCCAGTTGCGTGAGTACACCTAACTGTCTTTCAATTCAAGGAGTGGATCTAATGAACATTACTCTAGAAAAAGAGTCTAGTGGTAACCATCAGACGCGAAAGCAAACTGGGATTTTTGATCGCGTCGTCGGACAAGCTCTTGATCGACAACAATTCTTCCTAACTCGCGTCCTATTCGAAATTGCGGAAATCAGTGAGATGGCTAGATTTCACTCAATTGCCTACGTTGAGTATGGATTTTTTGTGTACCAATTTGTGGTTGCGCAAAACTGGAATTGTGATACCGTCCGAAAATCAATTCCAAACAATGTAAGACGATTTGACACTACAACGATGGAAAACGCCCATTCACAGCCCCAATTGTCTATCAGCCGTGAGGAGTTCTTGAGCTTTTCCAGGAGTCTGCTGTCGAGTGGTTTTTTGCCGAGCAACGCAGCATTTCTTGGCGTGCCACAAGATTGGATAGAAGAAATTCCAGATCTTTCGATGTTACTGGAGACAAGATCACAGCTGGAGTCGCTACTAATTGAGTATGTTAACAGCAACATAAGTGGAGATGTCATCAGCAGTCGTATCGATCACATACTTCAGCAAGTCGATCAGCCAACTTATTCAGACGGAGCTAAGGAAATGGCTCGACAGATGGCAATTCAATTAAGTATTACTCGTACAGAAATCGAAGTGCTAGACCCGCGACAAAAATGGAGCGAACTACTGGATGGTTCTCGAATTTCGCAGGCCTCTCGCCTTCCGCGATAATCCGCTTTTTTGAAAAAAAACTGTTGCCTCTAAACTGAACCTCACAGTCGGCTAGCTTAGCAGTCGAGCTTTAAGTCGGCTCAACACTCTATCATCAAAAATTGCCTACTGCGAATTCGCTTGTGAGGCGTTGGCCACGAAAAGCAACGTCATGTTCGCTCCAGTCACGAAATGACCCATTTCCAGCTCATAATTGAAGGCTGGGTCCTTTCATCTGCATATCCGCTACATTTGTCTATCCACGTACCTTCGCATTTTGGTTTTGGACACGGCTGACATAGATTTAGTCGTCGACCAACGATGTAAACTCGAGTCAAGGACCACGTTCTTAAGATTTTGGCAACGCCAAGAGCCTTGAGAGTACTTTCTTGTTGAGCGACGTCGTGCCCGCAAGCGACGGTTTTCTTTTTGGCGGCAAGCGGTTGTGACATTTTTGCAACATTCCAATTTTTGAGTTTGTTCAGGGCTCGAACCAATCTTTGCGACCTATTTTGGCGGGCTTAAAGCCGCCGCCAGTCGTTGACAAGCAGAAACTTGGCTCCCCCTTTGAAGAAAAGGTCCCCCCAAGTTTCAGCTTGCAACGAACGCGAGTGCTCTGGCTCTGCGGCTTTTCATCAGCACGCCATGAGGTCGCAATGGTTTGCGGTCTCGCCAACAAACTCGAAAGGAATGTTTTATGTCTAACGCAGCAACCGCATCTAATAAGAAACCATCGCACATCGCTTACCACGTCCGTGAAACGGGCAATGGCAAGAGCTTCTGGAATCGCGTTGGCGTTGCCTGGACTAATAAGAACGGTGGTCTGAGCCTTCAACTCGAATGCGTGCCGCTAGATGGTCGCATTATCTGTCAGCCAGCCGACAAACCACAACCCACTGAATAACGTTCAACAAAACTCATGGGCGGGCAAGGATAGCTCGCCCACAACTTTTAAAAAGGACTCTTCATCATGATACAAGCACACTCACACAACTACGCTGACATTCAGCATCGCATGACCTCACTGATCACTACGCTCGACGAGGCGTGCGATCCCGACTTCGATCGCTACGATGATGCCTTGGAGCGGGAAATTTACGATCTTCGCATCTGCTTGTCACGGTTCCATTAGGAGGCTAGACCGCCAAGACAAACACAATGAACTCAACTGAAAGGAATCACTATGAGAATCCAACGAATCATTGAGATTGACTACCATCGGAATGGCATCAGCGGGGCTCCGTTCCATGTCATCCTCTTCGATGACAAAGGTGAACAAGCCAGTCGCAAGCTCGGAATAATCTTTGACGCTCCGCACAGCGTGGCTGTTCTGGACGTGAACATGCTTGCTCAAGGCAACATCGCCTTCGGACAAAACAGTTGGCGAGGCGACGTGTACGAAACTGAACTTCGAGCCGCAGTAGACGAGCGTACTCGAAAGCTCGAAGCGTTCTATTTTGCTGAACCAAAAGATGGAGGAAAGTTATGACAGTTCGCCAAGTAGCCATCATCCGTCGCGACTTTCGTGACACGCTCGATGAGCTTGCCAGCAATGCCCCGCTAGAACTCAGCCAAGCTCAACTTGACCTGCTTGAACGCCGGTTCTTCGAGATTGTGGAGCGTGTCGAAGAATCACTCGAATTGCCTCCAGTTCCGCAGCCGTTTGGCATATTCCGATGCTTCTGCACGGAAATGAAAGACCTGTTCGCTGAACTCTGCATTAGCGATGACTCTGAGTTTACCAATTCGCAAATTGACGTCATTGAAATGCGATTCAATCATCTGGTCGAACTGCTTGAGCGTCGGCTGATGAAACTATCTATCACCAACTCAACAGCCCAAGGAGATTTACCATGACCTACTCTGTTAACGCTCAGTCAATCAACCCGTACTACACATCTCGCATGATCGAACCAGCTATCACCTTTGCGGTGATACCGGCTGGTCCAAAGAACGCGAGCCCAGTACCGCACTTAACCAGCCTATATCACCATACAGAGCCTGGCGATTATGGCGATCGATCGTACCCCGGCAATTGTGGTGGCAATTTGATCCGAGATCTGCTCATGTACTTCCGACCAGCCAATGTGTTCGACCCGATGACCGGTAGCGGCACTTGCCGCGACGTTTGCCGCGAATTGGGAATCCCGTGCGATTCCACGGACTTGAAGCAAGGCTTCGACGCCTGTGATCCCGATTCGTTTACTAGCGATCAACAATACGAATTCATTTGGACTCATCCGCCGTATTGGAGGATGAAGGAGTACTCGACCAATGCCAACGATCTTTCGCGGGCTCCCAATCTGGATGTGTTCTTGGTGCGGTATGGCCAATTCATTCGAAACTGTGCAAAGTCGCTAAAACCTGGTGGCAAGCTGGCTGTCTTGATGGGCGACTACTTAGACCGTGAAGCAGGTTTTGTACCCCTCACCTACTTCACCAAGTTCTTGGCGTTTGATGCAGGGCTAAAGCAGGAATGTACCGACATCATCCGGTTCAGCCATGGAGCTAGCAGCTCACGAAAAATCTACCGATCGTCGTTCATTCCTGGACTTCACGACGTTTGTGCGATATTCACCAATTAATCGAAAGGAGTTTTACTATATGTCGCGATTTATTGATCTTACCGTACAACTGAAATTGGAAGTATCCTCTAGGCTTGAACGAAAAGAGTTCTACGATGGGCTCGATTCAATGTTCCGTAACGGTCTGCATGATTTACTGGCCCACGGTCCGGAGTCTGTAACGGTCGTCGCAGCGAACGATCCGGAGTCTATTCTGTCACAGTCAATCAACCTAATACCGATACTTGACTCATTGGGGTTGGTGGCAGTGGTGTGGTCCGTGGAAGATGTCAAGCAGATTCGCCCCGATTTGAGTGAGCGTCAAGCGATGGAAGTACTGCTGCTCAACAAGCGAAGTCACGACGCAAATTTTGGCATCAACTGGGACACTCTCAGCTATGCTGCAGAATTGCTCTATGGCGAGGGTCCAGAACCGATTGAACTCTTGGAGACCGGCCAATGACCAATCTCGATGAAGACCTTTTCGACGATCTATTTCATGGCTGTGCTTTTGCCGCCTTTCTCGATGAAGCCGCCCTAACCAAAACTCCGCCGTGTTCCGAGCGAACACGGCGACGAGCCTACCAGTATTTCGAACAGGCATTGGCGGAGAAGCATGCCAAGCAACCGGGCAAATCCGTGCCTAGCCCAATCTAGAAAGCAACAGAGTGGTTTGCGGCGAGAATGTGCAACTGATGGGCAAGAATTCTGCCAGAGCTAGCTAAAGCCCGTACGCTGTCATCTGGAAGCTATTTGTCGCCGGACTTAAGCCCTGGAAGCCTGCTGAGGTCGCTCAGATTGGCCTCGCTGTTTTGCCTTATCCTGCTCAATCCAGTCATCAGCAATTTCGAGCAGCCGCTCGGCTCGTAACAAGTCGCTGTCTCGAAGATAGCTAGTTGTCTTATAGTTGCCTGAGTCATCCTTGTAGGTGCGTTCGAGACGGACAGAATAGTTGTCGAATCCGCTCTCTGTCTTGTGCTTCCAGACAGCCACCTTCACGCCACCTGAACCGCTGAACGACACCGCAGGACGCGAAGATTGACCGGTTGTTTCTGTTTCTTGATTGTTCTCCATGTTGATTTCTCCGTAAATAGTGAATGAAACTCGGAGGCCTTCACTAGCATCGAATCAATCGGCCCGTCAACAACTTTTTCAGTCGGAGCGCTTGAACCTTGCAGTTTGTCTACGAAGCCCAGCCCGCATTTGGGCTGTGATCCCACGCGTCAACGGTATTTGTCCGAATTGTGCTGTATCATTTCTGGATTGCGACAACCGACGGTTGCAGATTCTAGCCGGGAAATCGCATTCTGCTGGAAGCATGAAGTAGAGTTCCGGGAGAGTTAAAGCTGTTCCAAAATTCAGTCAGACGTCTTCCCTAAGCGGAGCTTAGGACCGTTTTCACGGTGAAAATGTCTTTCTGGCATGCAAGCTGACAGGCTTTCAATCTTTCTTGATTGCATGAAGGATTGTCAGCAAGATGGATTGCTTTCAAGCAAGCAGTCTAACGCAAGTTCGCAAGATTCCATCCAAAAAAATTACGCGTCACAAAGTCAGGCAATCAGGATGGCAAGCAATCATGCAATCATGATTGAAAGCAAGCGAGCCTGCATGAATTCAATCTGGAAAGATGACCTACCAGTGAAACAACATGCCTTCAATCATTCAATCAAGTTATCAGGACAGCAAGCAGTCATTCAGCCATGAAATCATGCTTGCTGTCATCCTGGATAGATGGATGCCATGATGACATTCATGATAACATGAAATTATGCTTGCCATCATGCATGCAAGTGTGTTACGACATGCAACATGATCATCACAATAGCGAATTCAAAGGGGGGAGTTGGCAAGAGCACGACGGCGGTGCATCTGGCTGCATGGCTTTCGATGCAAGGGCACAGAGTCACTTTGGCTGATTGCGACACACAACAGTCTTCATCCGAGTGGATTAAGGAAGCTATTCCCCAGGTTAATACGGTGCGACTCGATAATCCTAACGAGATTCTGAACGAGCTTCCACAACTTGCGCTAGAGACTGATTTTGTTGTAGCTGACGGTCCGGGGAGTCAGACCGAGACGAGCCGAGCACTACTTCTTCGAGCCGACTTGGGAATCGTGCCCTGCAAGGCAAGCATGCTCGAGGTTCGAGCACTTTCAAAAGCGACCGAAGTGCTTCGTCAGGCTCAAGATATTCGAGATGGGTTACCTAAGGCTGTTATAGTCCTCAGTATGGTTGGCAAGAACTACAGGCTCACAAAGGATATGAAGGAAGCAGCCGCAACCCTCAAGTTGCCAATGGCACAGACCGCCATGATCTTGCGACAAATCTATGCAGACGCACCTGGTCAGGGACAGGTAGTTTGGCAAATGGGCGCACGGGCGAGGGAAGCGGCGATGGAACTCAATACTCTATTTCGCGAAATTCTTCCAGAAGCTGTCAAATCGGGCCGCAGGTTGAACCTCGGATCAAGAAAGAAGTAGCCGCATGTCAGAACGTCGTTCACTTGTCGAGGGAATCAAGCCGAGCGCTTCGAAGATTGATCCGACATTGGAAAAGGAATTTGTTTTCGGCGCTGAGGTTCCTAAACCTGAAGTCAAGGAGACTGCAAATCGAAGTGTGGCTCGGTCGCCACTGAGCACTCGTGTACGAACTGATCTCGCGTCGGCACTGAAGAGAGCGTCACTTGAACGACAGCTTTCGGCAACTCATCCCAATTCTCTACAGGAGATTTTGGAAGATGCTGTAGAATCATGGTTGAGAGTGAATGGTTACTCGACTTGAGTGGCTTTACACGGCCACTAGCGCCATTGATGTTGTTTCGTTCGATCAGCAAGCTCAATCTCTTGGATGCCAACTTTTTTCGATGCCCCCAGCTGCGGTGGCGGTGTGGACTCTTAGCCGCACTCAAATCCGACTTATCCACAGGCTAGTTGCCTGAGTGTTAAATACTTGTGTTAAGAGTAGAGTTACGCTGGGGATAAACTTCCGTAACCAATTGACGAATCAAGCGATTATCAGAGCGGTGGGTGGGTAAACCATCGAAAGCCGGTGGGCAAACCATCGAAGTTTGGTGGGTAAACCATCGAAGATGTTGAGTGGTGTGTGATCCATCGAATTCAGCGAACGGTGGGTGAAATATCGAAAGTGCTTGACAGGGTGGGTGAAATATCGAATGGTAGCTCGGAGTGTGTGAAATATCGAATCGAGGCATGAAATGTCAACAATCGAGAAAGAACGTTCGCCGTTACTGCCGGACCGTCATCCGACACCGGATTTCTTTGTTTGCGACATTCTTGATGCAGCTCCCAAAGCCGATGTTGGCTCGATGGAGCATCCAATATTTAGCTTGTCGACAAAGCCCGATACTCGAATTCGCCGCTACGAGAACAACGGCAACTATATCGAGATCAAGCCATCAGCCGACGGACTTGCCACGGTCCACGACCGCGACGTGTTGATCTACTGCATCTCGCACGTAATGTCTGCGCTCAACGAGGGCAGGCAGGTTTCTCAAGTAGTGCGATTCAAGGCTCATGACCTACTCAAGTCAACCAACCGCATGACCAACGGTCAGGGCTATGAGGCTTTGAAAGCCGCTTTCGAGCGATTAGCGGGCACACGCATTAGTACCAACATCGTCACTGGCGGAACCGCGACGTTCGAAAACTTTGGCATTATTGACCGAGTATTGATCGTTCGCGAAACGCGTGAAGGTCGAATGCAGGAGGTCGAAGTCAAACTATCCGACTGGGTATTTCGAGCCATTCAACATAGCGAAGTACTTACACTTAATCGCGGCTATTTCCGACTCCGTAAGCCACTTGAACGTCGGATGTACGAGATCGCCCGCAAACACTGCGGAAAGCAGACTGAGTGGAGAATCTCGCTCGAAAAATTACAACTCAAATGTGGTTCAAGCTCGACGCTCAAGGAATTTAGACGTTTGGTAGGGGCCATCGCTGAAGAAGACCGAGCTCACCAACACATGCCTGATTACTCGATAGAATTCGAGAGTGAAGATATGGTTGTATTCCGCAATCGCAATGTTGCTCCAAAAGCTGTCGAGTCATTGCCTACTGCCTTCGCCGGCCACATTAGCGGAGATGGCTACGAAGCCGCAAGGCTCGTCGCACCTGGATATGACATATACCAACTTGAACGCGAGTGGCGAGACTGGATTACCGAGCGACCACGCAACACCGACGCCGCTTTTGTGGGCTTTTGCCGAAAATGGTATGACATGCGGCGGCAAGCTCGATAGTATGGTTTCGTTGTCTGCAATCCGCAGAACGGACAATAAAAGCAAAAAATCAAAACGAAAAAGCTTAAATCACCTGATGTCTAGCATTGGATTTGTATCGACTTTCTTTTGCTCGTAATCGACTGTCAACCAGAGTTGCTTGTGCTTTATCTCCTTTCTTCGACTTACTAAGAAATCGTCAATTTTTGTATGGCATCTGATTGAAATGCGGATCTAGGTTTGCTCAACTGAACAACTAGTTGATGAGCCATCACACTCCTGGAGAATCGAAAATGGTCCGATTTCGAGCTTCCGTATCGAAGAAGAGCATTAGTAAACGTCGTCTTCGAAACCTCATAATTGAACAACTTGAAGACAGAAGAGTTCTCACAATTGATGCGCTAAATTTCGTGCTGGCGACGGATACAGGACCTTCCAATACAGACGGAATTACATCGGATCCAACGCTTTATGGCCATGTGTCGGGCGATACATCGAACTATGAGTATGTCGAAGTCGAGTTCGACCATGATGGCGATGGCTTCTCTGAGGGATATGCGCCCATCGGCGGATTGGAATCTACCAGTCCAATCATTCTTCATTCGGTCTATTACGATCCTCGCGACTTTCAGTGGTTGTATGACGGACCAATAACTATCAATTACAGGGCGGTTGCCTACGGGCTCGAGGTAGAATATCAGGAATGGCAATCTATCTCGTTTAATCTGCAAACTGGAAGTAGCGGGGGTGGAAGTAGCGGAGGTGGAAACGGCGGCGTCGGTGGACTTTCAGTGACGAATGTTCATCTTCAAAACGACACAGGTTCATCGAATACCGACCTCGTTACCACCGATTCAACGCTGTCGTCGACGGTGGTAGGAGATTTTGAAAGCTACTCAGAAGTTCGGGTCGAATTTGATAGCGATGGCGATAACATCGCCGAGGCTGCGATAGTTGTTGGCTCGCCTAACGTCCCATTCCTATTTGATCCGAAGGATTATGACACTGGACTCATTGATTTTGAGGGCCTGGTGAACATCAATTATCGAGTACTGGGCTTCGATTACTATTATGAAGTTGCAGGTGTAGGCCCATGGCAGACATTTTCGTTTACCCTGCAATCTGATTCCACAAACGGATCAGGGGGGGCTACGGGAGGATCGTTGATTTCTGTTGTTGATGTGAAATTGAAAAATGATAACGGACAATCTTCCTCAGATTTGATCACTTCTGATCCCAGGATAACTGGAAGATTATCTGGGGCGTTTTGGGAATCTCCAGGCTGTGAGTTTTGGGGGCGGGTTGAATTTGATTTGAATGAAGATGGCGTTGCTGATGGATACTCAGAGACGTTCTCGCCTACTACTCCTTGGTTGTACGATCCGAGGTTCGACTCGAACTTGTCGGAGGGTCCCGTAGTCATTTCCTTTAGAGGAGCAGTACTAAGCACCGTAACACAACAAGTTGTTGAGACAACCAACTGGGCTACAATCGACTTCAACTTGGTCCAACCACCTACCTCTAATGCTATCGTTTCAAGCATATCGCTACTGAATGATACAGGTCTGATTGGCGACAAGCTTACTGCCGATCCAACTCTAAAGTTAGTTACATCTGGTGTGACCGGTGAATTGCGAATCGAGTTTGATCATAACGGTGATGGAAATCCAGATGGTACTATTTCGAATGGCACCAACAATAATTACTCGCAACACTATGATCCATCTTGGTATGATCCAGATTTCTTGAAGAATTATGGCGATGTTTCGATTCGATATCGATTGTTTGAATCCATCGGTGGATTCTTAACACAGCCATCTGAGTGGGCTACGTTTAGCTTTACACTTTCGCCCTTTGGCATTACTTGGGATACAGCAACAAATATTAGCCCAAACGACCAACTGGATTTAGGGACGTCGGAGTTGAATACGTTTGGGAATAGCGATCCAAATTTCAGATTGTTGATCATTAGAAATAACAGTGATCGGAGGCAAGCTCTTAACGACGTGAGATTCACAGCCAAGGAAAATTCTCTAGAGATACTGCATCCTGTACTTGTTCCGGTGGCTCCGTTGCCGAATGTGTTAGAGCCTGGTGAGGCAGCAGCATTTCGTGTGGGCGTTGCAAATAATCTAATCATTGACTCGCTTGTAATGGCAAGTGTGCGGGGAAATGGGCTACGCAAGCTCTTTGAACTGAAGCAGGAATTCACTAGCGCTTGCGTAAGCGACTACCAATTGACCGATACCGTCCAGCATCTACCTGACTTTACGCATAATCCATTGCCCTGGATCGATGGTCCACTCGTTGACCCTCCTGTGACGTACACGGTATCGGAGGGGTTCAAAGCAGGCGTTGACCTTGGCTATTCCTATGGAAATGGAACATTCACGTATTCAACCCGCGATGGTACAGCGCAATCAGGAAGCGATTACCAACCCATTAGCGGTCAAATTCAAGTGAATGGTCGATTTTCGGTCGAGATTCAAACAAACCTAGACCTCGTTCGTGAGGGAACCGAATACTTCTTTCTGGATATCATCACTCCCTCAGGCGAGCCTATTACGATTCCTTACTTTATTCAAAGTAACGAACTGGAGCTCACGTATCAGAAGGAAGTTGTCTTGACGGAGGGCGACTCGGCAAATGTATTGCTTACACTTGGATCAAGTCGCGGTTTGCCGCCCGTCCCTGAATTGCCTTCGAATTTGTCGTTTCACTATCAGACTAGGAATAGAACCGCAGTGGGTTCGTCGGGAAGCCAGGCCGACTATCGTTCGGTTTCTGGGGACTTTGATCTTTCGCAGTTTCCCTTTACTCAATCGATCTCTATTCCCACTTTTCTTGATCTGACAACGGAAAATCTGGAAACGTTTGTGTTGGAGGTTGACACGCCTTGGGGAACCAAAGAGGAAGTACACCTATTATTGAAGGATGGGCTGGCTCGAATACCCCGCGTTGCGTTTGGCAATAACGAGTCGGAGGCCTTGTTGGCTCCAGGTGGGTTCTTGCTAAGCGAAGGTGAGTCGAGGCAAATCGGGATTGGAATTGCACAACCATTCTCCCTGCCAGTAGATGTTCATTACGAGACGTTTCCAATCAGCGCATCCGCTAGCGATTTCGTATCCTTAAATGGAACAATTCACTTCGAGCCCGGTGAAACTTGGAAGCCAATTGTCTTAACTGCACTTAACGATTTTCGGATCGAACAGGAAGAGTATTTCGCAATTGCACTAGATACACCATGGGGCCAAATTCAGGAGGCGACAGTTAAAATCTTGCCTGAGATGTTGCCGGATCTTCATGTTTCGGATGTATCGGTGGTTGGAGGGAACCAAGCGTCGTTTGAGATATCAATCGAAAGTGCTATGACCAGACCATTCACAGTCTATTATCAAACGACAGATGGAAGCGCAGTCGGAACTACTTCGGGATATGACTACTCTACAACATATGGAAGCATTGTTTTCAATCCAGGTGAAACATCAAAACTTGTTAGCGTAACAACCACAGCAAAATATGCTACACCAGACGAGAATGGTTACTACGAGAGTTTTGAAGACCATTTAGACTTTTACCTTGACGTGACTTCAGATTGGCTGCGAGATCGTGGCCACGCCGTTATCCATTATCCTGGCGGCTATAACTCAAGCAATGCAGTGGACGCAATGGGAGGTTACGCACATGTAAACCTGCGAGATCTCACGGATGGGAATGTCTCAACATACTACCCTTATTCTTATCAGGGGACTTTGCAAGGTATTGGGCTTCCACATGCTTATGCGAGTTTAGTGACTCCTCCGACTCATGGGGATGTAAGGGTCTACGCGGATGGTACGTACGCTTATCGGCCGCACGTAGGTTTTGTTGGTGCAGACTCGTTTAGATTTGCTTTCAACGATGGCGTGAATCACGATGAGGCAATTGAGTCTCTACTTGTCTACAGTTGGGGATTCCAACTTAGTGATATCGACAGCATCATGGCGAGTCAAAATCATGGAGTGACACAAAGCCTGCTTCCAAGTGCCCCACAACTCGATCCTTTCCAAATGATAGGCGGCGGAATCAACTTAGGTTCATACGCAAATGAATTTCCGTGGCAAGATGGCCCAACAGTTAGCATACTTCCAAGCGGCCGTATCGAATACGCAAACCTACCGTCGGGATTTAATCAACAGGTTCCATACGTGATTTCCGGACTATTCGCTGAGGATATTACGGGTTGGCCACACCTAGCATCCGCGGATATTCAAATTAAGCACAAATCATTAAAAGGCAGCGTTACGCTGCAAGTACCAACCACTGAAAACGACGCTGATATTGAAATCAATGAGTTGTCATTTAGTGCAGGTGTTGATTCGGAGCAGTTCTTTGTTGGCAACATAATGGGTGCGTTTGATGGTATAACGCTTGGTCAAGATGGCCTTTACCGTGATAACAATGGACGTCCATACTTCGCGAGGCCTGTAGCAGTACTCAAAAACACGAACCTGCCTGCTCCTACTCCGAATCCTTATCACCATCCAGACGAAATTGAAGCCGGTATGACGACCTCAGGAGGGAAGGTTCGCATTACGGTATCTGGCGATGTTTACTATTCCTCATCCCATGATTTCGTTGGGATGGACAAATTTGCCTTTGAACTAGTTCCAGAAGACGGTCTTACTGAAACCGGTTCATCGCGACATGTTGCCAGTGCTTCCATCGAAGTTGGTGCTATTGTAACCGCGCGGCCTGATCCAGATCCGCTAAATCAAGGCCTTGGAAATTACCACTCCAAGACATGGACCCCAAACGGGATCGACGAGTATGTAGACCAGGGGGTTCGAGGCTTTTTTGCATGGAACAATGGCTCAGGAGCCCTATTACAGTTAGATGGATTAGGGATCGTAGCAAACGATAGTATTTTCACATGGTCTGATCTATCGGGTCGTGCAAACTGGAGAATAGAGTTTCCCGATTGCGTATCGCCCAATGTTCCAGGTTTGTCCTACAACATGACGACAGGCGCAGTCGCGATTTGGTTCGATCCAGAGTTTGTTGGTGACATTAGCATTCCCTACATTCTTCACTCTGGCATTTTCCAGAATGTTAATGGATTTGAACAGGAACTCAAAAACTCTTCACACATGGTCGTATCGGTACATGGCCACCGACCGCCTACACCTGAGTTAGGTGTGACTTGGCTACCACCTGCGTTTGTTTCGACCCCGCCTGTCACGGCAACTGTTGGAGAGGAGTATCAGTACACTCCATTTGCCGTCGATCCTCAGAATTTCAGTCTGAACTATATGCTATTGAGTGGCCCCAGTGGAATGACCCTCAATCCAGTTTCGCATCGATTAACTTGGACTCCACAGTCAGTTGGTACATCTGAAACGATCTCGATAATTGTAGTCAATGATCATGGTGGTTACGACATCCAAGAATTTGCAGTCGCAGTATTGCCACAAGGAGCAACTCCAAACAATCACGCGCCGGTTTTCGTTTCCACTCCAATTACATCAGGAACCGTGGGCGACGAGTATGTTTATGAAGTTAAGGCGCAGGATGTTGATGGCGATACACTGCGGTTCACTTTAACTGCACCGAGCGACTGGACACTTGTAGATAATCTAGACGGGACCGGCTCGATACGCCATTTGGGTACTCCTGCCGATTTTCTCACCCCACCACATATTGAAGTTGCTGTGTTCGACACCTCGTTGGATTCCGCCAAACAGTCGTTTGAGGTGCAGTTTCAGTCAAACAATCAACCTCCTACCATAACAAGTACGCCAAAGATTCGATTTGAAAAGGCGGGAGCAGGACTTACTTCGATTGGTGATGTTTCAGTTCTTACACCTGAGGATCAAAACGGTCTGCACTCTTTATGGCTAAACCTCGGTAGCGGTGATTCAGAAAACGCCTCCATAAAGTTCTCAATTCAGTCTGGGCCACCCAAAGTTGACGTAATGCTCTTACTGGATGATACAGGAAGTTTTGACCTTCAAAACTCGATGCTCGCATCTTCGTACCCTGAATTGGTTCAAACTCTTATCGATACCTACCCTAACATTGACTTTGGATTTGGCGTTTCTCGGTATGAAGACTTCTTGGTTAACCTAGATGACGGAAACACCAATCAAGAAGCCGTAGACGGGCGCCCTTTCATTCTCAATCAAGCCATTGTCTCTGAAAACTATCCAAGGCTCGAGGAGGTTTTACGGTCTGCACTTGGAAGGCCGGCATTAGGATTTGGAGGTGGGGATTCACAGGAGGCACTGATTGAGGCCTTGTATCAACTGGCAAGTGGAACTGGGTTCAACGGTGGCGGTAGCGGTTCAACCTGGGATGGAGGAGCCGCTGGTAGTCTTCGCTCGCAAATTGCAGGCGGTGACTCTCGGGACGTACCACGATCACAGGTTGGCAATAGCGTTAGCAATTTTACAGCCGACACAAGTATTCATACTGGATTCAGAGCTGTCCGAGTGGGCGATCAACCAGAATTGCCGCTAGGGCAATCGGTTGAGACTGTTTTCGACGAAAGCTATAAGGCCTCAGTTTGGAAGTACAACGCGACACCGGGCCAAGACCTTGTAATTTCATCTTCATCGTGGTTTGATCGACTATCCGTTTACGGTCCACTAGGCAATAAGTTGCAACCAGTTGCAGTTAGTGGCGAGAATAAGACCTATCGATTCCTGAGTGCGGGCGTCGTAGCGGTCGTGGATCATGAATCCCGATTACAAGCCCCGAACGTATGGAGGCCTTACCGGGTCAAATCCATATGAAGTACAACGAACCCGCTGACAACGGCCTTTCAGCGGCTAGTTATACCTTTACTGCGTCAGAAGCGGCTGGATTGCCCTCTGGTGGATTCCAAACCGCTAATCTAATTGAACTTAATACTGAGTGAACTTTGACAGCAGCCAAGAGAATCTCTTCAAGTTTCAATTGACGCAATCTTCAATTCCAATGTTACGTTTTGTAGGAGGCGGGTCCTGGGAGCTGCTGAACGCCGATCAATCTCAAATTCGCTGGGGTAGTGGCGATGCTATTTTGAACTCGACACAGTATGTTTTCGAAAATCTAAACCAAGTTGGCCGACCTGACGATTTATCGCAGCCCGGCGACGGCGAATTGCCAGCCGGAGTTTACTATCTACGGCTACTGCCTACCGCGGGATTGGGGCAAAACTCGTTAAAGATTATTGACCCTAACACATCTTCTCACCAACTGCAAATCGGGACACCGTTTAGCGGTAATTTTGACCCATCCTGGAGTGAGTACTTAGGTCGATTCGATGGACAGGCTGGCCAAGTTATTAACTTCAATCCTCAGTATGTTCAGGGTTCATCTTCGGGTGGGTCTGTTTACTATGGCCTTAAGTTGATCTCACCCTCAGGTGAAGTGATTCTAGATTTTGACTACCAAGACGAAGAGCCTGCGACTGTTGTATTACCGTTGGACGGGTCGTATCTGCTTCTTGTAACTCCCACTTATTTCGACAATATCGCGTCCAATTCTGAGAACCAATTTACGATTGAGACAACACTTGTCAGGACACTCAATAGGCCTGAATTTGGGAATCATCAAATATCGGTTGGAACTGCAGTTTCATCGACATTGACTGATCTCAAGTCCGAGCGTTGGATCGTCCCCATAGCTCAGGGCGATCAAATCTATTTTGACGGACTTGACGCTGATGCCAGAGTTCGCACGGACTTTTATGATGCAGATGGTAGCTTACTCTTCTCACTCAAGAGTTCTCAGCTTAATCGGATGTTACCAATGGCAACTTACTCCCGAACAAGTTATTTACAGTTAGAACCAATCGATCTCATCGCAAAGGATAACTCCAATCAAATTGGCGGTGGTGGCTTCCGCCCTGGCGCTTTTCCGATCATCATTACGACAGCAGATAATGGGTCTCGCTATCGCGTTGACCTGGGCTCAATGGGATGCGCCGAAACTTCACTTCGGGGATTTGGTGGGAGCACAGGGGAATTGGCTGCAATAGTTGGGCAATCATACGACGCAATTCAAGCTCTTGGTTGCTCGCACCCTAGTTCAAACTACCAATATATCGATTCGGACCCATTGGTCCCCAGCGATGATGTTGCATCAGTGCAGGACGCACTAACTGCTTTGAATCGAATTGGTGCTATGGTAGTCGGCGTCGGTACTGGACCGATAACGCTTCCAATAAATGGTGTTGAGCGTCCAATTTCTCCAGGAAATACACTAGCGGAGTTGGCGCGACTAACTGGTGCAGTCAATCAATCAAACGTCCACTTGTCGAATAATATTCCAGGTGACGATATCGCGCCAGGGGAGCCACTTTACGTCGCCCTGGGCAACAATCAACCCATCGTTTCCCCAATCGCAGATGCAATTACCGCTGCACTAATTGGGGCAGGCCAGCAAATTGATGTAGTCCTGACCGATAGAAAAGGCGTAGCTCAGCTAACCTCTCCAAACCAATTAACACTCAATCCACAGAATACGGCAACTGTTGACGTTTCATTCCACGGTGACGGACAGGCTCATGAATTCTATTTAGAGTTCTTGCGACATGGTACTAGTGTCGTTTTGGGAAGAATTCCAATCGGCATCAACTACAGTTACAACTATGACGTCGATGCCATTGATCCTGACGGAGATGAAATCACATATTCGCTTCAGGGAGAATCATATGGTGCTTCAATCGATCCCCTGTCAGGCGTAATCTCTTGGCTACCAGCAGCCAGTGGTAAGTTTACGTTTACCGTACAAGCGAATGACGGTCGTGGTGGCATAGATACTCAACTTTGGACCGTGGACGTCGACTTGTTGAATCAAGGAAATCGGCCTCCGGTTGTTGAGCCTATTTCGGATCAGAAGGCATCGGCAAATCGTGCCTTCAGTCTGCAAGTTAATGCTTCTGATCCAGACAACGATTCGCTTCGCTACCAGCTTACATCAGGTCTGTCGGGCGTGAGTTTACCTCAGGGAATGTCGATTGATCCTCTCAATGGAACAATTCGCTGGACTCCCCAACCCGAACACGTAGGATGCCCAGTGTCTGTTCGCGTACTTGTAAACGACGGCCGCGGAGGAGAGGCCAGTGAAGTTTTTGTGATCACGATCGATTCAGGTGCCACTGTGGGCAACTTTAGGCCGACGATCAGCAGTCAGCCTGGTACGATTGCCGTAGTTGGGCAATCGTACCTCTACAATATCATTGCAACAGACCGTGACGGAGACCCACTTTCGTATTCATTGCTCAGAGGGCCTACCGGAATGACGTTGAATGATGCTACCCATCAAGTAGCATTCAATCAGACCAACGATTCAATTGGTTCGCACGTAGTAACAATACTCGTCCACGATGGCAGAGGTGGTACTGCTAACCAGTCATTCACCTTACGCGTCGTACCACCAAACAGTCCGCCAGAGTTTTTGAATGTTGAACCCTTATTCGCGGAACTTAGCACGACTGCTAATCCTAACCTGTGGCAGTTTTCTCCAGAGGTATTTGATCCAAATGGCGACTTGCTGGAAATGACTTTAGTCACTCGCCCAAATGGCATGACCATAAATAATGGCATCGTCAATTGGCTGCCGACAACGCTCGGGAATTTTTCCTTTACCCTTCAAGCAGATGATAAGCGTGGTGGGAAGACTACCCAACAGTATTTTGTTCAAGTCGTTATGGACCTTTCCGATCCGCCGAAGATAACTTCCCGTCCGCAAGGGCCAGCCGTGATCGGTTCAGAATGGTCCTACGACGTCGTTGCTTCTGACAGCGATAGCCAGCAGCTTTACTTCAGGCTCATTGACCCACCTGAAGGATTGAGAATAACACCTTCAACAAGCGATCCCAAGAAGGCAAAGATTCAGTGGACGCCCGCAGGCTTGTCGGGAAACTATCAAGTTCAAGTCAGAGTGACGGATGACGCACTGGGAATAAATGGCACTACACAAGAGTTCTCCTTGCCGGTCACCAATCTTAATCAACCGCCAAAAATCGAGTCAATTCCGTACGATGCTATGGTCGGAGTTCCCTGGACCTACGCGATCAAGGCACGAGATCCTGATGGCGACCAGCTCAGTTATACATTGTTAGTCAAACAGCCTGGAATGACGATTGATACAGCAGGTGTAATTCGCTGGACACCTAATTTGTCTGATCATGAACGGTTTGGAAGTCTACGAACCACTGACCCTGTTGTGGTATTAAAAATTTCTGACGGCCACGGTGGCGAGACGACTGACGAGGTCTTCGCCCGTGTTGTCGCTTCAGTCGATGATGGTCTGAATCCTTTTGTCACCAACAATCCAACCGGTCCCGTCTTTACTAACCAAGATTGGACTCATCAGTTGACCGTATTCGATCCCCAAACTGGATCTACCCAAGCGCAATTTGAATTCAAAGAATTGCGATATAACGGTGGTGTTGTTGGACTGGGAAATTCAGGAATAACTCAGGCCATTCGCGATGCAATTCACGTTTCAAGTAGCGGTCTACTTACAATCCAGTCGCATAGTTTGGACAGTCTAATAGCCGATCAGACCATCAAATTGGATGATCCTGCATACGACATTGTGGTGAAAGTGACTTCGACACAGCCGTCGACTCCTCCTGCATTACGGGAGTACGCGATGCAAATGCGATTCCGTGAGTGGTCTTCCTGGCCTCACTTTGTTAACGAACCAAATAAGGAGTTACAAGTCGGATTGCCATTTAATTTCACGTCGCAGGCTTCGCCCTCAGTGAACAACAGTACGTTGAGCTACCAATGGATTGCTACTCCGGTTATGTCCAATTGGTTCAATTCAAATGTAGTCTCATTTACTCTAAATGACAGTACTCGAAATAGCCTTCCGTTAGTTATTGAGGTTACCAATGGAAGCAAGGCTTCTGATGGCCAGACCTTGATTCGTACTAGGCAAGCAACCACACTAATTGCCACGCAACACGATGGTGCTTCGCCTACGATCACATCACACCCGAAAGTTGCAATCGTCTTGGAAAACGAGCCGACATACGAATATCAGGTAGTGACTCCAAACTCAGGGGTGACCTATTCATTGCCAACGGCACCAGCCGGCATGGCGTTCGACCCACAAACTCCTGGGCTTATTCGATGGAAGCCAACTAAGGTTGGAAACTATCCCGTTCAAGTGGACGTAACGGATAGCGAAGGTCGAACCTCTTCTCAACAATTCAATATTTCTGCAATAAAACCTTTCTTACTAAACGAACCGCCAGTTATTTCCTCAACTCCTACCGGACCAGCAGCTCGCGATGCGGCCTATCACTACCAGGTTGTTGCTGCGGACGCAAATTGGGATCAACTTGAGTACACATTGCTGGAAAAACCTGATTGGCTTTCAATAGATCCAGTGACGGGGTATATCTCAGGCACACCGAAGGTGGCTGGTAGATTTCCGGTCGAAGTTCAAGTTACAGAAGTTAGTGACGACGCATTCTCTGACACGCAATGGTACGAACTAGTTGTACTTCAGAATGCGCCGCCCAGAATTACTCCTCCGACACAAAATTCGGTTTTCCAAATCGCAAGCGGAATCAGTATCCCAATTGACGCTACCGATCCAAATGCTGAGGATCAAGGTAATCTGGTCTTTGAACTGGTCGATCCTCCAGCAGGGATCACAATCTCGGACACGAACAAGATTGTCGTTGCTCCCAACAGTTTGTCACTTGGAAAACACTACGTAACTGCCAAGGTTACCGACCTTTCCGGAGACAGCGACACAGCGCTGTTTACGCTACAGGCATTACAGCCACAAAATCATGCTCCAGATATCACCTCGCAATTTAGAACAACTTTGCCCGCTGGACTCGTGTACTCTCTCGAGTTAGCCGCGATCGATCCTGACGGTGATGATGTGAGCTTTTCGTTGGAGAGTGTTCCGCCAGGGATGCGGCTCGAGCAGGACAGCGTAATCGTCTGGACTCCGCCTTATAGTCGTATCGGAAATGTCACAGTTTCAGTGTCTGCAAAATCGAGTCGCGACAACTTAGTGAATACCGAGTCTTTCACGTTCGAAGTTACATCGGATGTCAGAAATTCGGCACCGCAAATCACTACTATCCCGAAACATTCTGCCACAGTTGGATATTCATACAGATATGAACCCGCAGCTACGGATTCCGACAGAGATGTACTTACTTGGCAACTAGAGCAACATCCAGATGGCATGTCCATCAATGCTAGAACCGGCGCGATTCAATGGACACCCAAGTTACAGGATGTTGGAAATCACCAGGTAGTAATTGCGGCAATTGATGGATACGGGGGCCGGACCCGACAGCAGATTGACTTGGTTGTCCGTGCTAGCAACATTCCACCGCTTATTCTTGCATCGCCGCCACCACCTGCGTTCGTTGAGAAGGGAAAGCAGTATAGCTATCAAGTCGTTGCCGTTGATCAGGATGAAAACGATTTGTATTACTCAATCGAGAGTAGCGATGCAAATGGCATGGCCATTAATGCTACCAGTGGATTGTTAACTTGGGTTAGCCAAAATCCACACGGTAGCCTTAACAAGGCTCGAATTGTTGTAACGGATTCACGTGGAGCCAAAGCTTTTCAGGATATAGCGATTACGACATTTGATGCTACCATTAATTCTCCCCCAGTTATTGTGCAGGGTTTGCCTAAGTATTGGATCATTGGAGGCTCCAGCAGTTTCCAGGTTTTCGCTAATGACCAGTCTCCTGGCAGTACAACGTTGACATATCATTTAAAGAATCCTCCAAATGGCATGTCAATAAATTCGACCACAGGTGTTATCGCTTGGCAGCCAACTGATTCGGATCAAGGTAACCACACTGTAACCCTTGAAATTACTGATGGCGAATTCTATGCTCGCCAGAGTCAGCAGATCGTGGTTCGCCGCAATGCCCCACCATCAATGGATTCGATTGGCAATAAGTCTATTACGGGAGGTCAGCTCCTGGAGGTCGTCCCCAAGGCTACCGACGGCGATAACGATCTGTTGTCCTACTCACTAACAACAACTCCCTCGCTTGTTCTCCCGTTCGATAGTAAGACAGGAACAATCCACTGGCTTAGTCCCTCTGTCACGACCTCCGTCAGTTACGTTGTCACAATTTCTGTTGACGATGGCTTTGGTGGGATTGCCAGTCGGAGTTTCCAATTAACGGTCTTACCAGATTCGACTCCACCCGTGGTAACGGTCAATGCGAATCCTGGATTGTTTGAGGCAAACAAATCGGGCCAACTCTCTGTATCAGCCGTCGATGATGTCGGGGTTCAGTTTGGTTCGCTTACACTAACCCAAACTGGATTCAGAGAAAATTCGGGATCACCTTGGACAAATGATCCGATTTCAATTGATTTGAATTCTGCGGGGCGCGCATCACGGACCTATGCCCTGCCTGGCCAATATCGGTTCATGGCAACAGCCAAAGACCGCGACAATAACTTGGGCACCACGGAGTTCATCCTACATGTGGCCCCAGATGCAACGGCCCCAGATATCGTAATTAACTCACCCGTGTACAACCAAACGGTCTACGAGCCAATTGAAGTACATGGTTCTATTACGGACACAAACAATGAACTTTCAGAGTACTGGGTCACGCTTTTCCCAAACAGTAATCCTAGCCAGGAAATCGAAGTTACACGAGGTACCAAAGAGATTAAGAATGCCACGATAGCCAGCATCGATACTACTTTGCTTGACAATGGCCTCTGGTATGTCAATGTATTTGCTAAGGATACGCATGGCAATGTTGGAAAGAAGGCAATACCTCTCAATCTCGCTGGCACCTATAAGCCAGGGATGCTATCTCTCAGCTTTACCGATCTCAATCTTGCTACTCCAGACGTACCTTTGAAGGTACAGCGGTCATACAACAGCAGCCGCTCGGACAAGTCACTCGACTTTGGTTTCGGCTGGTCACTCGATTTTGGAATTCCCAAAGTTGATGTTTCGTATCAACCCGGTGCAAATCTTGGTAGCAATGGATTCCCCGTCCTTCTCGACGGAACTCGAGTCACCGTAACTTTATCGGACGGGACTCAGGAAGGATTTACCTTCCAGCCCTACCCCGAGCATCCCAATATGCTTGGAATTTCGGTCAGTTGGCTACCCTATTTCATACCCGACAAGGACAACACAACGTTCCTGGAAGTTGAAAAAACCAGCCTCTATCGAGTAGCCAATAGTAACTCCTTCGAATACATCTCGTTCTCAGGCGGTCAGTCCTATCATCCAGCTGCTGCAGAGTTCGGAGGCTCCTGGAAGTTGTACCTCCAAAGCGGTACCAAGATCAATATTCATGGTCGAGATGAGAACACTGCTTGGATTGAAGATCGCAATGGCAATCGCTCCACGATTACACCCAATGGCATTGAGCATTGGTCGGGCCGAAGTATTCGCATTGTTCGTGACCAAGCTCACATGAATCGAATAACACAAGTGGTTGACGCGTTAGGAGCCACAATTAACTATGGATATGACACGCTTGGCAATCTTACATCGGTCACCGATCGGATGGGGCAGACGATTACACTTGCGTACCTCAGTCCAACCTCTGGGCAAGAACATCTCCTAACTTCTATTACCGATGCTGCTCAAAGGCAACAATTAGTTGCCAGCTATTCATCTGAAAAGCGGTTGTCAGAACTAGAGGACGTTGAACATTGGTCGACAAGTTATGGTTACGACATCAAGAAACGCTCACAATCGATTGACCCTGGATCTGACGGTGCTGCCAATAATGCCTCGGTCGTAATGGATCGGATGGGGAATCCTGTCAAGACAGTGGATGCTGTGGGTGTACAAGTTCGTGCAAGCTACGACAAAGACGGCATTCTACTCCAACAGCGTCAAGTCGTTGGTGTTGCGGATAGTGCTGGTGGAATTCAAGATGATCTGCTTACGACATACACCAACAACAAATTTGGACAGCCCATCGCAGTAACCGACTCAAGAGGGCTGTCTACGCAGTATGTGTATGATGATATTCTCCATTTGCCAACTACAGTTATTTCGGATGTTGGAATACCGACAAGCTATCAGTACGACTCGAAAGGAAATCTGTTAAGAGTCTCTAATATCAATGAAGCAACGACTTCGCTAAATTACGCGTCGCGGGGACAAATTTCTCAGGTCAAAAATGGCGATGGCCTAGTGATGGTCACCAACAGTTATGACCAGTTGGGAAATCTAGTTTCTGCGACGGACAGTTACGGTCACAAAACCAGCTTCGAGTACAATCGAAATGGTCGTCAAACTGCAAAAATCGTCGAGTCTAAGACGGCAAGCGGTGGACCGATGCTAATTCGCTCAGAAACCCAGTACGACCTATCCGAACGCGTCATTGCCACGAGTCTTCACTATCTGACGAAAGATTCCATTGGAAACTGGGTTGACCAGTTGCAGTGGGAAACCTCAACCGAGTACGATCCTGAGTCTGGTTTGGTCACAAAGTCCACTGATCAACATGGATTGCAAACAGAGTTTTTCTACGACCGCCGTGGGAATCAGATCCTTGTCTTGCGTGAGGTCGAAATTCGAACTCCCGCTGACGATGAGACATTCAGCGTCTCTACAGTGAAAACAGCGCAGTGGACAGTCTACGACGAACAGGGTCGTGTCCTGCTTTCTACTGACACGATTCAAGCAAATGCGACAATTCCTGCGACCAGCCCTCAGGTTGCCGCATCAAAGACTCTTTATGATCAAGCGGGACGAGTTGTTGGAACACAGCGGCTTAAGAACGTTGTTGTCAAAGTTGTGGATGCAGCGGGGAACCCTCCAGATTCGGTGAACTTTGACAATTACCACCAATTGAGTAGCCACATCGAAACTGAAGGGATATTGCTATCTAGCACCAAGACCATCTACGACAGTGCGGGTAGAGCCATTCGAAATCGGGATGCCAACGGTCTTTGGAGCGAAACCTATTATGGCTTTTCAGGAGAGGTCGTACAAAGCCGTTCACAAGCGAAGAACGAAATTGGGCAAGTTGTATGGTTAGTATCACGTACCGCCTATGATGATCTTGGACGAGCGTTCATATCTACTGACTCGACTCTAGAAGGCACACAATTTGCTTCTGGTACATACAACTTTTACGACAATCAAAGCCGAACAATTCAGGTCGAGCGACGTGATGGAATGAAGCTCACGCTGCTCGATCGCTACGGGGCTGCAGTTATCAATCCACAAGTGGCTGAGGGTCCCTTCTCCGTGCGTGTTGACAATCAAGGTGTCGACACCTCTGGTAATATCCAATTGATAAGCCGATCAACTTCCGAGTTTAACGCAAAAGGACAATTGGTTCGCTCAGTTAGCGGTATCGGTCCAGGTCACACCGGAGTCGAGACCTTGTATGAATATGACTCATTGGGCCGGCAATTCCGACAAATCGGCGCTGCTGTTCAAACCGTTGAAAGCAGCACTCCACTGCGTTTGGTGAGTGAAACTTCCTACGACTCCGAGGGACGAGCCTACAAATCAACCACGAATATTCGTGGCCGGGACGTTGGCAACTCGATAGTATTCGACACACAGTTTGCAGAGTCAACCACACAAGTCTACGACAATCTCGGACGGGTCGACCAGACAATTCTTCCGGACGGATCAACTACAGGAGTGACTTTTGACTCATGGGGCAATACCGTTAGCGAAACAGACGTCGGTGGACGCACGAAGCAGTTTGAATTTGACCGTAACGGTAGAGTTGTTGCTGTAACATTGCCAGCGGTCGCGGATCCATTCGACAGTGATGGAGATGGCAAGTCGGGACTTGACGCACCGCGATTTGACTACGCCTACGATTGGTCGGGGAATCAGACGGTGATTCAAGATTCTTTGAATCGCAGAACAATGTTTACATTCGATAGCGCTGGTCGACAGCTTACTCGAACGCTTCCGTCTGGACTTGTCGAGTCGTTTGCATACAACGATTTGGGGCAGCAGACTCGGCACACGTCATTCGAAGGTGTTATCACCGAAAACGACTACGACAATGGGGTAACAAACCTGCCAGATGGAACTGTGGCTCCAGTAGGTACTGGTCGCCTAAAAGAACAACTACTTTTCGACCCGGCATTTAGTACAACTCAAGCCAAGCAAGTGATAAAATACAAGTACGATTCCTACGGTCGAAAGTTATCAACGGAGTTGCTTGAACGAGAAAGCCCGAACGCTCTTCCGCAAACGATACGTTTAGAGAAATGGTCCTATAGCCCTCAGGGCCAGTTAGTCCAACAGACCACGCCCGAAGGTACGATTAACTACTCATATGATAAGGTAACTGGTGCAAAGGTGCGCATGTGGACGACCAATGACCCGGTTAACTTGTTGGATGCAATTGACGACACTCGCTACGAATACAATTCCATCGGTTGGTTAACGAAGATCATCGTTGTGAAGAAGAATGGTCAGCCGCTGAGCGACTCAGCTCACTCAACACCTACTCTGAGCGATGATCCTGAAGTTACAATCTATGGACACGACTTAAGAGGTCGAGAAATGCGAATGGAGATGCCTAATGGCGTTCTTCAAACGACGGAAGTAGACAAGGTGGGCAACGTAACTCGAATGCGTCAATACGCACCGGACAGAACCCCATGGGATCTTGGCGACAATCCTAAACTTGCAGAGTATCGCTACACGACCGTGGATGGATTGCGGACTCAACTGGTAGAGACCTTTTGGCTCGACGATGACAACAACGCGGCAACCGCCAACGTACCACGCACAACTACCTACGATTGGTTCTACGATGACAACAGTCGCTTAACGGAAGAGAGAATTGATAGTTTTGATGAATCAGTCGATCGTAAAGATACCTACATTATGGATTTGTTTGGCAATCGATTGCGCAAGACAACAGGGCCATTGACCGGCTCGGCTGTGGATCAAGTAATCAACTACGATTTTGACGGAAATGATCGGTTGTTGAGTGAATTACTTGATAACGGCGGTAACGGTTCAATTGACAAGACTACGACCTACACGTGGAATGGAACTCAGCAAGCCAGCAAAACAGTCAGCGTACCGTCGCAACCAACGGTGATTCAAGAATTCAGTTACAACCTCAAAGGCATGTTATCGTCGGTAGTGACTACGACTGAGACTTTGATTGGAGGGGTAGGCACGATCACCAGCCGTACCAAGGTTGATTACGGCTACACTTCGATGGGCATTCGTCGCATTGCAATCGACTGGAACGACGCCAACTTGGATGGAACATTTGCGGCGAGCGAGAAGAGCGGCTCGACCGAGTACTTGATCGACTCGAGCAACTTCACTGGATATGCTCAAACGATAGCCGAGACCAACAAGAACGGCTCGGGGCAAGTTACCAAGCGAATCGTCTACACCTTTGGCACCGACGAGATCACGCAGACGACCACAGACTATTCTGGCGGTCTTCCATCGGCCTCAACGATTTTGCACTTCGGTCATGATGCGCACGGCTCAGTCCGAGTCCTCTACAACGCGGCAACCGTGATTGCCCAGGTCTACACCTACGCTGCTTATGGGGAGTTGATCGCTCTACACAATTCTCTTGGCTCGAACCTCACGTCTCAAGCCTCACCCCTCACATCTGTTCTCTACAACGGCGAATCCTTCGACTCCCGCATCGGCCAGCTCTACCTCCGCGCCCGCTGGTACGACATGCACCGGTTTACAACGCTCGATCCGTATGCAGGTAATGCACAAGATCCGCTGAGCTTCAACAAGTATGGATTCGTGCATGCGAATCCTGTGACAAGTACAGATCCGAGTGGCTTATTCGGCCTTGGCGGAATGGTTGTATCGATTGGAAGTATGCAATTTGGCAATGCAATGAATCGAGCCATGGTATTTACCGGTCGCCAAATGGCTATTGCTGGTATCGAAACGTCGATGGAATTGGTCATCGGCAAGCTTATCGAGGCAGTGGTTGGCATAAAGTTCGATATCGATGGAGATGAAGTCAGTCGTAGCCTAACAACCAACTTCGCCTCCAATATGCTTACTGCAGGGTTCGGCAATAAGACAAAGATTGCAGTCGTACTTCGGAACCTAATGGACTTTGCAGTACGGATGATTTCGGATGTTGCCGTAGCTGGTCAGAATCTCTATTGGTCAGCTGCCGTTAATCTGATGGGAATGGCAGCTAGTGGACTATTTCTATTGTCAAGCTACGGCAAAAAGATTTTCGGAGAATGCATTAGTCGTTTTGGAGGTTGTTTTGTAGCAGGCACTCCAATAGTTGTTGGTACTGACGAAGATCCACTAGACAAGTTGATTTCATCAATAAGCGACGTTGGTGTGACCACTTGTAGCAAGACGCAAACCAGAGCCATCGAGGCCGTTGAGCTTGGCAGCCGAGTAATTACCGAAGCACCCGATTGGCTACCGCGTGACAGCGAATTCGGCGAGCCAAGCCAAGCGACCTGGAAGCAAATCAACATCCTCCAACAACGTGGTGATGGTACTGTTATCGAAATGGAGCTACTCCGTCCAAGTTGGTGGATTGACCTGTTAGGCCTCAAAGTTGGTGCTGCAATTGAACTTCCATTTCCAGAGCTAGAGACAGTCGGCTTGGCGAAAGTACTTTCCTTTTCCGCCTGCCCACCAATTCAAGACGGGGAAGGTGAAGTTGTTATTGGTCGATTTGTCACTCGTCAAGCTTCGAACTTGATGAAGGTTTCACTAATGGATGGTACCAGCTTCATTGGAACGGACACGCACAAAATCTGGTCTGCTGATGCGTTAGATTGGCGGAGGATTGACGAATTGTCAGTTGGCGACGGGATGGAATCACTCCATAGAATCGTGCGCGTTAGATCTGTGCAGCGATATAACGTCACAGCCGATGTATACAACATTGAAGTTGCAAATGAACATGTATACCGTGTTTTGGAATCAGGAATTCTTGTTCACAACATGGATTATACTGATGCAGTCTCTGGAGCCATGGCGAGAGGATTCTCGGAAGGCGCGTTGGCGCTGAAAAAACTAATCAAGGAAGCGGCTGCACTTGCGGGTACTCCAATTCAAAAAGCTGCAAAGATTCGTGAAGCAACAAGTATTTCGGGAATAACAGTGATCGAAGTGCCCAATGTTCCTCAGGCAGTTGCAGTGTTTAAGGGCGCACCTTTTCCAGAAGGAACGATGCAGGCCGGCTTTTCACCAGTTGTTGCAGTCTTACCGGATGGGCGAGTTGTTCAGGGATTCGAAATACCTCACCCATTTGGGCAGCCATATAACATCATCGATTTAGGCGTTTTGAAAGAAGTAGTGCCAGGATGAAAGATGATTCCAATTTCCTTGAAGCATACAATTATATGGAATACTCTACAGACCCTTTGGCAAGACTAGTCTGTCGGTCACTATATAACCAAATGAGGCATCAATTTGCATCTCTAAACGTTCGACCAAATGGGCAATTCAACATTGAGCGTTTCTTCAAAGTGAGTGTGAGCCTTGTCAAGAATTGCATTTTAGAAAACGACAAGTTTGTTGAGGACTCTCAGGCAGTGCTTCGGGGTTTTGAAAATGAAAGTTATGAGCAAGACCTTAACTACTCTACTACAATTTTTTCGGCGGCTTTACGCGAGATTCCTCGCGGAAGTTTGATTGACGCGACTAAAGAAATCGGAGTCAAAGACGAGGGCTTTGACGAAGACATCTGGTTAAGTGGTTTTTTCCCAACGTAAATGTTGCCGAGACAAATTGTCGAAAATTTAGGTGCGAATTGTGGTCGGAGTTTTTGCCGAATTTTTGCAGCGGCTGCGCGTGAAAATCTGTACATCATCTTCGAAGGCGTATTAGTTAATGATTAAGATTGAATGGTTGATTTGCTGCTGTTGTGGAGGCTGCTTAGCAGCCGAAAAGGGAACAGATCGGCCGGTGAATATGCCACACAACGAACCTGTGGACGGCATCGTTGTCGCTTCACGCCAAGCCGCGGCTCTTGCATGCGACACGTTCGCAAACAGTTCGATCGATAGTAGCTCGTTTGTGAGCGTTCGGGAACAGCATTTTGTGGATTGAAGATTCGAGGATTTCGTTTCTTCAAATCTACGAGCCTCATAATTGGACGAAGGCCGAATACTAGCCATATGCTGATGGTCTGTCTTACAACAGAAATAATGAGCTGGATTGTTCTCTGGCTTCACAGTCGCTCACTTGGCGATGGACCGAAATTAGCTAGTCTGGTGATCTGTTAGTGTCTGATTGCGTCTGATAATATTTCGAACCTAGTTGAAATCGTTTGGGAAATCGATGTTTCTTGCGGCAGCACTGACTCCTGTCCTCTCCGCTAAACGAAAAACCCCTGGGCCGGATTGCTAAGCTCAGGGGTTTTTGCACTTCTGTTCGTCACCTTCGTAGCTGATCCCGCCAGGGTTCAGACTCTCCCAGTTGTACTTTAGCCTACCGAGCTGCCTACTTGGTAAGCTCGATGTTCTACGTAGAGCGATTGTCCTCAATCGTTCACTCGCGATGGCAAATCAATCGATTCACAAATGGCCCAAGCACAAGACTCGGGTGGTAACGACGATCGTAGGGACAGCATACGAAGAAAAATAACCACGGAGTCTCAGAGGCACAGAGTTTCGCAAAGTCGCTCCGCTCGAGCTGATAGCCTCAGCTAACAGCTATGCTTTGATTGATTTTCCAACGCATCGATCATGTTGGTCATCGCATTCTCCGCCATTCGGTCGGCCAGTTCTGAAAGCGGAGATGGCTCAGAAGGTTCAAGTGGATGCATACCTGATTTTTCTGCAACCAATAAATTCAACAAGGTTCCTAGCATGCCTGAGCCCAACGATGGTTCATCTCCGTTGGTCGAACCGGAAACGAATAGTCGTTCCGGCACCAACGGTTGTTGGCTTGTGGAAAATTTGTCTGCAACCTCTTGAAGGGCAAACAACCTTGGATCGCCGAACGATCTGATCTTGCGAGTCAAGACGGTGGCCTCCGACAATCCGATCTGCATGATCTTTTGACTTTCACCGCGACCTGCCAACACTCGCTCTTTACTATCAGCTTCTGCCAGCAACACCTTCTGCTCTGCTTCGCGTCTCGAGCGTTCGAGTGCAGCATCGGCAATTACAACTGTTTGCTGAGCTTGTTTTCGAGCCCGGGCCAATTCGGCTTCCCCCTGCGCCTCGGCGATCTGGGCTTGGACTTTGGAATTTGTCAGGGACGTTTGCATTTCGGCTTGAGCTTCAGCGGCTCTTAGCTCCTGTAGCTTTTCAGCCGCTGTTTTTCGACGCTCAAATGTCTCCAATTGTTCACACGATAGTTGTCGTTGTCGCAACTGCTCAAGCAGTGTTTCAATTTTCTCATCGTTGGGAGCATTCGATGGTTTGCCAATTAGCACGTCGACACACTCGATGTCAAACGCGCGGAATTTGTTTTTCAATTCCACACGAGCCTCCTGTTGGATCTTATCCCGCTCATGCAAAAGTTCTAACATCGTCTTGGTGTGAGCAACGTCGCGAAAGAAGGCACTCAACATCGGATCGATAGTTTGAGTAATCAATTTCTTGACATCGCCAAATCGCTGAATAACACTCGGCGCTCGTTCGTAATCGATGTGTACCACCACGCTCAATGGCAAAAGCGGCTCATAAGCATCTTTGGTAACCAAGTCTATCGAGCGTAGCGACTCGTCATACTTGTGCGACTCACTGCGACCCGTGATCCAATGCAAAACGAAGTTCGTTGTCGGCACTAAAACGATACTGCCCGCGTAACGATTAAATGCGTATTTGCCTGGACCAAACGATTTTTCCCAGACGCCCTTCTCCCCTGTTGCAACTTGTTCACCGTGTCTGAAGTTCGCTCCTGACAAATCGTCTCCATGGCGACCAATGTAACTAACCACGACGCCAACATAGCCAATTGGAACGACAGTTTTCGGGATCATCTCAACTGTTGCGAACCAACGGTTGATGAAATAGGTGCCATCGATCAGCGTTTGGTATTGGCGTCCGCGACTACCACCAGCTCGGAGAAATCGCTCAGCATCTTGAAAGTTATTGTGAAAGCCCGATGAGCCTGGCTCACTGCCAACAATCGGCGCAATAATCTCGTCTGGAGGCAACGAGTTGCCGTCATGCACAGTTACGATACCGATGGAATCAACCTGCGAGGCTTGATCGGGTTCAGGCGACTGTTCGCTGCTCATCTTGGCCCCAATCACGATCGGTGAAAAGCCGTCGATAGCGGTTAGCTCTGCAAGAAACTGCTGGAGGATTTGTGTTTCTTGTCGATTTTGAATCGCGTGAAGACCGTAAACCCTTTCTTCGGTAATAGCCACAAACACTGCGGGATTGATTGCGTAGACGCCTTCACGCAAGATCGCACGTTGGCGTCCGCGCTGTCCTAGTGCTTCTTCAGTTCCTTGCGTCGAACCATTTAATGGTGTGAGAAAGGAACGTGCGTTTTGAAACGAGTTGCATTCAACTTCTCGGCCCAGGGTTTGACTGGGAAATAGTGCCTGTCCGTCTCGCGCATAGACGTAACCAATTTTGCCTTGTGAAACTGTCACCAGCGGCGCGCGATGAACGCGATATTGCCACCGCCAATAACCGAAATGCAGGCCACCGCGTAGCAGCTCGGCCTGAAAGCCTGCTTCACCATCCAGCGCGATAATTTGACCCTCCGGCACCGAACCCTCCAACGACCAGAGTTTCTCCACGACTCCAACTGCGTTATTCGGGATATACCGGACAGTCAACCAAGCTACGACGATAGATAACGTAGCGACGACAATGAGCAACTCAATCGCGAATCCAAGGGTACTCCAACTCGATTGAGCCAGTAGAAGGTTGCTCGAAGAAACAAAACTTGTAGCCATGAGGCTAGCTTCCTTTCAGAGCTGCATATGAGGCGATGCAGGCGCGCGACGTCGAGTGCACGTTAGCACTAAAGCAAACGACGCTTTGGTTGGTGGCATAACGCGACCAAGCTCTTGCAGTTTGATAGCGCACATGTTCGTGCACCGGCACGCATTCATTCAATGCAGACTCAAAGAACAAGCGCCAGCATGTTCGTGTAGAACTGCTTTCCTTGATTGCGAGAACATCTCACAATCGGCCTACGAGGTTAGCTGTCGGACTAGGATGGAACATCCCGGTAAGCTGGTTACCTAAGCCCCGAAGCAATTGAAATCGATGACTTCAAATTGCAAATTTGGTTCCCCCGTTCGCGTTGCAATCAAACAGACGCAAGCGATTAAGCGGCGCACACGTTAATAAGGATATTACGCATGGCTGTGAATAGTAAAGGGGAATCTCAAGTATTTTTGACTAGTGTACCCCCCAGCTTGGGTCGCTCATTCGAGGGCGAGAAGAAGCTCGAGAGGGTGAGTTCGTCAACAAGATACTAGACGCTATCTAACTTCCTTAAGGTTGTCTGTCCCCACAAACTCGTCCCCATTTTTCGTGATTATGGCGTTCAGGATCTCGGGGGAAATGTTTGGCGGAACGAATCGCACGGAACAATCTACAAGTACCACATTGAAGCCTTTGGGGTTAATGTCGCTTACTTGAAGCGGCACCCCAGGAGGATCAAACAGAATTCCTTCGGGTTTTGTCCATGGGACAGTATTCACCGATTCAACAATGCAGATTGTGTTCGATGTACCGTCAGTAATCCCTGCGAACGTCGGACCGCTTTTTGCCGGTTCCGAGCTAAAGACTGCGCCTGCTTTTTGAACTGGCGAGATTAGAACACGGTAACCAGTTTCGCCCGTCGCGGAGTCTCCGAAAACTTCGGGCATCTGCTTGAGAATTTCGGCGTTAGCTTCAGAATCCCAGCTCTCTGCCATTTGATACTTTTCGTAGAGCTTGGACTGCTCTAGGTAAGGCAAAACGGTAACTCGCCAACTGTGAGGAACATCCTTCGGACCAATCTGTATCGCTGCAGGAAGCTTCTTATAGGCAGATTCATAGTTCAGCATCGCGAGGCCGAGTTGCTTAAGATTATTGGCACTGCGTCGACGTGATTGAGCGCTTGCAATTGCCTTCGTGCTTGATCCTGACATATTTGCTAATCGTGCTGTGAGTCCGTTCTTAGAGGTCATCGAAAGACGAACTTGAGAATTGCTTTGAACAATTTTCGAATCTTCAAGTATCGTCTCCAGTTCCATGAGATACTTTGCCATCGGGTTTTTCACGGCCTCCGAGTCAACCAGAAAGGCATCCAGACCCTGGAACAAAGACCCTCTAAGTTTTGAAATTAGAATTCGAGAATCACCACCAACGATTCGGCATATTTGCCGTTCGCTGTTTGCGCTAGAACCGTTACTTGAATATCTTCCTTCACAGCCAGGGTCCCAACGATCCACTCGCAGTACTCGAATGAATACGTCCGAAAAACTCGGTTTGGTTCTGCTTCCATGATCCTCTGAACGGTTTGTCTTATTTCCATGCCAATCGCAAGAGCGAGGCTGGGTGCAGCAATAAACACCGCATCACATGATCATCCTCCATCAGTATTCTGACATGTGGTGAGTCACTGTCTACTGAACTTGGGGAAGTTCACGTGGTACACTCGACATCGAAAGTCAACTTGGGAAAGGAACAACGGTTCGCGTACGACTACCCACCGTACCTTCCCATCCGTCGCCAGCGTCGGATCGCTAGTGCGACACGCAAATCAATTGAAAACGATGAGAAAGTGAATCATGTGGTGCTTAGAAAAAGAAGTTGCGAGAATGATGTCCCGTACGTGCTATCTATTGTCGATGTTTGCTCTCGTGTGTTCGACGTTATTTCTTTCCTCCAACACGAGGCTTTGGGGTCAGGAAGGTTCGATTCGAGCAAGCCAAACTCAACAATTTAACTATCTGGCGCAGCAACGCACTGGGCTCATTATCCCACTCTACCTTTACCCGGCCAATGTTCATACAAACGATTCTTACAATCGAATCATTGCATTGAAACGGGAACATGACACGGTTCCGTTTTGGGTGATCGTCAACCCAGCCACCGGACCAGGGGAGCAAGCGGACCAAAATTATGTGAAGGCCATCGATCGACTTTTGGGTGCGGGATGTGTTGTACTCGGCTATGTATCGACCGAATATGGAAAACGCGATGCTCAAAAGGTCGAAGACGACCTTGGACGATGGCAAATCATGTATCCTCGCGTTCAAGGGACTTTTTTTGACGAAATGATTTATGAGAATTCCCCCGCGAAGATTGCGCACCAAAAGAAGCTGAAAGCTGCGGCTGACAAGCGAGGATTTTGGCCCGTGGTCGCGAACCCCGGAACGGATACACCCGAGGCATACTTCAAAGAAAACGTTGCCGATGTGATCATCGTCCATGAATCGGAGAAATGGCCAGAGGAATCAAAATTGCACGGCAATTATTTTGGAGGATATTCAGACTATCCCAATCACTCTCGAGGAGTTTTGGTCCATTCCATGAAGCAACTCGATGCTGCGAAAGTGCTGATGATCCAGAAATACGCCAAGTGGATTTATGTGACGCAAGACGAGTATCGGGTTGGAGATCCTAAGGCTCCAAATCCATGGGATGCCCCTTCGGAGCATATCGAAACGATGTGCAAACTACTCGAACGTAGATAGTTGCTTTTCGGAGACCGGAAAAGGTCTTCGAGATCGAGACTTCTCGGAGTTGAAGCCTTCTTTACTTCGACGGCTCAGTTGGCGATTCGAGTTTGCCTAATCGACCGTTGCGAGGCGGCAAGGCCAGCATGTTTGAAGGTGGTACGCGAGTTCCCTGTGTCGTATCGTGGCCAGGCATTACTCACGTGGCAAGCCGCAGTGAAGCGCTAGTGCAAAGCGAAGACTTTTTTCCCACCCTGATCGAGGGCTTGGGGTTACCGAAATCTGCAGAGCAAATGTTCGACGGCTACAGTTTTCTGTCGGCTCTTCGTCAGCAGCCGTACCAACGCGAGGCTGCGATTCAGTACTTTCCGCACAGTCCCCAAGTTCCTGATTGGTTACCACCATCGGTTTCGATTCATGATGGTGATTGGAAGTTGATTCGCATCTTTTATGGAAGCGGGGCCGGCAAGCATCGCTATAAATTGTTCAATCTTGGTGATGATGTCGGTGAGAGCCATGATTTGGCGAATGCGATGCCGGAACACGTTCAGCAACTGGACGCGAAGATCGACAAATTTCTTGAGCGAACTTCGGCGGTAACTCCAGCACCAAATCCAGCTTTTGATCCATCAAAGTACGATTTGGCGGAAGAGGGTAAGTCGAAACCGAAGCCAGTCAAATCCTCCAAGCAGCCTGCTTCCAAACAACCTGACTCCAGTGCCTCTGGAGATAATCCCGACATGCTGGGCTGGAGGACTCGACAATGTTCCGCCGAGGTTATTGATGGTGTGGCTGTCATTCGACGGGCTGGCAAAGAACCGTTTTTGGGCTTTGCAGCAGGCAAGCTCGAGGCAGATGCAAAGCTTCGATTCAGGCTACGTTGCAATGGAGGTGAAGGCATGGTTGCCTGGTTGCCTAGTGCAAGTGCTTCGAGCGATGAAACGCCCAAGCCGAAGGAGTTTGTGGTCAAGGCCGGAGCGTGGGTTGAAGTGAGCGTTGCTATTCACGCTCCGAGCGGCAAAGCTGGAATCGTTAGGCTTTTCTTGCCAAATCAAGAGGAGCCCATAGAGTTGGATTGGATCGAATTGGAAACTAAGGGTACGAAGAAGCGATGGGATTTTTAGCAAGAGTGTACTGCAAGGTTTTTGATTGCCTCGGCATCCCGATGAAGCGTTGTTAATGATCGACTATTCAGCTTTTCCTTGATGCTGGCGAGTCTCACTAAAAGGGATTTTGTGTGGCGGAGGCCGCCGTTGGGCTAGGAACGGCGAGAAAATTGACTAGCTTAAGTGTCAACTCAGCTCATCTGAAACTTAACCCGCTACGAGAAATCTCTATGACCAGTCGATTCCATTTCATCGCTCGAAGTTTAGGCTTTGCATTAGCGGCATTCTTGTTGACCTGGCTGCCTTCGCTGGCAATCGCTCAAGCTCAACCCAAAGAGACACCTCTTGATCGCTACGTCAACAAGCCTGATCCAAGCTTTTCATGGAAGGTCGTTTCGACCAAGAATGTGGAAGGATTGACGCTGGTTACGATGGATGTGGTTTCGCAAAACTGGTTAACTCCTGACAAGGTCAATCGCACCGAGTGGCGTCATTGGGTAACGGTTGCGTTTCCAAGCAAGGTTAAGTCGAACATCGGTTTCTTGATGATTGGAGGCGGAAGCAACAAAGATACAACTCCACCAAATCCCGATGATCGCATTTTGCAAATTGCCAAAGCTACCGGGACTGCAGTGGCTGAACTGAAGATGGTGCCCAACCAACCTTTGATTTTCCACAACGATGGAGTCTCTCGAACTGAAGATGATTTGATCGGCTACACCTGGGATCAATTCCTGAAGACTGGAGATCCCGAATGGCCAGCTCGCAATCCGATGGTCAAGTCCGCCGTGCGAGCCATGGACGCTATCACCGAGATGATGGCGAGCGAAGATGGTGGCAAGCAGAAGGTGGACAAATTCGTTGTGGCTGGTGGATCGAAGCGTGGTTGGACAACTTGGATTACTGGAGCGGTAGACAAACGCGTTGTGGGTATCATTCCCATCGTGATTGATGTGGTGAACGTCAATACGTCCATGCAGCATCACTTTGCTGCTTACGGTTTTTGGGCTCCTGCAGTTGGCAACTATGTTCAGCACAGCATTATGCAACGCATGGATCATCCCAAGATCAAAGATCT
>JAXMBP010000031.1:0-75366 GCA_046349795.1 Pirellulales bacterium | reverse complement strand
AACGTCACTACCGGCTCGGCACTGGGTCCTACCAAGACCATTGAAACTCCGAAGAGAATTGCAACTAACAACACTTGAAGTATCGATCCTTCGGTCAAGGCTGAAATAAAGGTCGTAGGGATAATCTCCATCAAGAACTTGACTATGCCCGAATTCTGTGCCTTGCCAACGTACTCTTTGACCGCATCACTATCCAGGGTCGCCGGATCAATTTTCATACCGGCTCCAGGCTGTACTCCGTTAGCAACCACTAGGCCAACAACCAAGGCCAAAGAGGACACCGAAAGAAAATAGACCAAGGCCTTTCCAGTGACTCTACCAAATTCATTGAGCTTGCCCATTCCAGCGATGCCAAGAGAGATAGTAAGAAAGATCACTGGGCCGATAACCATCTTGACCAGCTTGATGAATCCATCGCCAAGTGGCTGAAGCTGAACGCCTACTTTCGGCCAAAAGTAGCCAATCAAGACTCCGCAAGTAATAGCCGTCAGTACTTGCAGGTACAAATGACCATACCAAGCGCGCTGCTTGCGTGGTCTTAGTTGAACCGGACTCGCTTCCATTTGATTGTATTCCAATTGATATTTGCTTATCGAGACTTCAGGCCACCGTCACGAATGAGGCATTATCGCTTGATCTAAAAATGTTAATCTCTGCCTATTCACACACTTAGTCTTATGGAGTTTTACTAGCCGCAAACCTAAGAACTTGAGAATAGTTTGTTTCTTCCGGGCTCACCACTGGCATTTCTAAATCTGATAAGATCACTTTAAGTTCGCATCAACCTAATTTCCCAATCTGAATAGCGATACCATGTTACGTGCAAAATTTGAGAAGCTTGACAAGCCCTTCAAGAGCCATAAGTCCGTAGTATTGCGAGTCACGCTAACCAACGATGGCAGTGACGATTTGCACGTACTTACTTGGAATACACCTCTAGACTCACTTCCAACAGACTGCTTAGAGATCAAACTAAACGGTAAGCGCCTGGAATTTGATGGCCCTATCGTAAAGCGAGCAGCCCCGACTGCAAAGGACTATCTATTGATCAAAGCTGGCCAGAGCGTAACCGCAGATTACGTAGTGAGCGATGCATATGACACGTCGAAGCCAGGCAAGTATCAAGTGAAAATCAAGACACCAATCATGGACGGCGGGCCGAAGCAAAAGGGTCTAGCTACTAGCGGAAGGCTGCGAGTTTTGCAAGCAGCTCACCCAATTGTAGACAAGACAAACTTCGAGGTTCAACAAGGAGTTGGCAAGCGACTGACGCTCGGCGAAAATGCTCGCAGAAAAGAGCTAAAGTCTGCGAAAGCAAAGTCTTCGACCAAAAAATCTAGCGTAAAAAAAAATAACCTAGCAGCCACTACAGGAGCAATGCTTCCAAAATTTACTGGCGGAACAGCCGCTCAGAAATCGACCGGAAAAAAAGCTCACCAAGATGGTTATCAACTGTGTGTAAACGCTTTAGCCAATTTGACCAATAATGCTCGATATGTAGAGTGGTTCGGTGCCCACACAACGACTAGGCTCAAGAAAGTTAAGTCGAACTATACGGCTGTAAAAAAGCGGATGGAAACGATTCAATTCACCTACAACCTAACATTGAGCGGTTGTAATTCCGGTGTTTATGCTTACACCTACAAAGATACGTCTACCATCTGGTTTTGTGACCAGTTTTGGGCAGCACCTGCAACTGGCACTGATTCGAAAGCCGGAACCGTCCTCCACGAACATACGCATTCTGACGCTATGACCGATGACAATGTTTACGGTCAGCCAGGCTGTCGAGCGTTGGCAATCAGCAACCCTACCAAAGCAATCCAAAACGCAGACAGTCATGAGTACTATGCAGGCGGCTAGTCGCCTTTGGAATCGGACTGATCAACACAGAATTTGCCCAATGCCAACTGAAAAACAGTTGGATATCTCAGCCCTAATGCGGTCCACAAGATTACTCCAATGATGACGGGAAAGAACCAAGGTTCTCCGATCCGTAAGTGTGCCCAAACGGCACCGCCCAAGTAGCCTGTTACCAGTATCGCGCCCACGAAAGATGTCTTTGGGATTAGAAACAGCAGAGTTACGGCGATCTCAATTACGCCCAGAACGCTTGATGTCTCAGGTCGGATTCCCAACTTATCAAACATCTCAGCTTTGCCCTCCCAGTCCAAGAACTTGGGAACTCCGCTGGCCACGATCAGAAAGAGTCCTAACAAAACAGTTAGAACCCAGCCTGTGATACTTTTTGCTCTTGAAGACATGTGTTGCTACTCGAAGGTTTGAGGATTTCCAGACATCATTACAGATCTCATGAGACTCGTCGATAGTGAACCTTCATGAATGGAATCCAATTGCCATCGGGTGTTAGATATCTTGAGGACAAAGTACGATTGTCTGAGTCGATAAACTCGATGATGTCCTGATACTTAGCCATTGTACCATCACCTGCAAAGCTAGGCCCCTCCGCATCAAGTGTGAGAATTTTTTCATTCTCGTCGAGTGAACCATCATAGAGCCACAAGTAGGCCATGCAGCCGACAACAAATGTTCCCACATACCTTCCTTTGTCAACATCATAACCTAGTGTCATGATCGACTTCGAACCCTCGTCATTTGGGTCTCCCTGCCCTTCTCCGATGGTCCATATGCCGCCCAAAGATCGTACTCTTTCACTCCCCGTGTTTTTAATGGCTGGCTGATCAGGCCCCATGGAACACTCTCCTTCGAACTTCCATTCTCCGACAAGTTGGTGTAGCCATCGATGCTCTTTGGTTGGTTCAACGGGTTGCATAGGATCTCCAATTGACTGTAAATAGACGGTCATGTTGTTTAGGAAAAGTAGAATCCACGAGAACCCCCGCAGATGCAACTAGATTGTCGCTCGACAAGCCACGAAATCGACAACTCCACAGGGAGATTTCCAAAGATTTCGAGCTAACAAAAGTGTAGAATTCTCCGGCCCGGGTTAGTTTCTTTTTCAACTGGGTTCTTTTCTACTGACTTATTGGATGTTGTTATGAGTTCTGGTGCTTTGGCGATCAAAGGGTCGCCGCCGCGAAGTAGTTTGCGGTCTTCTATTCGGTTTTGGCCATTGGCGCTATTTTTTTCTGTAGCCATGATACTCAACCCGCTGCTTTGGGTGTTGATGGATCAAGCAGGCTCACCATACCTGCAATTCACCTACTTTGGATTAATGTTTGGCGAATTGATTCAGGTTGGTTTGATTGGCGGATTGCTGGGACGACATTGGCTGCTTGGATACGCCACGGGATTAGCAATAGCCTTGGCTGGTCTTGCCGTTGTCTGGCAGATCACCGACTTTCGTATCAGTGCGTTCAGACAACTACCGTGGTTTTGGCGAGCTTGCCATATTCCGGCAACTTTAATGTTGGCCAGCTTACCGCTTCTAACTTTGCGGTTAGCTCGACATTGGCGAATTGCATTGAGTGACGGTAAAGGCTCGATGCGGCTGGAAGACATTTTCATCTTCACATCGATTGTTGGCTGCGTAATCGTTCTGCTGATAACGCCCACCAGCGTTGCGAATGCTTTTGCCAAACTAGCCAGTCGTTATGACAATGTGCTCGATCCCCGCAACTTGATCAGCGATGAACTTAGGTTTGCTGGCTGGGGCGCGCTGAGCCTGCTGCTGGCAAGTCCCATGGCTTTCATCTTACTTGATCGTAACAAACGCCTTTCTCATCGATGGAAAGCAGGGTTGGCACACCTGCTGATCGTGCTGTGCTCAGGACTTGTAATCCTGTTTGCGTTAAGCCCAATAATCGAACGACTTCCACTATTTGGTTTAGCGATCGCTATCGCCTATACCATCGTTGCAATTGGCCTGCTGAGTCTGCGAGCGAGTGGATTCAGCTTGCATGGAAAGTACAGTCAGGCGATCCACAATGACTCTGCGCCGAGTGAGTCAATACAATCGATCGAGCCAAATCCGACGCCCGGGCGAGAGCTGACGACTGCGTCCAAGCAGAGTGCAACCACCATCCAGGGTCAAGCAGCTAATACTGCGATCCGTTCAACAGCAGCCGTGTGGCTCCCACGCATTGCATCTGCGTCAATCATTATCGCTGCGGTCTACGTGACGCTAGTGGCCGGGAACTTTCAACGTCGCGCTCAGCAAGCAATTCAAAGCTTTGCTCAGATCAAAGATTCGTTTCGTCAAAAGGGTGGCTCAATCGATGGTGACACTCATCGCACTGCAGCCGCCTGTACATTCAGCCCAGAAATGGGCGACCAAGAACTTGCAGAATTGGAGTCTTGCTATTTTCTCGAGCAACTGGACCTGTCCGAGTCGAAAGTGACAGATGAAGGATTTAGCAGAATAGCCAAGTTGGCTCAGATTCGAGATTTCGATTTCAGCAACACCTCGATCGGCGATGAAACGTTGGAGCGAATCGCCGCTCTTTACGGAAGGCTACGGTCCATAGATTTATCAAATACCAAAGTCACTGGGGCAGGCATTTGCAAATTTGTGAAGGCGGTTCGATCCGCACAAGCTTACATTGGCGACAACAATCTAACGGATGCGGATCTTGTTGATTTCGAAACAAATCCACGAACGATTGTCCATCTTTATGGCAACCCCTTCACCGATGCCTCGCTTGAGAAACTCTCTATCTATCGCGGATTGGGATTGGGGCGAAATAAGCTCTCCAGTTCTTGGCCAAACAATCTCAGTAAACTACCCGAAGTACTGTGTCTTCAAGGTCCAGAAATCGACGATGCTACGTGTGAAGCTCTCAGTAAAAAAGGTTCATTCCTTGACCGTTTGGTACTCGAAGAGACATCGATTACGAACGCTGGAATTGCCAAACTCGGGTTGATCGACATCAACACACTGGAGATTGGCCCTGGGAAGATCACCGACGAAGGCCTGGTGACTGCCGGTCTGAAGGTTTCCTACCAGCTCAAACTGAGTGGCAGCTTCAACGGCAGTTGCCTAAAGAGCTGGAACCTACCATCCTTGGAATCGATCGACTTGAGCGACTCGCAGGTGAGCGATGAGATTCTGGAATCAATTGTCATTCCAAAATCGCTGCGCAGATTGGGCGTGAGCAATACCAAAGTCAGCGACGCGGGTCTCAAGTGCATTCACGGAATGCACTTGGATGTCGTGCACGTTGCAGGAACTGACATCAGCGATCAAGCCATTGCTGCTCTGCCAACGCGTATTGCTTTGGTTGAACATGCAAGGTTTACCAACGATTTGCAAACTAGCGCTGCGCAGCGCGGTGTAGAAGTAGCACCCGTCGCTCTGCCGACTAGAATTCTGGATGACATGCGGCAAGATAATCGAGCTTCCATACTGGCTGCGACTCGTCAACAACAACCAGGAGAGTAGCCAGAAAGATCCCTATTCCGTAGCTTGTTCAAGTCGAGCCTGCCAGAATTTCTCGGCGCTCGACAGATAGGGTTCGTGAAGTTTTTGCTCCTCAACCGGAAGCTTGGCAATCTCTTCGCGTGCCACTTTGAGCCAGCGCTGAAAGTACTCGACGGCCTTCGCCTGGATTCGCTGCGAGCCTTTAATCTCGAAGTAAAAAGGCGAGGTCGTGGCCATACGGTACGTAAAATCTCTGCCAGTTATTACACGCACGATCAGCCAACCACTGCGATCAATCTTTAGCGGTGGAATCTTTCCTCCCTGCTTGGCAAACTCGTCCAATGCTGCGCGATACAAGCTTTGCCCGTTGTGAATTACTTCAAGATACTCGACTGGATCCGCAACTGTGACCGTGGCTCCGATCTCGAGTTCAATCGCGTCGTTGGATTGAAACACATGACCTGGAGGCATTCCATTGATGTCCACTCGTAGCAACGGTCCGTTGGTTACAAAACTGTTGCCAGCTCGAATCGCTTGCCACCAGTTGTCAGCTCGTTTAGAACCCACTAGCGCATACACTCGGTTGTAGCCCATCGGCGAAGATCCCTTACCAAAGCCGCTTCCCGCAGTAAGTGGAATTCGAAAGCCGGCATGCAACATTTGCCAGTAGATCTGCTCCACGATTCGACCAGCCGCTCGGCCACCTTGAAATTTGCCTTCTGGGATTACCAGTGGTCTAACTTCGGCAGCTCCCTTACCGTCGATGGTCAGATGATCGCTCAGTAGTTGCACACTATCGACGCGACCGCTAGCTAGCCAAGTTGGCAGATCGCGAGCCCACAGCTTTTGAATCTCGACATGAACGGGTGAATCTGCAATCTCGTTTTGATGCTTTTTAGCGGCAACGATCAACTTGCTCGACGGCGAAGAGTCCAGCTTTGCTGTCGGAGCCTCACTAGACTCAAGCATCAAAGCCGGATTCGCATGATGAATCAGAACTCCGCTGCCCAAGCGATGATCCAAGAAAGATGAATACGCGTTCTTCGAGTTTTCTGCAACAGGCTCAGGTGTTTTTTCATTGGAGGGATCTAGTACGCTCGCAACCCAAAACAGCTCTTCAGCCTTTAACCAACGCGTCCCTCGATCGGTAGGCAGATAGCTTAGCATATCTCCGCCCAACCATCCCTCGCTGGCTAGATTCGCATATCGCGGCAATTCAATCGTATCGACCGCCTCCGATTTCTTGTCCAGCGTGAATCGTCCGCGAGCTGGGCCAAACTCGGGGCCGTGATAGATTTCGTAGTCGTAATCGCCAGGCTTGCCACGATACGCCAACTTGCGATCAACCAACTGCCAGGGGCCAACTGTATCCAATGCTCGTGGCTTAACGCTTTTACCACCAGCACTGCGAAGCTGAACTCGACAAACTAGCTGTGCATCGGACTTGGCTTCAACCAAGCTGATCTCAATTTCGCCCGAAGTTTGAGCCCAACTCGGCTGCGAAGCGAAAAGCACTAGGCACAAAATCACCACTGTCAGGTTTACAAACCTCACCTGATGGGGCGTGCCTTTCCATAAAACTAATGAGTGTTCATGCATACCATCATTGTATTCCCAGGCTTTCCACTACCCGAAGACAATGATTTGAAATGCTGATATACTCCCGACTTCTCACGGTGGGGTTGTAACGAGCAGGGCGGGTTGTAGCGAAAAAACTAGTCTCACGTTGGTTCAAATGCCAAATTGGAAAGCACTTTATCCATTCGAATCTCAGTACCTTGAGATTCCTAGGTCGGAAACGACGGCAGACTGGGTGAAGCTGCATTTCGTGCAACAAGGCGATGGCGCACAGACCGTACTTTGCGTGCACGGCAATCCGACTTGGTCTTTTTATTATCGCGAAATACTGGAAGCAAGTTAGCAATGTGGCTCGGGTTGTAGCTGTCGATCATGTCGGCTGCGGATTGAGCCAGAAACCACAGCAGTACAACTACACACTCGAGCAGCATATCGGCAACTTGGCTCGCTTGATCGAGCAGTTGGACTTACGACGCATTACGCTTTTGGTGCACGACTGGGGTGGAGCCATCGGACTAGGTGCTGCACTGAAGCTACCGACTCGAATTGAGAAGTTGGTGCTACTGAACACTGCTGCGTTTCCTCCACCTTACATTCCATGGCGAATCTCCGCTTGCCGTTGGCCGTGGGTTGGTGAAATGGGTGTTCGAGGCCTGAATCTGTTTGCGCGAGCCGCGCTGACGATGACCCTGAATCGATTGCCACAGCTCCATGCAGACGTTGCCGCTGGACTGATGGCTCCCTATCACGATTGGCAATCTCGAGTCGCTATTGCTAGATTTGTGCAAGACATTCCGACTCGCAAGAGCAATCCGACTTGGCAGATCTTGGCGCGGATCGAAGAAGGGCTAACCATCTTTAAAAATCGTCCCGCCAGAATTGTTTGGGGCATGAAGGATTGGTGCTTCCGACCTGAGTGCTTGGATCGTCTGGAAAAGCTCCTGCCACAGGCCAAAGTTCGCCGCTTAGACGATGTTGGACACTATGTGATGGAAGAGGCTGCTGCAGAGGTGATCGAGGAAGTTCGCAGTTGCTTGGCAGAACCCGCAGCATGATTCCTTTTGGCCAATCTTGGTCTATCGCTCAAGCAGCCGGGCTGGCTACGCTGCTAGAGGCTTCTGCACCCAAGTATGGCAATGTGCATCCGTCGGCTTGCTTTGACGATATGCATTTCGGACACTTCGTTGCTTCAGCCGCTGTTCAACAATCGTGCTTCGAATCGATTGGTAGCTCCGTGGGCGATCTAGTCCTACGAACTGTCCGCGAGACGCGGTATCGCGTCGGTCGTAACACCAACCTAGGCACAGTACTGTTGCTTGCACCGCTGGCGATTGCAGCCAACGCAATCGAAGCCGAAGAGCTTGGCCATGCGACACTAGCTGCAGTGACCGCACGCGTCCTTGGCGACCTCACCGCGCAGGATAGCTCACTGGTGTACGAAGCTATTCGAGTTGCCAGCCCTGGCGGACTGGGACAGCAATCGGAAAACGATGTTAGTAGTGCGGTGGCTCCCGAAAGTTTGGTTGCAGCCATGCAGCAGGTCGCAGAGGTAGATTCAGTTGCTCGACAGTACACCAATGGATTTGTAGAGGTATTTGATCCGCTGCTGGGTTGGCTTGACGAGGAACTTTCTAAACAAGCTGATCCGCTGATCGCAATTCAACGCTTTCAACTTCGTTGCTTGGCTTGGCAACCCGACGGATTGATCATTCGCAAGTGTGGGTTTGATCAAGCGGTGAAGGTTCAGCAGATGGCCAAAGAGCTGCATCATCGTTGCGTTCAAAGTGATCCGAACAGTGAGGTTAACTCGAGGCAGTTCGACCAGTATCTCAGAGCTGACAGAAATCGCCGCAATCCTGGAACAACCCGTTGATTTAGTTGCTGCAACGATCTTCGTGAAACTCGTCTGCGCGTTTTTATGTGCCGACCGTGACCGTTCACGCTTGACGCCGTTCTTGACCCTCCGCTCGATGTATCGCAACAGCAGTTTGATTTAGCGGGAGGGTGGCAAGCGAGGAACGAGCGCGCCGGGAGGGCGAATCAAACATACTTCCCTGAGGAGGCGTCGCACGATCTCAAGTCAGCGAGGGGTTTCGCAGATGGCATCGCGCAAATGCTCGTTGAACTCGCTGTGCGACCCTACCCGCGAATAAATTTGAGAAGTCGTTAGCCAGCCTAAGCGCGCGGGAGGGTTCGTTAACCGCCTGCGCGATCCCTTACTAATTCTGTTCCTTGAACGACACTTAGCCAGCGCTATACTTCTGCGTTGCGACGCCTTGTTGATTCTCAAATGTCCATTCTGAAGCGCGATGACGGGAGAAACTCGAATGATTCAATGCACTGGTTGGTGGCAGCAGAACGGATACGGACGTCAAATGATGGATGACCTGAAGCTTGACTTCGTTGGTCCAACGATCTTGGGTGAAGGCCATGACATCATCGCACCATTTACAATCAGCGGCAAAGTCCGCTCAGATGGCAGCGTAGAAATTCTGAAGCAGTATCGCAACCGACATAGCGTTCTTTACGTTGGCAACTATGACGGCGAAGGAACCATGTGCGGCAAATGGGACATCTCGGGCTATCAAGGACTGTGGTCGATCAACTTTAGCAAGCAAAGCACCCTAGCCAATGATCAGATTCAGGACATTGGATAAATTTCAAAGATCAATTTTTGCGTCATTGCGGAACTTCGTGCAATAAAACGCTTCTTAGCTGCAAGTGCTTCGCAATTTTTGCGCTCGAAAGGCAGCACCCAGACTAGGGATTGAAGTTCCACAAGTGGATCGTTTATTCGAGGGCCAGATGCTCCGTGGCTCGCTTTAATCCCTAGTCTGGATGTTGAGAATTTCTTACTTAGAGTTCATCTAACTGCTCCGGGTAGCTTACTACCCAAGTCGGCAGGATGCACCCAGTTTCGCGGGGCCACCCCGAACCGTCTCCTACTAACAGTGTTCAATATTCACTAGCTGCGGAATCCAACCACGGGAAGCCTCCTGCCAACTCCAAAACGGTGGTTTTTTGGGGTTGAGGAATCTCTACCTCGCGGATAGCATTCTTCCTTTTCCCAAAGCCAACTAAACGTAGCTAGGCAACTAGCCGAAGTTAGAGAGGCCGGGTAGTGACCCTTAGGCTTCGATAGAATTTCAGAGAGATCAGCAATGAAGACAGACATTCATCCCAAATATCAAGAGACAGTGGTCACTTGCGGTTGTGGCAATACGTTTAAGACTCGCAGCATTCGTCCCGAGTTGAAGGTCGACATTTGCAGCGCTTGCCACCCCTTTTATACTGGCAAGTTGAAGTTCGTTGACACAGCAGGTCGAATCGAAAAGTTCCAGAACAAGTTTGCTGCTGGTACCTACGCCAGTCTTCAGCCCAAGAAAGGCAAGAAGAAGTAGCTGTGCTCCGCCTGGAGATTGTTGGCCTTTCACCAATCGCATTGTGAAACGACGAGCAATCAAAAAACCCTCAGCCAAACCAACCGCTGCTTGTGCATGGGAAGGTTCCGAGGCGGTCTAATTCTGACACACTTCAGTAGCCCGCGTGGTCCCCATCACGGCGGGCTATATTTGTATTCGCACATCAACAAAATTAAGCGGAAGGTCCCCTTCAAAGGGACGATGAACCTATCTCATGAATGTACGTGAAGAACTTGAATCCAAGCTCAAGCGCTTTGAAGAACTTGAAGCCCAAATGAGTTCGCCCGAGACTCTGGCGGATTCAACCAAGATGGCCTCTGTCGCTCGCGAGCATGGTTCGCTGCTCAAGCTGGCTGGAAAGATTCGCACTTTCAAAAAGTACAGTAACGACATCGCAGATTTAGCCGCGATGGCAAACAGTGATGACGCTGACGAACGAGCCATGGCCGAAGAGGAGCTAACCAATCTGCGATCGCTGCGTGAAACTCTATGGAATGAACTACTCGAAATGACGGTCGGCGGTGAAGACGCTAACCGCGCGCGTTGCGTCATGGAAGTTCGCGCAGGAACCGGTGGTGAAGAAGCTGCTTTATTCGCTCGCGACTTGTACGAAATGTACAAACGCAATGCTGAAGCCAAAGGCTGGAAGCTCGAAGTCATGGACATGAGCGCTTCGGAACGAGGCGGATTCAAGGAAGTGATTTTCGGCGTGGAAGGGGAAGGCGCCTTCCGCGAGTTGCAATTCGAGAGCGGTGGTCACCGCGTCCAGCGCGTGCCCGAAACGGAAGCTCAAGGTCGAGTCCACACCTCTGCAGCGACGGTCGCGGTATTGGCAGAACCTGAAGATGTCGAAGTCGATCTCAAGAAGGAAGACTATCGCATCGACAAATTCTGCGCGAGCGGCCCTGGTGGTCAGCACGTGAACAAGACCGAGTCGGCGATTCGATTGACTCACTTTGAAACGGGCATTGTGGTTCAATGCCAAGATGAAAAGAGCCAAACTAAAAACTTGGCCAAAGCTCTACGCGTTTTGAAGAGCCGCATTTACGACTTTCATCGTCAACAAGAGATGCAAAAGCGAGCCGATACACGCAAGAGCTTGATTGGCTCGGGCGATCGCAGTGAACGCATCCGAACTTATAACTTTCCTCAAAACCGCATTACCGACCACCGCATCAATTTTACGCTATACAAGCTAGATCACGTAATGGCTGGCGATTTGACTCCAGTAACACGAGCCCTGCTTGAATACGAACGCGACCAATTGCGAGATGGCATGGAGCTGGATGGATGAGCACCACCGAATCATGGACGGTTGGTAGACTGCTAACATGGACTGCGGACTACCTAAAAAAATCGGGCTCTCCCTCACCTCGTTTGGATGCTGAGGTGCTATTGTCGCACGCTCGCGGTTGTCAGCGCATCGAACTGTACACTGCGTTCGATGAGGAACCAACCGAACAGGTTCGAGCCGCCTTTCGTGAGATGGTCAAGCGCCGCGCAGAAGGATCGCCGGTAGCTTATCTAGTTGGTTACAAAGAGTTCTACTCAGCAACTTTCGAAGTCAACCCAGATGTGTTGATCCCGCGTCCTGAAACCGAGCACTTGGTTGTCGAAGCTCTCGACCGTGCTAAGGAACTGACTGGGTCGATAGCCCAAAACAGAAACCTAGAGATCGTTGACGTAGGCACAGGTTCGGGCGCAATTGCGGTCTCCATAGCCAAGCACTACAGCAAATGCCACATGACGGCGGTCGACATCAGCCCCGCGGCTTTGAGCGTGGCTCAGCGTAACGCTCAGCGACACGGACTGACCGAAGATCGCATTAAGTTCGTCGAAGGCGATTTGCTCAGTTGGTGCAATGCGGATCAAAAGTTCGACCTGATTCTTAGCAATCCACCTTACGTTTCAACCGATGAATTCCAGAGCCTAGCCAAATCAGTGAAAGAGTTCGAACCCCGTTTAGCTCTAGTTTCGGAACCCTCTGGCGGGTCGATCATCAAACGCCTAAACCAGCAAGCAGCCGCTTTGCTAAACGCTGGTGGTTATTTGATTTTTGAGTTCTCGCCGATGCTGGCGCCTCAACTTCCTGAAATGATCGAGCAACCACACGCATGGAGTTCGCCACAGATCACCAAGGACCTGGCTGGACATGCTAGGATTGTGACTCTGCGAAAACTGTGAATCCGATCACTTTGATGAACCTATCCGACCATTAACCGTCAACTAATCATCCTTTCCAACTAGTTCTTATTTCAAACTGCCAACATCATGATGCAAATGGAAAAACTTGTTTCGCTGTGCAAACGTCGCGGCTTCATGTTTCAGTCGAGCGAGATCTATGGTGGCCTAAATGGATTTTGGGATTATGGTCCGTTGGGTGTAGAACTTAAGCGTAATGTCAAGGACGCTTGGTGGCGCGATATGGTTAGCGGCCACGATGAATTGACATTGATGGGCGGCGCGCCGAGCGAATTTGAAATGACCGGCTTGGATTGCACGATCATCATGCACCCGCAAGTTTGGAAATGCTCGGGCCACTACGACCTATTCCACGACTTCATGGTCGATTGTCGACAGACTCGCAAGCGATATCGCCACGATCAAGTCCGAGGCCGCTGGGTTGAGGTCAACGGCCAGAAAATCTTCGTTACAACGATGGTCGAAGCGGACTCGGAGCATGAAGACGTGCAACGTCGAGCACTAAAGTTCTTCAAGCTTCGTTCAAAAGACGCTGAAGAGCTGAAGTATGATGGTGGCTTCCGACCTCTAACCGACGTCTCCGACTTTGCGCAAGTGCTTGCTCCCGACGCAAATGAACTGGGCACATTGACAGAGCCTCGGGAATTCAACTTGATGTTTAAGACCTACGTTGGTGCGCTGAGCGGGGAAGAAGGTGCCGCATTCCTTCGTCCAGAAACGGCTCAAGGCATTTTTGTGAACTTCAAGAATGTCGTTGATAGTTCACGAATCAAAGTGCCCTTTGGTATCGCTCAGATTGGCAAGAGCTTTCGCAATGAAATCACTCCGCGTAACTTCACGTTTCGTTCGCGGGAATTTGAACAGATGGAGATCGAGTTCTTCTGCCATCCAGATTCCTCAAACGCTTGGTACAAGTTCTGGCGAGATCGTCGCATGGCGTGGTACACTTCGTTGGGCCTGGCTGGCGAGCGACTTCGATTGCGTGAACATGACCACGATGAACTGAGCCACTATTCAACTGGCACAGCGGATATCGAGTACGCTTTCCCATTTTTGCCTGAGGGCGAATACGGCGAACTGGAGGGTATCGCTCATCGTGGCGATTTTGATTTGCGCAGCCACATGGAAGGCAAACTAGACGAAAACACTAATCCGCTTCAAGTTCAACTTGGTCCAGACGGCAAGCCCAAGTATCGTGGCAGCGGAAAGGATCTGAGCTATCGCGACGAGGTCACCAACGAGCGATTTATTCCGCACGTCATCGAGCCTTCGGCAGGCGCTGATCGCGCAACATTGGCGTTCCTCTGCGAAGCCTATCACGAAGATCAAGCTCCTGATGAAAACGGTCAGATGCAATCGCGCGTCGTATTGAGATTGCATCCAAGAATTGCTCCGATTAAGGCTGCCATTCTGCCGTTGGTCAAGAAAGATGGAATGCCCGAGATTGCCAAGGACATCTACCGAACACTAAAGAAAAAGTTCCATGTATTCTACGACGAAAAGGCTGCGGTCGGTCGCCGTTATCGTCGACAGGACGAAGCTGGTACGCCGTATTGCATTACTGTGGATACGCAGACGTTGAGTGATCGAACTGTCACCATTCGCGACCGTGACACATTGGAACAAGTTCGTATCAAGATTGATGATGTCGTCAGCGAGGTTGAAACACGCGTTAACGGCTAAACAAACGTGATGCAAGGCAGCGGATATCTAGTTTAGCCGTTAGTCCTAGGCGTACTCCATTGCATAAACGCACTGGACCAAGGCTGCAATCACAAGTTTCGCCTTCGATGGCTCGTTCGAACCACCCAGAGTCTGAGTAGTTCCACAATTGGTTACTTCGAAAATTCGCGGCCTCAGCTTTGATTGGCACTGGAAGATCTGAAGGAGGTTTGGAACGCCGGCTTCGAAACACTTGCGGAGCCGGCGGAGCAAGTGGCACTCGGCTAACAAGTTCTAGCTGCAAAAAAACACTGCAGAGCCGAGCGGAAAGATCTCTCTTTCAACTCAGCCCTGCAGGTATTGTGCTTTTGATCTGCTATTGCATCACTCCAGAGAATGAGACCTTAGCAGAGATTTGTATTCTGTAGCTTAAATAGCTTACCAGCGATCGCGACGTTGACGTCCACCATCGCGTCCGCCATCTCGACCACCACCGCCGCCACCGCCACCGAAGTTGCGTGGACGGTCTTCTCGTGGTCGAGCTTCGTTGACTTGCAACGAACGACCATCGTTATCCTTACCATCCAATGCGCTGATAGCTGCATTAGCTTCTTGCTGGCTTGACATTTCGACAAAGCCAAAGCCTTTGCTTCGACCGGTGTCACGGTCGACGATAACTTGAGCACTTACGACATTGCCGTAAGCTGAGAAAAGCTCTTCAAGTTGTTGAGAGCTTACACTGTAGCTCAAGTTTCCACAATAAATCTTCATTCAGTTCTTCACTTCTGTCATTTTAGGATCTTGCATCAGTTAGCAATCAATAGGACGAAGATCCTCGAGGGCCCTATTGACTGTTTCAAGTTGGTCTATGGCATCAAGATTGACAAACCGGGCTGTAATCTTGAATAATTTCTGCTTCAAGGAGCGAACCTGCTCTGCGGAACGATCTAATCTTTAGCGATCGATGGTCTCTCAAACACATCCTGTGTTCATTTAGAAAGCACGAAAATCCTAAGTTTGCCATTAGGGAGGCGTGTGCAGCGAGTGAGGACTTGGAGCGAGAGCAAGAAAAATTCTTCACCTACTAGAAGGTCTCATTGTTGCGTACGCCAGAAGCTTACCACATCAACTGGGGACTAGATAGATGAATTGTAGGGTTTCATCAACTTTCCTCAAAAAGCTCGTGTGTACGTTCTGTCTGAGATTCCGGAGTTACAGGGCCTTAGCCGCTCTTAACAACCTTCCGCTTGCGTTCGAGGAAAACAAAAAGGGCCGATAAAAGCCAGCATGAGCTTCGCCCTCCCGACACGCAAATTCGTTGTTCGAAACTGTTGGATACTGAGGAATTCTGGCGAATTCCACTACGAGTGAGAATCGAAGGGCACGAATTGATCTCGCTTGATATCCCATAGCTTTAACCTCAAACAGGCGGCGATATCCCGAAGCCTGAGGCTGGTTCTACCTGGTCGTTGCAAGCCATCCAATTGTGCCATTGCATCGGGCAAACGGTAGAACGGAATTTTGGCATTCAGATGATGAACATGATGGTAGCCAATATTGCCGGTAAACCATCGCATCACGGGACCTAGTTCTAAATAGCTCGACGAACAGAGAGCTGCGTCAGAGTATGTCCAATCCTCGGTGGTTCGAATCTTGCCATCGGGAAAGTTGTGCTGCACATAGAACAGATACGACCCAATGATCATGGCAATAAAGGTTGGTGCGATAAAGGCTAAGGTTGTTGAAGTCCAACCCCAGAAATAGACAGAAACTCCGATCAACCCAAAGTGAGCTGCCATCGAGACCAATCCGCCATAGTTTTTCTTGGTGCCAAAGATCATCGGATAGATGCACATGCCAAACAAAAACACAGTGAAATAGCCAAACAACAGCACAAATGGACTGCGAGCCACGCGATAATAAAACCTCTCCAGCCGTGATGCCCCTTGGTAACAGGCCGTTGTCATTACTGGAAAGGAACCGATGTTCGCGCCGAAAATCTTACAATTGTTATGGTGATGATAGTCATGCGAATGCTTCCAAACGCAAGGTGGACAAAGCATCAAATTGCCATAAGCCTTTAGTATGCTACCCGCTACGATCGATCCACCAAAAATGGAGTTATGCAGATAGTCGTGGTACAGAATAAACATTCGAACCAGTGCTAAACCCGATAACCCGCTGCAAAGTACTCGTATCCACATTGATTGATTACTTGCCGCAAAGAAAACCAGCAACCCGAGCACCATTAAGCTCGTGGTGAGATGCAGCCAACTTGTCTTCCGACACTCGACGGCGAACTGCTTACTGTCAATCAACAGTTGTCGGTCACCGTTTGACTCTCGAATAACTGGCAGCGATTCCGAAGCAATTTTTAGTAGTTGCGTTTCACTCATCCGCGCGAACACTCGTGAAAGACAAAGTTTGCAAGTGTTCGATTTATCAAGAGAAACCCCCATCGGTTGAACATGAATTTGGGGAGAGAATATCGGAATTCTCGACAACTCGTCAATCTCATTCAACTCAGTTGTGGGGCATTACAGGTGTTTAACCGTGTTTAACAGGCAGCCAAAGTCCATCATGCCGGAAAAACAGCCTGAAAACCACCATTTCAGACTCGCAGTCCCGAACTAATGGCGTCCTTTCACGCTTAAGCCAAGCGCCGTTCAATTATTCAAAATTTCGGTCCGAAGTGGGGTATGCTTCCAGCTTGCCATCGTTCAACAACAGTCGCATGAACAAAGCCGATGTTTCTGTCGATGAGCACCCGCTTCTTGTGAGCTCGTTTGATTTTGCGTGAAGGTGAGTCGACATGGGAAAACCGAACGGCTTGCGACCGGAGGCTCGAATTGGGAATTTTCGATCTGTCGCGCGCGAGGAGCGTTCCCCTGCTAAAGTTGAATTGACGTAGCCGGGCTTGCGATAAAATAGGTGGCCTTCAATTAGTCGTGCTCACCAATTTTCGACTCTATTCGAATCAAAGCAACCTCAATGAATCTTTCCAGCATTGCTGATCAAATAGCTAAGTGTGAAGTCAACGATCTACATAGTATCGCGCGTGCTGCCATAGTTCTGGCTAGACAGATTCAGGTTCGCGCCAAGCAATTGCAGACTCCAGCCGAGCGACGTCAGCAAGCCGAACTGGATCGAATGGTTCAGCATCCGCGAGATAAAGCCACGCTAACTCAGATGACCGATCAAGCTTTCAGGAGCCATCGATCTGCCCGCGCCGCCGATCAATTGACTCACATTTTGGACGTACAAGGCATTCCAAGGTTCTTTAGCCCGCTCGATCGAACCATGCTCCGCGGCTTTCAATCATTCGGTGGCTATCTACCTGGAGTGGCCGTTCCGCTCGTCAAAGAGAAGATGCGTCACGAAACGGCTAATGTGATTCTACCAGCAGAACCGGAACTACTCAGTCAACACCTTAACGAGCGCATCACAGAAGGCATTCGCATGAATGTCAACTTGCTGGGTGAAGCCATTCTCGGCGAGCAAGAGGCGGAACTACGATTAGCGGCCTATTTGGCTGCGTTGCAAATGCCTGAGATCGAATGCGTATCGATCAAGGTTTCAACTCTCTATTCGCAGATCTCGACTGTGGCGCGAGCTGCTACGGTGAAGGTACTTGTAAAGCGACTCGAGCTGTTATATCGCGCGGCTGCCAGACATCGATTCAAGAAACCAGATGGCACCGAAGTACCCAAGTTTGTTTACTTGGATATGGAAGAATATCGCGATATGGAGCTAACCGGCGAAGTCTTCATGAAGACGCTGGATCTTCCTGGAATGGATCAAGTGCGAGCCGGAGTCGCTCTGCAAGCCTACATTCCTGACAGCCACAGCTTGCAACGTCGACTAACCGAGTGGGCCCGCGGTCGGGTCGCCTCGGGCGGTGCACCAATTACCGTTCGCGTCGTCAAAGGTGCCAACATGGAAATGGAGCGAGTCGAGGCATCTCATCGCGGCTGGCCGCAAGCACCCTATCAAAAGAAGTCGGACACCGATGCAAACTACAAACGCATGGTTGCATACGGGCTTCAGCCTGAGAACATTGCAGCCGTAAAACTTGGTATTGCCAGCCACAATCTATTCGAGGTTGCTTTCGCGATCATCTTGGCTGCTAAACAAAACGTCATCGATCAGATTCAGTTTGAAATGCTCGAAGGCATGGCTAATCACCAGCGTCGCGCATTGCATGAACTGGTCGACAATCTGCTGCTTTATGCTCCCGCTTGTCAAAAGGAAAACTTCATCAATGCCATCGGCTATCTCGTTCGACGCATGGATGAAAACACTGGCCCTGAGAACTTTTTAAGGCACGCTTTCAAGATCGAGGTCGATGGGCCCGATTGGCAAGCGATGGAAAAGATCTTCATGGATTCGGTCGAGCAAATGGAGGCGGTAAGCTATCAGCCTAGACGCGTTCAGAATCGACTACAACCTCCCGCTCAACCCGCTGCAGCAAGCGAATGGCGCCAATTTGAGAACGAATCTGATACAGACTTCACGTTACCCTCGGCAGCCGTTTGGGCGCAAAAGATCGTAGACGATTGGAAGAATCGATGCGACTCGAATGCCACTACCGTCCTGCACTCCATTGAATCGGGAGATCAATCGGGCCAAGGCGATGCTTGTCAGTCGCTCGACCCTTCGCGGCCAGGTGTTGTTGTTGCCAACTTCAATATGGCGTCTGCTGAACAGATGCAACGAGCCGTTCAATGCGCGGATGCTGATCCAGCCGGCTGGAGAAAAACACCACCCAGCGAACGCTACGAATTGCTTCGACGAGTGGCTCAGAAACTGCGTGAACGTCGTGCTGATTTGATGGGCGCTGCTTTGGCAGACGCTGGTAAGACGTTGCTAGAGTCTGATCCCGAAGTGTCCGAAGCTGTCGACTTTGCCGAGTTCTACGCCAAAACCGCTTTGGATGTGCAACAGCACGCCAAGTTCGGCAGTAAGCCTCGCGGAGTCGTCGTCGTTATAAGCCCTTGGAACTTCCCAATCGCTATTCCGTTTGGTGGAGTTGCCGCTGCTCTTGCTGCAGGCAACACGGTTATCCTCAAGCCTGCTACAGAAACCGCCTTGGTGGCTCGCGTACTTTGCGAGTGCATTTGGGATGCCGGCGTGCCAAGACAAGCGGTTCAATTGGTCGTGTGCGATGGTCCCGATGCCAGCAAGTATCTACTCTCCAGCCCGGCTGTATCCACCTGCGTCTTTACAGGAGGAACGGAAACTGCTCGGCGCATTCTAGCAGCTCGCCCCGACCTGCACTTGCTTGCAGAGACCGGCGGAAAGAACGCTACAATCATCAGCTCACTGAGCGATCGCGATTTGGCCATCAAGAATCTTCTGCACTCGGCCTTCTCGCACGCTGGGCAAAAGTGCAGCGCAACAAGTTTGCTGCTGCTCGAAGATGAAGTTTATCACGACAAGCAGTTCCGCGAACTACTACTTGATGCGGCTAGCAGCATTCGAGTCGGTTCAGCTTGGGATCTGCGAACCAAGATGGGACCACTGGTTCGTCCTCCGCAAGCTCATCTATTGCGTGGCCTTACGGAGCTAGAGCCGAAAGAGCGCTGGGCTCTGATGCCAAGAAACTTAGAAGAGAACCCCTGCATGTACTCGCCTGGTATAAAGTGGGATGTTCAGCCCGGCAGCTTTACACACATGACTGAACTGTTCGGACCGGTGCTTGGTGTCATGCATTTTGATCGACTGGATGAGGCCATCGACTTGGTTCATCGAACAGGATACGGGCTGACAAGCGGCTTAGAGAGTCTGGACGACCGTGAGCAGACCCTGTGGGCATCGCGATTGCAGGCCGGGAACTTGTACATCAATCGGCCAACGACCGGTGCAATTGTGCTTCGTCAGCCTTTCGGAGGTATGGGCAAGAGTGCTTTCGGTCCTGGAATAAAGGCTGGTGGTCCAAACTATGTCGTACCGCTGATGAGCTTTGATCGTTTGGCAAAGGTGGATAATAACCAAAGCCTGGGGCAACCTGCTGATGTCGGAACAAAGCCACCGAATGTAGTTCCACAGATCGAAACACTTGCCGAATTCTGGACAGTCCTTTCTTCGGACCACCCAGCGTCAGTCATCGTTCGCAAACAACTTGGATCGTCGGGCCTCAGGAAGCTTGCCGAAGCTGTCGCTGATTACGATCGATTTGCTAATGACGAAATTCGCCAAAGCCATGATACGCTCAAGCTTGTTGGTCAAGACAACATCCGACGCTATCAAACCATTCCTCACATGCGAATTCGCTTGCACGAAAGCGATAGCTGGTTAGACGTGCTAGCTCGCGCGGTCGCTGTGCTTGCTTGTGGTGGTCGAGCCGCCATTAGTCAGCCACCTCACGTTCATTCGCAATTGGTCGGTACACTTGAGGAGCTGACACACGCGTTGGCGGGTGATCTGGAGTTTATCGAAGAGAGCGACGCTGAGCTGATCGAAACGATTCGCGATGGACAGGTTGACCGCATACGCTATTCGGCTCCAGAGCTTGTTCCAATCGATGTTCGCAAGGCTGCCACAGATCAATTCATCTACATCGCCGATTCTCCAGTGACGACGATTGGCCGAGCTGAACTGCTGTGGTACGTTCGCGAGCAGAGCTTGTGCATCGACTACCACCGCTACGGCAATCTTGGCTTCCGAGCCGATGAAGCTCGCAAGGCGGTGATGTAGGTTCGTAGGCTGTTCTGTTTTTCGGGCCGAAGGTCCAGCTATTTACTCAGCCCAGTCTGAAGGACTGGGTTTCAGTCCCTCCCGCGCGCTGCAGCTAGCTAGGGCCGCTCAATTCTCCTCGCGGGCAGCGTACGCACAGCGAGTGCTGGCGAGCATTTGCGGGGAGGGCAATAGGAGAAGTTGTTCAAGGTTGTGGACGAGGTCACGAATCCATCTCACAATCGTTTTCTAACCGTGTTTGGCATTTCGCTACTATCAAACTTTGCAACACCATCGTTTGTAGCCCAAAGGCGGGCAGGAGTGCCCACCCTACCAGTGCGCCGACCTTCAAGCCTCCACCTTCCGGCGAAGGTAGCTACGTTATCGAATTCAGCTACGTTGTTAGTTACATTATGGAGCAGCAGACCATTGCTTCAGCTCTTTGCCGTCGGCAGCCCAGAGTTTAATGATTCCACTGGCAGAGCCTGCTGCAATTCGACCGTCAGCAGCTATGCAGCATGATAGAGCCCAATCATCAAGGCCAGCCAACGTTGCTGCGATCTTGTTATTGCTCAGATCCAGCTTCAACACTCGCCGACCAGCACTAGGAATAAGAATCATGTTGTCAGCTCGAATAAGATGAAATCCCTCGCCCTCAATACCAACTTCAACAAGCTTCTTGGCGTCGGCAACATTCCAGCGGTGCAACTTCTTGTCGTCGCCCACAGAAACCACCTGAGCTCCATCCGGTGCAAAGGCAACTCCACGCACTGGCAAGCCATGACCAGCGTAGTTCACCAACATCTGCCCCGACTCCAGATCAAACACCTTGGCTGATTTATCGCGACTTGCCGAAACCAGTTTATTGCCATCCGCGCTAAAGGCTATCGCTGTCACCCAATCAGCGTGACTAGAATAGGCTCGTACGATATCTCCCGTGCGATAGTTGATAATGCGCACACTGTGATCGGCTGCGGCAACGGCTATCTCATCTCTTCCAGGTCGAATGGCAACATCTAAAACAACATCCACCGATCGCGCAACCACCGAAGCAACTTCGCCTGACGCCCAATCCACAATTCGTACTTCGCCAATTCGTCCAGGTTCTCCGCAAGCAACTGCCAAGCTCTTGCCATCGCTATTGAAATTTATGGCATAGACTCGCTGACCAATGTTCGCGATGCGACGCGCCAACGTCCCACTAGCGGCATCCCAAACGGTCAGCTCATGATAGCCGGCAGTTACCAGTTGAGTTCCATCAGGTGAAAAACATACAGCGGTAATTGGAATAGCCGGATACTTGGCTGGAGGATTCGCATATCTCGGCGGTGGACTCACCAATGCCAGCAGTTGCTTGGGCTCCTTGCCATCAAAGACAGCACCTTCCGAGATCCACTGCCGAATAGCTTGAACTTGATCATTGGTTAGCGGATCGCTTTCAGGTGGCATACGTATCGAAGGATCGCTGGATGTGATTCGCTGAATAAGCAGGCTTTCGTCGGCCTTGGCAGCTACCACCGGCGTAGCCGACGAATCTCCGGGCTGCATCAGGTCATGAAATGTATCAATTCGATAACCACCCTCAGATTTCTTGGCGCTATGACAACTGACACAATTCGCTTGAAGAATAGGTGCGATTTGCGAACTGAAGTTCGTTTTCTTCACTTCCTGCGCGGCTGTTGAGGATGTGGCTTCGGCTGGCTTGGTGACATCCTGAGCTCGAATGCCATGGCCATTCAGTGCTGCTTGGAACAGGCTCAAAGCTGCTAGTGCTCGAATTACTCTTGATCGTATTATCATGATGTTACTTCGCGAAGTTACTCGACAAATAAGAATTCATTGCGAGTGATTAAAGACCTGGCCAATGCAGACCAAGCGGCTATGTTGTTTTCAGGCTGATTGGGCGAAATTGCCGAGGCTGCACTACTGTATCGAGTTACAAAGGCCTTGGATCGTTCAATTTCATCCTGACTGGCTGGTCGTCCTAAACTGTAGTAAAACATCGACGAAATTCTCCGATCGACGTCTGTTTCATTTGTGACGGATGGTTCCGAAAATCGCTCGGCCAACTTCTGAGCCGCCTCATGAACGAAGGGGTTGTTCATCAAATACAGGGCTTGAGTTGGCACTGTCGTAAGTTCGCGCCGAGCGGTACTCACATTCGGATCAGCTCCGTCGAACAATCCCAAGAACGGATGTCGCTTGAGTCGTTGCTGCATCAAGTAGATACTTCGTTGTTTACTCTCATAGACTGCGTAAAAGGGCGAGTGTTGAGTAAAACCCCAACTATGCGGAGAGGGAAATGGATGCTCTCGGCCAGGCGATTTGTCCAACATACCGCTTACCATCAGCATCGCATCTCGAATCTCTTCAGCACTCAGACGACGTGGAGAAAATCGCCACAAATGTCGATTATCTGGATCAATCCGAAGATGCTTTGATGCAACTGAGTTTTCACGAGCTTCATCAAACTGATCAGGTAAAGTAGAGGCTTGCTGATAGGCCTTGGTATGAACGATCAATCGATGAAGATGCTTGATCGACCAGCCACTCTCGATAAAGCGACAAGCCAACCAATCCAATAATTCAGGATGCGTTGGCGCTTCGCCTCGCGTTCCAAAATCGTTCTCTGTTCGAACTAAACCTCGACCGAAATGTTGTTGCCAAACGCGATTGACCATCACTCGAGCTGTCAACGCTCGCGCATCCTCAGTTAACCACTTGGCTAACTCAAGTCGACCACTACCTTTGAACTTAGGCAAATCCCCGAGTCGCGTCTTACTATCGGAAGCAAAAAGTGCCGGAAGGTTTCGAGAGACCAACCTTCCGGGCTGACTTGGCTCCCCACGTATCTGCATGTGAACATCATGCGGCGTTCCTTCCGCAACGGCATAGGCCATGTCTTGAATAGGTTCCTGCAACTGTTTTTCGATTCGATCACCGATCGCTTGAAGCTCAGCAAGTTTGTTCCTCAATTCCAACGCTCGACTTCGCCGCGATGAACTATCGATCTTGGATTCCTCAATTAACGCCAAATAAAAAGATTTAACGCTACTTTCGTATTTGCGGTGTGCTAATGGTATCAAGTAGAAATTGTCCGCGAAAAGTTCTGGACGGACTCCGCCTAGGTGACCATAGCTATCGATAAAGGTATAGTCGACGACTCCATCCCATCCACTGGCCACAGCCCCAGCAAATTCTGTCACCTTCTCATCGGCATTCTTTAACCAACCTCGATAGCTCTTCTCAATCGTGTTCAGCTCGATTAGCACCTGATACCAACGACCAATCTTCAACTCGGCCACCGGCTCACGAGCGTCCGCTGAGCGTCGAAAGAATTTAGTGCCGTTGAAGAACAGTTCGATCGCAGCCGAATTGCCTGGGCCATGCCCCAAGTAGTATCGCCAGCTACCTTCACCACCGCGATCTTGATTAGCGCAACAAAACTCGAAGAAAGCGTATATTTGGCCATCTGAATCCGGCTGTATCTTCTCCAACTGCATACCAAATCCATCGTACTCGGCTCGATTTGGCATCAACACACCCAATTCACCTTTTGAAAAAAACGGCAGTGGGCTTTGAGCCTTCTTCGAAATTTTCACGACGCTGTTCGGACCTGGCCCCCAGGGTGCAGTGGGTGCTTTGTCTTCTTCCTGAAACTCAAAATCGCCATCGATGCCGATGAGTTTTTTCAGTTCGTCTCTTAGCGGAGCTGGATCCTCTGGTAGTTTACTCGCGGCTTGAGCTGCCGCAGTGCTGTTCGCCGATTCCAAGCCCGTCAGCGAATTCTTCGCTTGTGAATTTGTGCTCTGCAATTTAGCCAATGGCACAACGGAAACATTGTCTAGCTCTACAGTCGGACGATTTAACTTTGATTCGGCGCCTGAGCCGATCACCAAATTCTGCGCCACTGAACTGGTAAAGCTCAAGTCTCGCACTTCGAACTTTTGCTCCGACTTGTCGGCGGCGATTACCACGCCCGTAATGACATGCTGGGTCGGATCGCTGCTAAATTGAAATTGATACCACATCCCCGGCTGAAGAGTTGCCAATCGGTGACTTGTTGTGCCAACTTTCAAACTCATCTCCGCTGCAAAGTCAATCTCTACAACAGAATTAAACTGATCATCGGTTAGAGAAATGGAATAGTTATCCTGTTGAGCAAACTGCGTCACTCGAAGATCAAAACCCAGCGACAAAGACTGTTGATTGAGATCCGTTTGCCGATGATTGAGCGATTGCCAGACTCGACAAGCACTCTTGCCTGCTGGTAGTGAAACTCCAACCTTGCCGCTGGGAAACAGATCTGCAAACGGCGATTGTGCCGCATTGGTCACAGAAACTGGACCATCGTACAGCCACGGAGCAACCAACACACCGCGACTTCCACCCGCCGCCGGTGATTGCAATTCAAAATCGCCATCCATTTCGGTCAGCGAACGCAGAATCGCTGGAGGAGGATTTTTTCCCAAGCGTTTGAGTGTAGCTACATTGGCCGCTAGCTCTTTGGTTCTGCGCTGTTGTGTCTGTGGGTCACTTAGATTTGCTAATGATGCTAACGAGCGAACCTTTTGCTTTTGCTCCGACCCCGACAACGGATAGAGTGTGCTTTCGAAGATACCGTACATCGCGTAGTAGTCATCCATCGATACCGGGTCGAACTTATGATCATGGCATCGCGCACACCCGAAACTCATTCCCAACGTTGATTGCCCAAGAGTATCGATCGTGTCTTGAATGGTGAGATGATGATAGTTCTCAGAATCAAATCCAAACCGCCTAGCGATGGCGATGTAGCCCGTGGCGATGGTTTTCTCGGAAAACTCTTCAGCGCTATTCGCATCGCGAGCCAAAATGTCTCCGGCAATCTGCTCATGCAAGAACTGATTGTAAGGTTTGTCCTTATTGAAGGCGTCGATCACGTAGTTGCGATACTTCCACGCGTCGGGCACTGGGTAGTCAGCAGTTTCTCCGGCGGAATCCGAGTAACGAACGACATCCAACCAATGACGTCCCCAACGCTCCCCGTAAGCGTTCGACTGCAGCAACCGCTCAACAAGTTTCGCGGTTGCACCTGGAGATTTGTCGTCAACAAACTCGCTAACTTCATCTGGTATTGGCGGCAAGCCGGTCAAATCAAATGTCAACCGACGAATGAACGTTGCTCGGTCAGCGGGTGGGTTTGCATTGAGCCCCTGCTCGATGAGTTTTTCCTGAATGTACGCATCGATAATTGCGCTGCCAGTGGCGATTGATCGCGAATCTGTGTTGGCAAGTGATGTAGTTGATTTACCAGCGGCACTCAAAGACTTGGGTAATGAATCTTTGAGCGGAAGTAGTGACCAGAACTGCAGTTCCTCAGCAGTAGCTGGACCGCTTCGCAGCTCAGGTCCGCTGCTCAATTTCATCTGCTCTGGCCAGTAAGCTCCACTATCGATCCAGCGCTTGATTGCATCGATGGTTACTGAATCGAGCTGCTTATCTGGAGGCATCTTGGTATCGTGATTCCAGTCCATCGCTTGAAGCAAAAGACTTGCTGCTGAATCTCCGGTTTTGATCGCAGCGCCCGAGTCGCCACCCTTCAGAATGAATTGCAACTTGTCCAGTCGCAGTCCTGATTCGGACTTAGCTGGACCGTGACACTTGATACAACGGTCCACAAGTACGGGTCGAACGTGATTCTCGAACAACTTCTCTTGCTCGGCATCCTGCTGAGCTTGTGCACTAGGCAAAGCAAAACAGATTACCAAACCACCTATCCAGCCAGCGCGGAGCGATTGCATGCTTGATTCAACTCGTGGGAACTGAGTAGGAAAAGTAAGTCAGGCGGGAAGCGGCTAGTCGTTCGAAGCACTGCTCAACGGTTTAGCTCGCACTCTTTACGAACACTAGTTTAGCTCAGATCGCCAACCAATTGAATCAACATCGACCCGTCAAATCCAGAAATCGCAATTCCTGGCTGGTTTGCAGCGGACTCCTTGACCGACCATCTCAGACACTGCGATTGCTGTAGAATCAGGGCTGAATTGGCAGTTCACGTTAAACTTTATATCCCACTTCGCAAGTCGGAGCATCCAGGACATAGACCTCGAAAGAACAAGAATTGAGTAAAGCTGCAGAAATCAGAAGTCAGATACGCGAGCTTGTTTGGGCCGGTCGAAAGATTGAAGCCGTGAAGCTCTATCGCGACATGACGTGGGCTTCGTTGCTTGATGCGAAGAATGCAGTCGAGGCGATTGCTGAGGGCCGCGAGCCTGACCAGAACATTAATTGGTTGGATGATCTCTATCAAGCCATTGAAAACGGTGATTTTGAGACCAGCGTTCTTATCCTCGAACAGAATACGCCCTTAGATCGCGCCGCTGCTGAGAAACAATTGCGATCTTTGTTCGCCCAATATTCTACCGAACGAGTCTACGGTCCGATGAGCGACGAAGAAGCTCACCAAGAGATTGTGATCTTGGTCAAGGCAAAGAAGAAGCTTGAGGCAATCAAACTCTACAAAGCTCAAACCGGACAAGGCCTGGCAGAATCAAAAGCAGCCGTCGAACAGATCGAGCGCGAATTCCAGGCCAAGCAAACCAGCTCGAGCAATACCGGTACAGCTACCAGTGGTTTATCCGATACCGAATCCACAGACGAATTTGACTCTACAAGAGTTGGTCTAGTAGCAAGGCTCCTAGCATTCATCTACGCCGCAATGGCAATTGTTGGCCTAGCCTTTGCAATTGCTCTTAGCTGGGGACAGCCACGTACAGTTCAACCGTGTAAGATTGCTGAAGATCTGCCTGCCGATCAACAACTAGTTCAAATCCTCGACTGGAAACTTCAAAACGTCCCCTCAACCAGCAACAATCTATTTGTTGAAAATCGATTCATGGATTACTACTTTGAAGCGGGATTGCCGGCCAGGGCACCATTCTTGGAAGATACCTGGGATAACAAACTGCGAAAGGTAACCCAATGTGCTGAGCGTGCGACATCAGCCTTTTGGCGTAGTATCAATTACTTCGTACTACTCTACAGCTTTGGACTTCTGTTTGCTGTCTGGGCCTGCATCAAACCCAAGATTCGCAATTCGTTGCCTCTACTAATATTTGCTTTGGCTGGTTATCCCAATATTGCAGAACTGCCATTGCGATTTCACTGTGATCATGCTGGTCGCTGGTTTATACCACTCATCTTTCCGGCCGCACTTATGCTCCTGATCGTGTTGTTTGCGAGAGGTATGGGCAGCCGATCCAAACAACTGTAGGCCAAAACGAACGAGGCCAAAGATAAAGGCAATCAATCGAGGTTCAGGTCTGCTCAGTAGCGAACCGAGAAAAAGACTACAAGTTCTACCAGCGAGATTCCATCTGTCCGACAATCTGATCAGCCAACTGCTCAACTGCCTTAAGCTGAGCAGTAGCCATGCTCTGACCACCTTCTGGTATGAAGTCGACACCCTGCACAAAATAGAAAGCGAGTTCACCTTGAGGAACAAATCGATTCGTCAGCAGCAGGTTACCTCGGCGATCAGTCCAGGTTAGCTCGACACTGATTGTGTCATTCAATGCGCGAGGTTCGTCAAATCTATTTTCAGCAATCACTCGCTTACCTTGAGTCGTGACGCGACAGGTGAGCACGCTATCGGCGTTAGCTTCACCGACTACTTTGTAAGGAGTCCTGGTTTCGATGCTTCGAATAATGGATTCGGTGAGTTGAACGCCAATGTCATGTCGAAAGGTGTCGTTGCGAACGATTGGAACATGGATCGTGCGTATGTTTGGGTTATACAACGCTCCATTGCCAAACTGATAGGCCGCGCAGCCACTCAACATGACCAACACGAACAGGCACAGGCCAAAATAGAAGCAGTTTGCTGCTAACCAGACGTGGCGATTACTTATCATCGAAAACTGGCCGATTCCACTTTCGATTATCATTTCCCGCTCCGAATAGTTTGACCAGCGGCACAAATTTCTGCGGAGGCCGATCAGGCTTGCCATCAATCTCCTTCAATCTATCGCGGGCCAGCGCAGCAAAATCTGTGTCCGGATATTTCTCGAGCAATTGCTCTAAGTACATTTTGCAGGCAAGATTCTCACCTTGCAGATAGCGATAGTTGGCGCTATGCCACTCCCGCTCGGCCATGTAGAACTTGATTTTGGCGGTTGCTTCACGCAGCTCAAGCTGTTTGGCCTGAGCGTCCTTGGAAACTGCTTGATGATCGCTTTGGCTCGTTTATCTGCTTCGATCAAGTGCAAGTCGGAATACTCTGGTCCCATGTAAGCAGCCAACAAGCTTTGCAGTTCTAAAACTGTGCCTTTAAATTGGTGCTCGCTGTCAGGATAAGTCATGCGCAGCTCACCGAAGGTAGTTGCCGCCATTTCCCAATCTTCTTTTTCGTAGTAGCTGACAGCCAGTCGCATCGTGGCATCATCGCTCAACTTACCAATTGGATTATCCAGCCGCACATTCTCGAGCGCGCGCTTTCCATGACCTCCGGTGTCGTTCCACGGCAACTTGTTATCGGTAAAGTTGACATTGAAGAAAGATTTAGGATTGGCGGAGTTGGTGCAGCCAGAAGTCGCCGATCTCGAATCTTCGCCCATCAACGGTATCCAAGTAGGGATTTCTCGGATACTCTTTGACTAAGGCCGCATAGCCTTGCTCAGCTTTGTAGTAATCTTCAGCAAAGAAATAGCTCTCGGCCTGCATCATCATGGCCTCTTGAGCTAATTGCGAACTTTGCCAGTTGTCAGCCGCTTCTTTGTAGAGCTTAGCTGCGGCGGGAATGCATCACGACGCTCGGTACCGTCAAGTGCTTTTGCTCGCTGAAACTCTTGGTCACCTTTTTGATAGGCAAGTCGAGCTGCGTTGATATCCTTACGACGCTTCTTCGATAAACCCAGATCCTCCAAAAACTTTGAAGTATTCGAAGTATTCTCAACCGTCACGCCTTCGGGTCGATGCACTCCATTACCGTACGGATTATTGATGGACCTCCGAGCCTGCTCGTAGTCCTTATCCGTTTTATTGGAGAACATGCTGCACCCTACCGACATTGCAACCAACGTTAGCAACATCGAAAGCGAAGGCAGAATTGGATTGGTTCTGATTGGCGGGGACTTCCGTGTCAACGCCCGAGCTCCTCAAGGTAAGGATGTAGTTTCAGTCTTTGATCCAACATGCATGAAAACGTTCTATTCATCATCGCTCGAATCGTCGCGCGATGGCTCTCGACATAGCTATTCAGATTCATTGACTGCCAAGCGTTGTTGGAAAGCCCTTCAACATAGTCGCGAACCGCCACTGGTATTCTCATCAATTGTCGCGAGCCTTGCGAACATGACTCACAAAGAACTCCGCAGGACAATGGCCCAAACGTCAACCATCCATGGCTGGCTTGAACTTCATTGCCACAATGCGCGCACAATCGAAAACTGGGCATGTGTCCGGTTAACCTGAGTATTTGCAATTCGAATCGCAATACTGCGGCTCGTATTTCCTCATCGGGATTCTCGAGACGCCTGATCGTATCCGAAGCTAAATCAAACAGCTCGGGCTGTGGAAGGTGTTGGTCGGTCAGTTTCTCCAGTAGCTCTACGAGATAGTATGCACAGTAAAGCCGCAGGAGTTGTCCACCGGGAATACGAAAACGCTTAGCCAATTTGGCCTCAGTTAGTACACACAGTGACTCTGCAGACTTGTCGATGAACACTACGCGACACACCGAAAGCAGGTCAAGAGCAGCTTCGAAAGGACTTTTGGGACGCCTAGCCCCTTTGGCAATCACAGAGACCTTGCCAAACTCACGAGTATAAATCGATCCTATCAAGCTCGTTTCGCTCCATGGCGTCATTCGCAAAACGATTGCATCAGATTGTTGAATGGTCACTGTTTTACTCGGCCATGGAAAGGTGACTAGCGGATGCTAGCATCGTAACAGTTGAGTTCAATCAGGTGTAGGTATGTTTTTCCTACTCCTACTCCTACTCGTGCTCGTGCTCGTGCTCGTGCTCGTGCTCCTACTCGTGCTCGTGCTCGTGCTCGTGCTTTGGGGTGTGGGGTTTGGGCTCTCACTCCGATTCATCCTCGGCCTCGTACACCTATCCACTTCTCCTGCACCTCAGAATGGCCGACACTCTTCGCTAGCATAATCCAGAGTTTTCTTGACCTAAGTCCAATAATCCTGTAGTTCTGATCCCTTGAAGAATTCAAAAAATCACTCTAATTGCCAACGCGTACTTTGTCATCCTCCAACAATCCACATCCACTGTCAATCATCGGCTTGGCCAAACTCGCCAAGTCAACATTGGTGGGTTTGGGTAGCAACCTGCATTTGGCCTTTCGGCGCTGGCAACGAGACGATGCGATGAGTCTCGCGGCGGCTGTTTCGTTCTATCTTTCGTTGTCCATCTTTCCGATGCTCTTGCTGCTTACTGGTGGCCTCGGCCTGGTGATGAAGCACACTCAACTTGGCAGCGATGCCCACCAGAAGATTCTGCAGATTGCCTCAGAACATTGTTCGCCATCGTTAGAGGCTAAGATCAACGACGTTTTACAACAGTTCAAGCAACAATCGATTGCAAACGGCCCCATCGGCTTTTTAACTACCTTGTTGGCGGCAATCGGCGTGTTCTATCAGTTCGAGCGCGCGTTCGACAAAATCTGGCGAGTCCCACCAGCAAGCTCCAAGCACTGGGCGGGTTCAATACTACGCATCATCAAAGAGCGAGTATCAGCATTTGTGCTACTGGCGAGTGTAGGACTTGGTATCTTCGCAGTCTTACTGGTAAACATGGCCATCGGCATCATTGGAAAATGGTTCAAAGGCACTTACCTGGATCCATTTGTTAGCCTAACAACTTCGCATACGCTCATTACGATCATGCTCAACTCGCTGGCCTTTGGGGTCATCTTTCGATTCCTGCCTAAACGCCCAATCCAATGGTCGGTTGCGCTGCGAGGTGGTCTACTGACATCGGTTCTCTGGGAAATTGGCAGGCAATTGCTTGGGTCGTTCTTGATTGGCGTGAAGTACACCACGGCTTATGGAGCCATCGGATCATTCATCGGCCTACTGCTTTGGTTTTACTGGGGAGTATCACTACTACTCTTCGGCGCCGAGTATGTCTTGGTACTTTCTCACCGGCACTCAAAGACGATCAATCGTTTGTCCATGCTTGCAAGCGACAATGAATAGGTACGAGAACTTCTTGAAAGTAACCCGCGACTTTCTCCTTAACGAGAGTATCTACCGGTTACAATGAGTCATTGAACGCATCAATTAATGGAGAAGAAAGTGACCCCAACTCCAGACGATCAACCCTACTTGCCACCGGCCATTGAGGAGGTTCGTAAACCGAATCGACTACCGCTAACCTGGATCGAATTGGTAGTTGTGGCTTTCATCATTATGATCTTAACAACACTTGTGCTTCCTGCTGTACGAACAGCCAGAGAGTACAGCCTTAGCAAATACAACAATAACCTGAAAATGTTCGCTCTAGGTGTTCACAACTATGAATCCGTCTTCAAGTGTTATCCACCTGGATACTTGCAAGACCCTCGAGGGCAGAACCTGCATAGTTGGAGATCGCTAATTCTTCCGTTCGTCGAAGAGAATAGAGCGTACCAGGCAATAGACTTTTCGGCAGCATGGGACTCGCCTTAGAACTCAACCGCTCGCCGACTTCTTGAACACGTATCAAGTTTTCAATGCCCCAATGGCCGGCACGCGCAACCAGGCTTTAGTGTTTACCACGCGTCGATTGGAGAGGATGCCTTTTTTCATCCGCGTCGTGGTCGCTTGCCAAACGAGATCTTTGATCCCAGTAACCTAACTTTGATGATTGTCGAGTCACATCACCGGCATAGCCTACCGATCATGAAACCCGAAGACCTCGCCATGAAACAACTTTGTACTTCGGGATATTCTTGGGCGCCTCGGCACTATTCGGACAAGTTCTATGTCGCCATGGCGGACTGTTCGCTACGCGAGATATCCCGATCTATGGACCCTCTGGTTTTTGAAAACTTAATCAACATCACTAGTAAGGAGAAGGTCGCACAATAGGATCAGTCGGTAGCGTTGATTATTAGCTTGAAACCTGCTTTAGCCTTACTAGTTCCTGCTCATCACTACCGTGCCATCGCGAACTTTGTCACTTGGATAGTTGACGACTCTATCGCCAACTGAAAGGCCTGAAAGCACCTCGGCGTCAAGACTGTTGGTTCGCCCAATTTCAACCTTTTCCATCTGAGCACGATTATTTCTGACGACAAACACCGCCCAATCTTTCCCGCGACGAAAAAGGGCTGCAGAGGGTATCTTCATGGCATTCGCATTCTGCCAAACGACAATTCTTGCATCAATACGATACTCGTCGCCAAGCCGACTCAATTTTTCGGCAGATTCCAAAAAGTCCCCAACGACATTGACCCTTTGCTCTTCTACCCCCAATGCTGAAATCTTGGTGAATCCCGAGGGCTCTACTAGTCGAACTCTAGCCGCCAAGGGCCCAATGCCCGTCTGATCAATCAATATGGTATCCCCTGGTTTTATATTGGGAGCATCCGCGGAAAGTACATCGATGACCACTTCAATATCTCGCAAATTTCCAATCTCTACTAACGGCTGGCCTGGGACGACCACTGTGGCACTCTCCTGAATTACCCGGAATACTTGTCCATCCACGGGTGACATGACATTGATTCGTCCGAGTTCGTTTCGTTCTTCAGAATTACTTGCTTCAGTAGTCAGCGGTCGACACGTACAAAAGCCGCCTTGTTGGTTTCCAATTCGAATATTGCTACGCGGTCACCAAATTCTGCAGCACGAAGATTAGCCGCAGCGATTCGCTCCTGGTGCTCCGCCGCATCCATTTTCAGCCCGAGAAACAGCCTGCTTCAGAGCCAAATCCTTAGCCCTTGCCAATTCATGCTTTGCCAAACCATGAGCTTCAAGGGCGGCCTCAAGCTTCGCCTTAGCCAACTCTACCGCTGCTTCAGCAGCTCTTACGCGAGATTCCGCTTCTGCCAACGAACGCGCATCAAGTAGCGTTGGATTGGTCGGTTCGATCGTTGCCACGACAGTCTTATTGGCCTCGACAACATCTCCAGGATGTAGTTGCAATCGAGCGACCACGCCAGAAGTCGGGGCAACAACAACGTATCGTTCCCTGACGCGAGTCTTTCCGTCTTCGTCTACAGTGACCAACATAGGCCCTTGATAAACGCTGACCAATTCCACGCTGACCGGCGAAGGCAGTAGTGCATAAATCAACAAAGTACAGCCGACTACAACTCCGATCATTAACGGAAGATGACGGATTAACTGCTTCATGGTTAGTCTCGCGCTTTGAGAACTTCAACAAGGTTAAATTTGTCCATACGTCGCCTGACCAACATTGCAGAAAAAAGTGAAGCCGCTATCACGACCACGATGGCCATAACATATGTTCGCCCGCTAATGATCAACGGAAACCTATGCAGCTCAGTATTTAGCGCCTGGCTCAGCAGCCATGATAATCCATAGCCTATCATTAGCCCTACCGGAATGGCGGATGCGACAAGAATAGCAAGCTCACCCAGCAAAATTCTGGAGGTCTCTCCTCGAGTGAAACCCAGGACACGCAATGTCGCCAATTCACGACTTCGTTCAGCCAGTGAAACGCGAGCGCAGTTGTAGACGACACCGACAGCAACAATTGCAGCAAAGATAACGTTGATTAGCTTCATTCGCAGAATGTTCTCAGCCATCGTTTTTTGATAACTTTCAATGTCTGCCCTCTTGATGCTTACGCCAGCCACCTTCGGAGCGAGCTGAAGTTGGTGGTACAAGATTTCGATTTTCGAAGCGTCAGTTGTCATCATCGCGCCAGAGACTGCATCCTGTTCACGCAGCAATCGATGCAGTGACTCTAATTCCATGTAGGCACTTAGATCAAGATAATCGTCCACTACATCAGCGATTTGAACATCAACCTCCTGCCTCGCACCTTCCAATACTCGTACTCGAACATGCTCTCCGCGCTGACAACCCAAGATGTCGGCCAGTCTTCGTGAAACCACCAAGCCATCTTTCGGCAGTTCGATCTTGCCTCGATTGGGATCAACAACACAAAAGAGCTGCTGGCTAGTGGGCAAGCCAATCAACTCCATTCGGCGCTGATTCTGTTGGTGAACCAGGCAAACCGATACGGCTCGAATCGGCTCGACACTCTTGACTCCAGGCATTTTCTGTAGTTCATAGATTGCATTTCGATTCGTCGGCTCGACAAAAGTCACCATCAAGTCGTGGCGATGAACGGTGAAGAATTGGAAATCCAAAACATGCTCGACCGTATCCTGCATAAAATTGCCCATCACAAGTATCCCAACAGACAGCGCAATGCCAACGGTCGACATTGCCGATCGCATGGGCCAGCGTTCTAAATGCCGCAAAATCATTCGCATTTCTTGGGAAAGAAGTGACTGCAACCCCAAGCGTTCGATCCAGCTTTGCCTATAGCGGGGTGGTGCTTCAGGCTGCATCGCCTGAGCTGGCGGAAGTGATGCGGCAGTCCAAACCGATCCCCAGACTCCCGCCACGACCGCACCAATGGCCACTAATGTTGTTGCACCGATCAAGCGCCAGTCGACGTGATAAGTCATCACGGGAAACCGAAAGAACTTGGTGTACAACGAGGTCAAATCAGACCCCATCCTCACTCCGATTAATGTACCAATCACGACACCCATCACGCCTACCATGACCGCGAATGAAAGGTAATGTACAACCAGTTCCCAGGGCCGATATCCAAAGGCTCGCATCATCGCAATCTGCTCTCGCTGGATTGCAATTTGTCGAGCCATAACCACTTGGACCAAAAAGACTGTGACGCCTAAGAAGATCATTGGTGGTACAAATGCCATTGCGCGCAACTGAACCAGTTCATTGCTAAGGAACCGATGCGAGGGCTGCAATTCACGTCCATACGCGTTCGCTCCTCCATACGGACCCATCAGATCATCCAATTGTGCAACTACGGACGTTTCACTTGCTCCATGGGACAATGTCAACGATAAGTCATTGAAGGCATCTTTGAGATCGCAAACTGAAGAAAGGTCATCATAGCCCATCCACAAAATACCGTAGCGTTTATCATCTGGCAGCAATTCACCTGGTCGGACGGAGTAAACATATTCAGCCGATAAAACAATCCCCGCAACACTTAAAGTTCGCCTCTTGCCATTAATGATCGCCGTTAACGAATCGCCCGAATGAAGCTGATGTGCTTGAGCAAATCCTTCTGACAAAAGCACCTCATTCAAGCGGCTGGGCTCCGGCATTCGCCCAGTTCGAAGATAAAGTCGATTGACGTTCGGCTCACCACGCTTCGGCAAGGAGATTACACGCCCCGAAGCAGGCTCTGGTAAGTCTGGCATGGAAAGCGTCACCTGAGTCACCACACGAGCCTCGACAGACTGAACACCTTCGATCTCGCACACGCGTGGAAGAATAGTCATCGGCGCTCGTTTGAGCCGCATGAATACCTGACCAAATCTTGAGTGATCGTAGAATTCTGTTCGAGTCAACTCGAGAGACTGCAGAGTACTGACAGACAAAATCACCACAGCCACACCTGCCGCCAAGACGCTGGCAATAGCCAGATTCTGCCAGCGCATCTGCCAAAGCTCTCGAAACAACTTAATGCGGATTGCGTACATGTTCACCAAATCAGTTTTTCAGCAGCTATCCGCTGTCGGATTAATGAAAACCTCATTGATTTGTCCATCTCGCAATTTGATCACTCGGTCGGCCATATCCGCGATGGAGGCATTGTGGGTAATGATGACGGTCGTTGTGCCAAGCGTTTGGTTAATCCGCTGTATAGCTTCCAATACTACGATGCCGGTCTTTACATCCAAGGCTCCGGTCGGTTCATCACACAGAAGCACATCAGGCTGTTTGGCAATCGCACGAGCAATGGCAACTCGCTGCTGCTCACCTCCACTTAGCTGTGCAGGATAGTGATTTAGACGACTGTCCAAACCAACCAGATGCAAAGCTTCCGCCGGCACATCGGACGCTCTGCAATATCCGTAACCAATGCAACGTTCTCCAATGCTGTTAGGCTAGGAATTAGATTGTAAAACTGGAACACGAATCCAACGTGTTGCCGCCGATAGTGAGTCAGCACTGCATCGTCGTTTTGAGCCACCAATTGTGATCTACGGAACCGAACTCGACCCTCAGTCGGCACCTCAACCCACCCAAAATGTTACCAGCGGCGTCGACTTGCCCCCCCAGAGGGACCGAGCAGCATGACAAACTCACCTTGAAATAGCTCTAGGTCGACATTCTTGGAGTGCCCCAGATTTCGCTCTCTCCGACGCAATAAACTCGCGCAATCCCGCGAGAGCACAAAAATCGCTTCGCGTTCATTGACTAAATCATTGCCATGACACTTTTGATGAGAAACTCCATACACCGTTTGGAACTTAGCAACTAATTAGAACAACAATTCCAGCCCGATCGAATCAGAAACTCGACGAAAAAACGGAACTCTACACGGCAATGATCACAGCCAGATCAACGATTGCCAATTGAGAAACCTTGGATTACGCAAGCCCAAGGCCCATGATTCTAATGAACCTGATACCGCATCAGCTTCGTTAGGTCATTTCCAACTTATTAGGGGCAAGTTCCCTTCATTGCCTGAACAACTTGTCAACTTCTCGGTACCATTCACATGAACTGAAGCCGAACAACGTTGCTTAAGATTTTGATCAGATCCCAGTTTTCTTGTTTCAATTGCAGGCTCTCGCGGTATGAAGCTCTTCGTGTCCATAGCGTCAATTCACCGTTTGATTATTTTGATGGTTACCAGCAGCCCAAAGATCATGCCTCTCATTTCAGTTCACTCACCAAGTTAAAGAATATGGTTCCTTCACGATTCGTCGCCTTCTTGGTGTTTTTGGGATTATTGCTGACTTCAGTTAAGTCGACCGCCCAAACAGGACCATCGAAGAAATGGGTAGGAGCGTCGGTAATGCCAAACAAGGTGCGAAGTACCTAATGGGCGACAAAAGAACTCGATCAACCACTTCCCCTTCCGCTGGAGATTTACGCGATTGACGGTGATTGGCTGGTGGTTGGTGGAGGCAAAATTCGCAACGGATGTAGTTCGAGTTGCCGAAGCGTCTGCCTACTATGAAAAACTGATTAAGGACAACCCTCGTAATTCGTGGGCCTTGTGTCAACGCGAAATCTTAGTCGGCACCGAAGGAGAATAGAAAGCCTGAACGAGATTTCAAGCGCCATAGTCCAGGCCGATTCTAAAAACGCAGTAGCTTTCGTTATGAGAGGGGTCCTCCATGCAACCAACGAAGAGTTCGATAAAGCGATTGAAGACTTTACTAAAGCAATTTCCGTTCGACCTGATTCGCATGACGCCTATATCAACGTGGAACTTGCCACTCTGACGATCTATTGGATGACGAAGGCATCTGATTTCACGCAAGCCATCAAGGTTTGTCCTCCAGTTTTGCGAAGCCTATGCTGGTCGTGGGTTTAGCTTTTCAGCTTTCTGGCTCGTCCGAATGAAGCTGTGGCAGACTACGACAAAGCCATTGCTCTGAATCCCTATCACGCCGATTGCCTGTCCAATAGAGCGATCATTCGAGCCGCTTGCCCCGATGCTTCGTTGCGTAATGGAAAACTAGCAATTGAAGATGCCAAGCGAGCGAATGAACTTACGAAAGGTAAGGACGCAGAGGTTCTTAACGTACTGGCTGCAGCCCACGCCGAGGTAGGCCAGTTTGACGAGGCGGTAAAGATTCAAACTCAAGCAGCTATGCGAGCCAAAGGTAAGGAGCGTCTCGAATCGCTGGAAAGGGTCGGACTGTACAGCAAGAAACAGCCCTATCGATATGAACTTCCGCCTTCGAATCCCTAGCTTGTACTTAACTGGCTCACGGCAAAATGATTCGATGTATGATGAGGGCCTGCTCTCTTTCCCTCCGAATCGCTCACGCTTAAAACTTTCGCCAGCCAACATGAACTCTCTCCGCTGCAACCAACTTAATTTCGTTCAGTTTGCCTATTTGATCGGAACAATTGCTCTACAGGCTACGTGCTCTAAGCTTGTACTTGCTGGCGAGGATATCGACCTGAGTCATGCCACTGTCATCATCCGCGAACACTCTGATCGACTTCCTGCAGCCGAAAAAATTGCGCCCAACATCTTGATCGAAGAGGTCGCCAAACGCTCAAAGCTCAAATGGAAAACGATCGACACGCCAGACAAATCTGCTGGCGCAAGAATTTTCCTAGCCAACAAATCTGACTTACCAGCTTGGAAGAATCTAATTCCTGTCCGTTTGCTGAATGAACAAGTCCTAGAGCGAGCCGAAGCATTCGTACTTCACTCACAATCATCGACTGACTCACAGACGAACGTAACGTCAGAAGTTTGGATTATCGGTAGCGACGCTCGAGGACTGATGTTCGGCGTCGGAAAGTTGCTCCGCGAGCTACTGATGCTTAATGGAAAAGTTAGCATCCTCGGCGATCTGCATATTGCTTCTGCACCTGACCGAGCCATCCGGGGTCATCAAATTGGCTATCGCCCTCGCGCAAACTCATGGGACGCTTGGACAGTCGAGCAGTTTGATCAGTATTTTCGCGACATGGTAGTCTTCGGAGCGAACTGCATGGAGAACATTCCGTTTCAGGACAATGATCCTCACCCATTAATGAAATACTCGCGAGAACAGATGAACATCGAGTTCGCTAAACTCTGCATGAAGTACGACTTGGACCACTGGTTATGGATGCCGGTCGAATTCACAATTGCTAATGAGCCGGACAGGTGCGAAAAGTTTTTGCAGCAGCAAGCCGAGTTCTATGCTAAATGCCCACGACTAGATGCAATCTTCGTTCCCGGTGGCGACCCAGGCCATAACCCAAGTGCTACGCTAATACCTTATTTAGCGAAGATGGCTCAGGTTGTTCAGAAGCATCACCCTAAGGCCAAAATCTGGCTATCGCTGCAAGGCTTTAAGGGCAAAGATGTTGACGATTTTTATGAGTACGTAGACAAACATCAGCCTAACTGGTTTGGTGGAGCAGTAATGGGCCCAAGTAGCCCCTCGATGGAATCAACGCGTGGAAGGCTGCCAACAAAGTATCCGCTTCGTTGGTATCCGGACATCACCCATATCGTTCGTTGCCAATATCCCATTCCGTGGCTTGATCCAACTTGGGGAATCACCGTAGGTCGCGAAGGCGTTAATCCAAGGCCTCAGGACTACGCAGCTATTTATCAGAACGACTACCGATTGACCGACGGTTTTCTGTCCTACACCGATGGCATCAACGACGACTTCAACAAGAATCTTTGGACAGCCATGGCCTGGGACCCGGAATCGTGACCCATCCAAGAAATTGCTCAAGATTACGCCTGCTGTTTTTTCGATCCGATCTGGCCAAAATCGGTGCGGCAGCGATCTTTGGTTTAGAGGAGAACTGCATGCGGTCCACAAGCAAACGGTTCAATTGCTGGAACCTTGAAATTGTGGCAAATGATGGAAGACAACTTCCGGAACTGATCGCAACCGGCGATTTGAGATGCATCTTTTCCGAGCCTACTTCGACGCCTATACCCAAGCCCGATTGCTGTGATGAACGGAGACTCGAACAACGAGCTCTTGAACATTTATCCAGCCGCCGCACAGGTCGGAGTTCAAACCGCAGTAAAGCCGCGCGAGATCTGCTGGGTAAAGCTTCGAACACGAAGTGTGATTCTGCAACTGTTTGAGAAAGTCGAAAGACTTGCCGATCGACTCTTCGATACCATTAGCTATCAGACCAGTACGCTCAGGTACGGTGCCAGTGGATATGAACGCGGTTGCATGACGGACTATGTCGATTACCCGCTCAACAATCGTTGGTGGATCGAAGACCAGTTGGATAAGTTTTTCCTGAAGATGCCTAGCCAGAAAGAGCAACTTCTGAGGCGATCTTCGGGTGGTCAACTTTGAAGATCCTGTCCGGGAGGTTACTACGAGTCGATAGGTCGCGTCGAGAAGTCGCTTCACATAGTCAAGCTGCAAAACGCAGGCGATGCCATGCGTCACCTACACGGAATTGCCTATGCCCACTCAACGAAATATTGGCCCTGATCGTAATGGTCTAAGGTTGTCATTCCATATCTACATGGATCAGCGCTGCCCCGCTAAAACCAACGCGATTGATCCACAGGGCACCTATTTTGTTCGACTGTATGCTCAACGAGAATCACCTCCTACAGATCGACGGACAACTAGCCAAGAAGGTCCGAACCTGCCAGCAGGTTGATCGTGTCATTGAGCAGGAGTTTGAGGTGCCTGCTACGCTGAAAGATGGGTTGGAACTCAGTTGGGCACCGGGCCGACGAGCGACATCCCAACTGGAGGCAAAAGCACTATGTCACCGATGTTTGGATTATCCGCCGCCAAAGAGCATCAACAAACTCGAACTGGCACTTTCTGTTTGTTCATCTGGATAACCGCGTTGATTGCTGACAACTCGCGTCGCGCCGATTTCATAGTCAACACAATGGTGCGTATGCCCATGAATCCACAGATCAACGGGACTTACCTTGATCAATTCCTCGAGCGAACTAGCATATGCCGAGTCTGATTAGCTCAAACCGTCGCCATCGATCGCACTGAGGGGCGTGATGATTATTACCGTTTCACCGCAATGTGCTCGGCCAGACGCGACTCAAGCCAACTTAAGCTGCGTCGGTGAAAGCACTACGTCACTTCGCGTCAGCTGATACGAGGGATGGCATCCGGGATCTTCTTGCAGTCCGTCATCGTGTTCCTGGCCTCAATCATCGCGGTTGCGCGCGTATCCGCCCCAAGCAAACCAAAGTCTGTCCAGAGCGTACATCCCAGAAAACGCACGTCGCCGATCATCACCTGATCGTTTTCGAGCACCGAAACCGTACTTCCGATCGTTTGGCTCTTTAGCTTGTCATAGAGCTTTGGTATGGCTGCTCCGTAAAATTCATGATTGCCAGCGATGTACAGCGTCGGCATATCTCCGCAGTTACGAACTGCAAATTGCAGACCACGGTCTTTCGTATGAACGTCTCCCGCGAGAATTCTGACATCTGCGTCCACCATGGGCATTAAGAAGTCTGAAAACTCAAGGTGCAAATCGCTTAGCACGTGAATCCTCAATTTACGATACCTCGCATCGATTCATACCTACTTATTAGTTGCAGATTGATTCGGATCTGACTTCAAAGAATACCAGAATTTGGGTCTTGGTACTGACTGGATTACACGAGTCGACCGCAAGGGAGGTTAGAGTTCAGCCCTCACTGACCGTTCCTTAGGCGATCCTTAACTGCCATACCTCTTCGTGCCATTCATGTGAGGGCGTTCTCGTGCTTCATGTTCCTATTATCAAAGTTCAATCAAAAAGACTTAAGCGTACTCCGACGAAGAATAACCAGCGAATGCCATGATCCATATTGCAGCCGTGACGGCGACATACTGAAATCGATGCCGCTTCGGCTGGATAATTTGTGCGGGCAACGCGTAAGGAAGCATGTTGAAATTCAGTGGGATAACGGCCGCATCATCAGTGGCTCGATTAGTGCGACAAGTCAGATACCTATGGATTCTTATCGCCAGCGAGACTTGGGCGGAACCTTTGCCGGAGCTACCACGTGAAGAATCCTATCCTCGCTGACGCTCGACTCTCCCAAGGGGAGAGTTCAAAGGCGTCTGAACCGTGGCCAGATCAGCTACCAGATCAGCTACGAAATATTGCCTGCGGGCTAGTGCGATTGCGGATTTAGACGGTATGATATCATCATCCCACGTAACCAAAGCCCACCGGCGCGAAGCAAATTTCTTCCGCCGAAAATGATCCACGAAGGCAATGCAAATGAGCGATTCCAAAGTACGCGGCATAGTCCACTTAATCGAACAAACCAAGACCTTTGGGCAAAAAGGGTTCCGCAAGCGCACTGTTGTACTGGAACAAGAAAACGGTCGATTTCCAAACTATATTCCAGTCGAATTCCTGCAAGACGCCTGCGATCGCGTTGATGATCTGAATGTGGGCGATGAAATTGAAGTTACTTATCGACTGAGTGGTCGAAAGTGGCAGAAAGATCCCAACAGCGAAGTCAAGTATTTTCTGAGCTGCGAAGCAACTGGCTTCCGCTTGGTGGGTGCTGGCGCCACCGACAATGGTATCTCTGCTCGCGATATCAACGACAACTTCGCTCAAGCCGCTTATGAGAGCGACGACGTAGTTCCTTTCTAAGACTCTCTTGCAGTGCTCCATCCACTCAGCCGCCTAGCAGAGAAGCTGCAGATCGATCGCCCGCTACTTTACGCGCTGAGTTCGCGCGCATGGCAGGCGATGGCTGGACCGCTGACGATGATCTTCTTGATCAGCTCGCTAACCTTGGGCGAACAGGGAGTTTACTACTCGCTGTCTTCGATCATGAGCATCCAACTGTTTTTCGAGCTTGGCTTACTGAACATCTTGATCAGCCAAGCTGGCCATCAGTCCAGCCAAATAGCCAGTGCAGCCTCTAACTCGCAACGCCAAGTGGCTCAACTGCGAATGAGTAGTTTGATACAAGCATCTAAGCGTTGGTTTTTTGTTGCCAGTTTGCTTTTCGTTGTAGCGGCCATCGGAATGGGCTGGCGTGCGCTGAGCGACAAAGTAACCACCATTCAATGGTGGTCTCCACTAATTGCGCTCAGCATGATTGCTGGCGTAACGATAGCACTTTCTCCGCGCATGGCAATTCTTGAAGGCGCTGGATTCCGCGACAGCGTGTACCGTAGCCGCCTGATGCAGATGGTCAGTGGTGCAATCGTAGTTTGGGTCTCGTTGCTAAGCGGACTCAAGGTCTGGGCATTAGTCGCGTCCGCCAGTGTACAACTAGTCTTCGTAACCTATTTGACTCTTATCGCTTATCGATCATTCTTTCAGGAACATCAAAAATCGAGTTTAACTCAAGAAACTAACACTGAAAATGAGAAGGGCTGGTCTTGGTTGAGCGACGTGTTGCCATTGCAGTGGCGCATTGCCTTAATCAGCATCGTCTACCACGCCGCCACACAATTCTTCACAGTCATCGTGTTGCGTTTCCATGGTGAACAGGAGGCTGGCAGGTTGGGCATGACTCTTTCGGCTACGGGCGCGATTCAGAGTATGGCGTTGGCTTGGGTACACACCAAGTTCTCGTTGGTCTCAACGCTTCATGGGTCAGGCAAGCGCGAAGAGGCTGGCACACTTTGGCGTCGCTCTGCCGTTGTCTCGACCGTCTTGCTAGTAACCGCGTTACTGACCGCTACTGCCGTCGTCAGCTCGCTGCCGTTAGCCCAACGTGGTTGGGAAAATCGCTTCATTCAACCTTGGCAGATGCTCGTGCTGTCGGCTGGCTGTTTTGCAAATCACTTGATCGCCTTACAGAGTTTCTACGTTCTTTCGCGACAGGGACGACCATTTATGACAGCCGCTCTTGTCGGTTTTCTTTCCACGGGTTTAGCCGTTCTGTGTGGTGGCTATCACTATTCGACCACTGGAATCGTAGTCGGTTATGCAGTGACCACGGCGCTGGTTACGTTACCGCTGCATAGCCTGGCTTACTTGAGGTATCGCTCGAAAGCAAATTAGTGGCGTATGCTTCCAGCTCTAGCGTAATGGCGCGAGCCGTTCGGTTCCTGTTCTTGGACCCTCCCGCGCGCTAAACTCAACCAACGACCACTTAAATTTATTCGCGGGCAGGGTCGCACTGCGAGTTCAACGAGCATTTGCCGGGAGGGCGATAGAGGATAGTACTTTTGCCCTTCCGACTCCGCTCGTCCCTCACGTCGTGACCCTAATTGATCAAACAACTGTAGATACTATTCGCATGGGAGGGTTCGTTAAGCAGGCTTCAGGTCAGTGAGGAGCTAGGTAAATTCATTGGTAATAAAAAGTTCAAAGACGCTTGGAGCGCTAGCCGCACGGTTTCCAACGCTCGACTCACCTTCACGCAAAACCAGACGCGCTACACGAAGAACCAGGGTGCTCGCGCACCTCCGCTTGCAAGAACTTCACCTTGGCTGTTTTAGTCGCTCGCGAACTAGTTCAGGTAGATACTTCATCGGCACAGAGCCATGATCGAGAACCGCTTCATGAAATCGCCCAAGATCAAAGCTCTCACCCAGCTCGCGTTGTACTTGCTGGCGCAGCTTGTAATGAGCCATCCGACCAGAGAAATAAGTACTCAACTGCACAGAACTTTGCTTGGCGCGAACTATTTTCAACCGAGCCTCACCTTCTGACTGGTAGGCTTCCATGACCAGAAACGCTAGAGCTTCCGAGTCGCTCATTTCGGTGCAATGCATTTTGTGATCTAAAACTGCGTTAGCTACCGCGCGAAGATAGAACTTCAACTGATTCAGCCGCAGAGCTAAATTTCCGTCGCCAAACCCCTGATCCAACATCATTTGCTCGGTATAAACTGCCCAACCTTCGATGAACACGCCCGACTGCAACACTCGTCGAATCAAGGATGGACAGCGATTGGAGTATTCAAGCTGAACGTAGTGACCGGGATAAGCTTCATGAATCGTTAGTACTTTCAGCATGTGACGGTTGTACTCTTCGAGAAAGCTCTTTGTTTTCGCTGAACCCCAAATCGTGGGCGGAGGACTAACCGCATAGAAGCTGGAGCCATTTGGATCTAACGGCAACGCAGAATCGAGATAGGCCAGCGAGTTGCCGCGACGGAATTCGGGCATCTCGACAATTTGGCAGCGATCCGGCACGGGCAAAGTCAAAATATCATGCTCGTGTATAAACTGCTTGATGGCTGTGACTGTCTCGCGAGCGTCGATCACTAACATCTCTGGCTTACCATGCTCTTGCGAAACAGCGTTCGTTACTTCTGCAATTGTTTGCCTCCGGCCTGGGTGGTCGTCCGGCGGCAATACCTTTTTGGGAAAGTAGTGACTCCACAACTGTCGAGCGACAACGTAAAGTTCGCTTTGAACTCGATCAAACTCGTGCTCCGCTTCAACCAGTAGTTGATCTGCGTTCACGCCTAAGTCCAACTCCATCTCTAACTTTTTCGCGAACCGCTCTTTACCGAGCCGCCACTGGCCTGTCGCTCGGTCAGTAACCTGATCCTCCAAGAACACTTGATACTTTTTCAACACTTCAATTGCGGTTGCCGCGGCCGCATTTAAATTCGGTGTTTGAGGTGTCTGTCCAACCAGTTCAAAAATTTCTTTCTCGTAAAACTGTATTGCTCCGCGATTTTGCCGAATAGCTGTATCAAGAATTGTCGCTGGTGGATTCTTGATAGTCTTCATCGCATCGGAGACTATGCGGGCGATATGTTGCATACGATTGATTGCATTCTTGACGTTCTGCTCCTTGGGCAACGTTGATTGGGTTAGCAACGAATAGACCGAGTCACTGATGTAACGCCCATAGGTTCTTGGGTCCTCCTCGAACGGCGAAGTATTCTCGGCAAGCCAGATGTTGCGATTTAGTTCATCACGAAAGATCTGGTAGTCAACTTTTTCACTTCGCAACGAGTCAAAGGCAATCTTATTTCAAACTGCTAACGTCGATTTCCAGTGCACTAACCAATTGCGCGAGCCTCAGCCGATATGTCATCCAGTTGCCCATCAAATCGGTGGTCTCCCGGAAGACGCTTCCATCGCCGCATCGCGAAAGCTTGCTCGAGGTACTGCTTGAAGTATTGCTCCAATGCAGAACTCTCTTGAGCCCATGCTGAGGAATTAACACAGAAGAAAATAAGCGCGAACAGACAGGCAAGGCAACGCATTCTTTCACCTAAAACTGAGTTGAACTTCAGCGAATTGCATGGTTTTCGGTTAGCCGGCGGTGATAGTCAACCCCTGAGACGGCAGGCCTAAGCTTCGTAATCCTAATAATCGTAACTCGGAAAGTTGCCTATCCTGAAAAAACGGCGTTGTACACTGCGTTACAGGCGAAATTTCTTCCTTCAGCAATTTAGATGGATTGGGTTGCTGAGTGGACAACTCGGCTACAACTCCATTTTGTGACGCAGATTCAACTTCTAGTCAGCCCACGCTCAGGCGAGCGTAGCTACAGTTTAGCCTTCGAACAATTCCTCGTGCACACCATTTACCTCGATCATTCGACGACTACACCACTTGCGGCTAGCGTGCGCGAGGCGATGTTACCATTCCTCCAAAACATGTATGGCCATCCGTCCAGCAATCATTGGATGGGACGAGTAGCTGCTGAGGCTATCGAGGATTCTCGAAGTTGTTTGTCGACGCTACTCGACTGCCATCCTAATGAGCTTATTTTTACATCGGGTGGTACGGAGAGTGTCAATTTAGCCTTGCTGGGAGTAGGCCGGAGCATTCGAGCGAAACTCGAAAGGCCACATTGCATCACCACCAATCTTGAACATGCTGCTGTTCGAGGCGCGATCGCTCAACTTCAGCGCGAAGGCTGGTCCGTTACTGTTGTACCTTGCGATGCTAATGGACTAATCAACCCAGCGAATATTCAACGAGCCCTTCAAGACAATACCAAGCTGATATCAGTCACACATGCCAGTTACGAGATTGGCACGATTCAACCACTGGCTGAGATTGCTGAGGCCTGCCACGACCGAGATCTATTCATCCACACCGATGCCGCTCAGACGGTTGGAAAGATAGAGTGTAACCCACAGGAGCTTGGCGTCGATTTGCTAAGCCTGAGCGGTCACAAGTTCTATGGACCCAAAGGCGTGGGAGCTCTGTACGTTCGTACTGGTGTTCCAATCGACTCGATCATGTACGGCGAAGGTTACGAATCCGGTTTGAGGCCAGGGACTCCGAGCGTTTCGCATATCGCTGGACTCGGTCAGGCAGCCAAATTAGCGCAGGCGGGGTTATCATCGTCGATTGATCGAGTGTCAGAACTGCGAGATCGCCTGCATGACGATGTTCAACGGTTGATTGGCGTACCCATTATTATTCACGGTCACAATGTTGCTCGAGTGCCCGGAATTCTTTCGATCGAACTACCAGGCATTATCGCCGAAGAATTAGCGCAACGACTACCAGAGATTTGCTTTGGACCGTTTGCACCTAAGCACACTAGTCCAAACGAAACTACACCTTGTCTTTGGACAAGCTTGGGCTTAGCCGCTCATCGTCGCATCTCCACCGTTCGCATCTCCATTGGCTGGTCTACCAGCGCTGATGAACTTATCCAAGCTGCTCAAATGATCGCCGCAGCCTACGAGTCAATGGTGCAAGCCTGAGCCCATCGCGCTGGCGCGGGGTTCTGATATTCAGAATGTTTTGCTGCATTGGCGGGCTATGGTAATGCATCTCGGGTTTGCGGTAGAACAATTGCAAAACCCTCGGCTAGCGCCGTAGGCTCATGAGCCCATCGCGCTAGCGCGGGGTTTTGATGTATAGAATTTATGGCCAGTTCTTGAGCCGCTTAGGATGCAAAATCAGCGACAAGCGGTAAACAAATTTTTCTACAAAGCCTCTTTGATCAATAAAAACCTCGGCTAGCGCCCTAGCGCCCTAGCGCCCTAGCGCCCTAGGCTCATGAGCCGCGACGCTGAACAGGGTCGCTAATTTGTTGCCCTTATGCAATATAGATGTTGATGACCGCGAATGAAGATTTGATCATCAGCGATTGCTAGTGAAGCGCTAACCGGCTCGGAAAGAATATTGGTACTCACCAGCTTAGGATCTGACGTTGCAGTGATGACCATCGTTACTCCCTCCAAGTCGGTCACGAAAACGTGCTTGCCATCAGATACTGGAGATGCGTAGATGTTGCCCAACTCCCCCAATCGCAGCGGCCCCGGCGCATCACGACCATCGCGAACAGAAACTCGACTCAAGACGTTTTGATAGTGCTGAAGGAAGTAGACTCCGTCGGCCACCAAAAGCGGCGAAGGCACGTATGGCGCACGCGCGGATCGAGACCAGAGAACTCGCTTTGAATCGGTAATGTCACCACTTGCGCCAATCAAATCAATTGCCATTAGCTTGCGAATTTCGTAGCTGCTACCGACTACCAAAATTCCGCTGGCAGTATCGTAGACCGGCGAGGCAACGATGTTGGATGATAGTCCACCGCATTCCCAAACCACTTTTCCACTGTTGAGGTCGTAGCCACGTACTCGCTTGGTACCGCAAACAATTGCCTGCGGCTTACCATCGACGATAGCTACAATTGGCGAGCTCCACGAGGTGTCTTCATCGCGGACCAGTTGCCATCGCACAGCTCCATCGTGTCGATTCATTGCAACGATAAGGGACTGCTCTTCGTGATCCCAGTTGATGATCAGCGTATCTTCAAAGACTCTTGGGGATGCGCCTTCGCCGTGTCCGTGTTTGGTGTGCATCTGCCCAAAATGCTTCTGCCAAACCAGATCGCCTTGGTGGTCTAAGCAGTACAAACCATGGGAACCGAAGTTTGCGTACACTCGGTCATCTGTTGCTGAAGCTGTGGCCGACGCTAAACTCGCAGTGATATGTCCGGCTTCAACGGGCACTGCTTCATACACAGCCTTTTGCCATAAGATCTTGCCGTTGTCACGAGCTATGCAAAGAACCAGAAACTGAATCTTGCTCGTAATAGGCAAGTTATCGTGCTCACCGGGACGACCGCTCATGTGCGGTGGCAACGGCTCGCCAACGTTGGTTGCGCTAAGCAAGAAGATCTTGTCATTCACAACTACTGGAGAACTATGACCTCGGCCTGGAATGGCAGTTTTCCACGAGATGTTTTGAGTGCTACTCCATGTTGTCGGCGGAAGGTTATTCGCAGTTGCCGAATTAACCGCGCCGGTGCCATGGGGGCCTCGCCATTGCCGCCAATCGTCAGCTTTGACAGCCTTAGTTAGCAGGCATATTGCGATGCAAACAAGTACGTCCCGCATCCTGGACCTCAGCTTTATCGTCGCGAACGAGAGTGAAGTAATAAATGGATCACTCTGATAGTATACGTGTTCACGGTTAGTGGAGTTCAAGCAACCGCGGCCTGCAAACTACGTTATTTCATGCGCAGATCTGCAGTCCATGGCTTGTCAACAAAAAACATCGTAACAAACCTGTAACAGATTGCACTGCGAGGCTCACAATACTCGCCACTTAGGGACGTGCCACTCAATTCAAGCGGAGGTGCGCGAGCACCCCGGTTCTTTGGTACTGCGTATGATTTCGCGTGAAGATGAATCAAACGGATGGGAACCGTGCGGCTCGCGAGGCTACGCTAGATGTTACTCGAGAGGCCAACGAACAACACCTACTCGATCGGCCCAGGTTTGCCACCGGTTGGACATGTGCTCGACCCGCTGTGGATGCTCTTTGGCCAAGTCATTCATCTCCGTTCTATCAGCGTCGATGTCGTACAACTCCCATTGAGCGTTGTGCTTCGCGACGATCTTCCAATTCTCTATCCTGACTGCGCGATTGCCTTCGTGCTCCCAGAATATTGGTTCCGCGCGCTGAATCGACTTACCAGAAAACGCAGGATCCAGGCTAACACCTTCCATCGCTTGAATTTTCTGATGATTGTACTCCGAAGGGTAACTCGCATTCGCCACAGCAACGCATGTGGCCATAATGTCGATTAAATGAGCGGGCTGCGATTGCAACTTACCGCGTTGCTCCTCAGCAATACCTTTTGGCCAGTGCGCGATCAAAGGCGAACTGATGCCGCCTTCGTGCTGCCAGTGTTTGTACTCGCGAAATGGTGTGTTACTCACGTTGGCCCAAGCTCGACCATAGCCGACATAAGTATCTGCGCCACCGGGCATAACCCCCATGCCTTGTCGAACTGGAAATCCATCACGCGTCTGCTTTGGAATCATGTCGGGCTGTAGATAGTCGTTAGCCAGAGGTGGAAGCGTCGGCGATTCTGCTCTGCCCTGCCCCTCTCCAGCTCGACCCATGTTTTCAGCGCAGCCTCCGTTGTCTTGCAGATAAAGAATTAGCGTGTTGTCAAACTGTCCATTGTCCTGAAGAGCTTTTACCAAACGTCCGATGCCTTGATCCATGCAATCAATCATCGCTGCATAGACCTCCATGCAACTAGCTTCCCAGGCTTTGTTCTGCACCTGATTCCAATTGCCCGCCTGATTGGATGGCTTCCAGCGGGGATCCAACAAGCCAAGTTGTTTCATTCGCTCCAATCTGGCTTTTCGGATTGCACCATAACCCACGTCGTATTTTCCACGATACTTGGCGATATCGTCGGGCTTGGCATGCATCGGCCAATGTGCTGCCGTATGAGCCACGTACATAAAGAATGGCTTATCTGGAGTTTGATTTCGATGATCATTGACAAACCTTACCGCATGATCGCTGATCGCATCGGTATAGTAGAACAGCTTCGGCTGATACTGCTGGTCTGCAAACGGCGAAACAAATTCATTGTTTCGAACCAATGTGTTGGGATCGAAGAAACTGCCCGCTCCATGAATTGTTCCATAGAACTTTTGAAAGCCTCGCTGAAGCGGCCAATTCGCTTTGTCGGATTCGCCCTCCGGTTTTGTCTTGTGAGTTACGTGCCACTTTCCAACCATGTAAGTGGCATAGCCCGACGAACCAAGCACTTCGGCCATCGTCACGGCTCGCTTGCTCAACTCCCCCGAGTACGCTTCACTGACTTTCGCGCTATCAACCATGTGACCAATTCCAGCTTGATGAGCGTATAAGCCAGTGAGCAACGATGCGCGAGTTGGACAGCAACGGCCCGTGTTATAGAACTGAGTGAATCGGATGCCGCCTTGCGCGAGTGCATCCAAGTTGGGTGTGTCAATTTCGCTACCGAAGCAACCAATATCCGAATAACCAACATCGTCGGTCATGATAACGATAATGTTCGGTGGAGCAGCGGATGTAACGCCCGATAAGACCGAACCAAAGATGATCGTCAGAGTTAGAAATACCAATCGAGTTGTTGTAGGCATGAAATCTTGTCTTCGAGAAACGTATTGGGGCGTGGGATTACAAGGCAATGCATTATACTGAGCCGAAACTCGGAGTTGTTAGTGCGCATCCGTGGCTCAATTTACCCCTGCGGCGACAAGATTGTTCAATACACGGCGAACACGTACGGCTGCGACTGACGGTTAAACACAATACCGTTCAATTAGTGCGAAATCTCATTCCAGCGGAACGGCGTGAGCCGTCCGGTTCCCTGTAATTTCCTTGACGGTTAACGGGCAGCCTGCGCAACGCCGCTAGAAATCCGAGCCTACTGAACGTTATTGTGGCTAAACAGGTCATTCTGACCTAGCATCAACTCGAAGCGGCGAATCAAGAGTTGATTGGACATTTGCAGATGTTGTGTCGACATCCTGTCGCAACCCATGAGAGGATGGCCAACTTCCCCAGGCTCGTCGCACACAGTCCCAAAGTTCAAGATCCTGGGTAGCAACTTTTGAAAACCGCTCCTCAAACTGTTCGCGACGAGATTTAGGAAGATAGTGGTCAATACTTCGATTCTCGGATAAACAGGCATGGATGTATGGCAGAATCTCCTCAACCATCACTCGAATAGGATCCTGCTTTGGCCGGTTGAAGAGCATCCTTTGAATATCGATTAGTTGTTCATCTCTCTGATGCCAAGAACATTCTTGACCAACAATAACAAACCGAAATACACTGTAGCCGTCATTGCCGCGTTGCCTCTTGACGAGCATCTGCAACGATGGGTGCAGCAAATAATATCTAGATGCTGGTAATGCTCTAGATGTAAACCTAAATGGTTCGCTCGCTTGCTTGAAACTCTGAATGCATCCGTCGGACTGCCCTACATTGTTTTCCTCAATGATTCCAAGCAACCCACAATTCCACAATTCAAGGAAGGGATTACTTGTGATCCCTTCCATCTCGAGCTTCGTTAGAATTGAGGCAATCTCATCCGTGAGCAAAAGATTGTAGGGCAGTAACTCAAAGAATTTTGAGCGCTCATCTGTATCTTTTAAGCAGTTCAAGAAGGCGGACATCTCTTCGAACAGATTTCCTACAACATTATTCGCTGACTCGTCATTCACTATTTTTCGAAATCGTGACTCAGTTAGCGTTTCAGGGAACTCTGACAGAGAACTACACATATGCACCAAGTCTCTAGGCCTACCAACCGAATGCCTTGAGAGGTATTCGAAAGACTCTTCCACAATATCAGCCCGAGTATTTCGGACGGTGCTTAGTCCAACAAACTCTGAAAATTCCGGAACTCCCTCATAGGTACTCGTGAGACTATCGATTACTTTCCGCAAATCAGCGCGAGAGTACTGCAATCTGACAAGACATGATTGCACATTGGCTTTGATTACAGATTGGTAATTTGCAAACGCCTCCTCTCTAATAGATCCAAACACCTTGAGGTGAGCATTGGTGCTACTGAAATCCCAAGAGGCTTCCAATAGCCCGCACTGGACGCTACACCATGCTTCCTTGGGAAGGCAATTTATGCCCTGGTCCACTTTGTCAATGAAAACACAAGCGGATTGGTTGATGTTTCGAACTGCATGATCAAGGACCCAATCAAGTTTATCGATCACTGAATTGATGGAGGAAACCTGACGATTCAACATGTGCTTGAATACTACGGACGGCTCGACTGGACTCCTCTGCAGCCAATATTGCATCTGATCAGTTACCTGGGAACGTCCAAGTCGCAGTACTTCGTCGGCTAACTGTTTGAAGTGCGAGATCACCGACAGCCGTATCGAAAAAGCCCAAAGCCGCTTTGCATGTCTCAATTCAGAGAGAAAGTTAATATGCGACTTGGTTAGATTGGGCAGATCGGTCATCATGTCTAAGTAGGGCCGATCGACTGGAATTAGGAGAGCACTGCTCCTCTCGTTGCTGGTCATTTGGTGTCGCTTGTACTTAAGCAACAGCGTTTTGCCCACTCCCTTGCTACCACAAACAAATAGCTTCTGATTGCTCTTCAAATACTCATTCACAATCTCTGTTCGAGTTACCAAAAGCGAAATATCCTCAGGATCGATCAAAGAAGCGTCAGCAGCCCAATTCGGAGTTGACTTAAGTTGAATCTTACGAGAACCTCTTCTGAGTGGTTGCTTTTCGTGACGATTCTTTGTTAGGGTAACGATGGCATCTTCAATCTTATCTAATACTGCTTGGATGTGCGCACCCGTCATGTTGATGTGCACAGCAGTACCAAAAACGGTCGCCCATAATGGCTGCCTATTCTCCATTTGAGTTGCAGAAACATCGACATAGATTGGCAAACACGGTTTGTCCTTGCTATACGCAATTTCTATCTCTCGTGTCACATGCTTTGATTCTATGGACTTACTAGACACAAGCACGATGACCACATCGCACTCGCAAATTGCCTGATGAATCTGCACCAAGTATGACTGACCGGCATGTGAGTGATGTTCGTAGTACCAGCACTTACATCCGCTACTCTCCAAGTCCGATGCCAGCATGGAAACAATTGGAAACTGCTCTTGCGCATGAGCAATAAAAACTCGCCTTTGATCAAGGTTCATCGAGCGCTTTCTAGCTATTCGCGGTGGGTATCTGCTTTTAGCTTCCGACAAGAACATCTGAAACGGGGAAGCAATGGACGGGAGTGATCATTAATATGACAATCAAAATCCAATTGTCAAACATTTTAAGACTGAAGAGTCTTTATACCAGCAATAGTCGTAGCAAACGACGCCTTCTACCCCAACCTCCCATTTACACCTACTTAACCAACGCCAGCCACGGAGACCGTGGTCTGAATATCGCGATTTATTTGATGGAGCAGTTCATCCTTGCTGGAGAAGCAAATGACATCGCGGACTCTTGCAAGCAGATCGCAAGCTAGCGGCCGGTCGTAGAGATCTTGTTTCAAGCCTACGATGTGAATTTCGACTTTATTTCGCTGCTCACCAAAGGTTGGATTAGGTCCGATGTTGACAGCGGCTGGAAAGGTTTTGCCATCGATGACCACTCGACCAGCATATACTCCATGAGCTGGTGTCAAAGTTTCAATCGGCTCGATGTTGGCGGTCGGAAAGCCAAGCCCAGTTCCACGCCCAGCTCCGCGCGTAACAACTCCAGAAATTTGGAACGGTTCGGTCAGCATCCAATTCGCCGACGCGATATCGCCGGCTGCGATCAGCCCGCGAATTCGAGAGCTGCTGATCATGCCTAACGCATCATCGACCGATTCAGCCACATGAAAGCCAAGGCCGTCGCGACGACATAGCTCGTCTAGCAAAACGACGTCTCCCTGTCGATCTTTACCGAAGCGAAAGTTCGGTCCCTCGACGATGCCTTGGACTTCCAAATGACCGCGCAAAATGCGATCGTAGAACTGCACCGCAGACAACTCCAGCAGATCGCTGGATGTCGGCATTGCGAGCAGGCCTTTGACCCCAAGCTTCCCGAGCAACTCGGCTCTGCGTGGCAACGTTGTCAGTGGAGGCAACACTGGCAGCTCTGGACGTAGTATCGCACTGGGTGGCGGATCAAAAGTGATCACTAGCGGTGGACGTGATCGTTCGTTGGCCATACGCACAAGATGGCTAACCAGAGATGCATGACCGCGATGAACGCCATCGAAATTCCCAACCGCTACGACCGCTCCTTTTAGATGAGCGGGAATATCTTGAAGAGCGGTTATCAGGGGAATCATTGCAGGTTCAGTTTTCAGCGCGATTCATGACTCGACCACAGCCTTGGCAGCGGTCGCAATTCAGTAGTGTATCGGCAAACCAAGCCCATTTGGTAGATTGGTTTTTTGTTCCGATTCGTTAAATTGTGACAGTGTAGCCCAAGTTTTGCGTCATAATAAGCCGTACCAATTCTGCACAAGATCTACTCGCCTCGCATCCTTCCCCGCATACTCCCCTGCCCTGTTTGATTTACCAAGAGTTTCGCTATGAGTTTTTCAGCCGTTTTTCATCTATCTGGCCACTGGCGGCAAATCATCGCACTTCTAGTAGTTGTACCAATCGCGGGACTTTGTTGCGGCAACTCATCAGCTCAACAATCCACGCTACGAGCCGTACAGAGCGAAGACGGAAACGAAATCCGAATTCTGCGCGGCGGTTCAGAATCAGCTATTGTGACTCAGGTTGCTCAGCCGGGAACGCGGCCCTATTTGCATCCAATCGCCGCTCCGACAGGAAATGGATTGATGACTGAGTTCAGCCCAGATCATCACAGGCATCAGACCGGACTATATTGGGGCTTTACCAGAGTTAATGGCCGCGACTATTTTCACAACATCGACGAAAAATATTGGAAGCGAGCTTCTGTAAATATCCTTAAAGCATCGGCCGCGAGCGCTGAAGACACCGTCCAGTGGCAAACTGTTTATGATCTCTTGGATGCCGATGGAAAGACTCTACTAAAACAGTCTCAGATATGGACGCTGCGTGATGACGGCAAGCGTTACTTTCTGGACTTGCAATGGACAGGCAGCGCTGAGCAGGATGTTACGGTTGGCAAGTACGACTATGGCGGGCTTTTCTTGCGCATGCCTTGGAATAGCCAACTGGGCGGGCAAGTTGTCAATAGTTCACGTCAACGTGGCGAACGCGCCGAAGGTGAGCGAGCTGTTTGGGTTGACGTAGGCGTGAACGTGCCCGATCGAACAGACAAACTGCATATTGCTATCTTCGACCATCCAATCAATGCCGGATACCCACAACCTTGGCGAGTCGATGGACAACTAGGTGTTGGTCCTGTGCGAGCCAGGACGGGCGACTGGCAAATTCGCAAAGGCAGCCAGGAGGTTATTCGACATCGCCTGGTCGCATACACGGGCGAGCTGCCCGACACAGAGATCACCAATCTTTGGTCTGACTATAGTGGACAAAGTGACAGCGTGATGTGGGGTTTAGCTCAACAACAAGGCCGACAAGCGAAATTGCTAAACCCTCAAGAAGCACTTCAAACGATGACGCTTCAAGATGGAGTCCAAGGAAATGTGTATGCGTCCGAGCCGATGATGACTCAACCAATGGCCTTTTGCTGGGACGCTAAAGGACGAATCTGGATCGCCGAAAATCGCGACTATGAGACTCGTCAAACAGGTTTCTCTGCCGATGGAACTAGCCGCATACTTATTCTCGAAGACACCGATCACGATGGCGTAGCCGACTCGAAGAAGGTATTCCTCGAAGGCATTCCATTTCCTTCGGCAATTGCGGTTGGCATGGGAGGCTTGTGGTTAGGAGCTCCACCGAATCTGCTATTCGTACCAGATCGCAATCAAGATGACAAAGCCGATATGGATCAAATTGAGGTCCGTCTCACAGGCTGGGGAATTGCGGACCGTCACGAAACATTAAACAGCTTTCACTGGGGTCCGGACGGCTGGCTGTACGGCTTGCAAGGTTTTGCGACTCCATCCAAAGTTGGTCAACCCAAGGGAGCTGGCAAGCTTTACAAACATAAAGATCCATTCCCAACGAATATCGAATTCGATGGACAACCGGTCGATATCAACGGAGGAGTTTGGCGTTATCATCCGACCAAACAACGATTCGAAGTTGTGGCACACGGCTTCAGCAATCCTTGGGGAGTCGACTATGACCAATATGGCCAGTTGTTTATCACAGCCTGTGTTATTCCACACTTGTGGCACGTGATCCCAGGTGGTATCTACCATCGGCAAGGCGGCAGTCACTTCAACCCTTATGTGTACAACGATATCAAGACGATAGCCGAACATCGACATCGCTCCGCGCACGGCGGTGCGAGAGTCTATCAGTCCGACGCCTTCGATGCGAAGTATCAAGGGCGAGTGTTCATGGCCAACATCCACGAGCATGCGGTGTTGACTGACATTATTACTCCAAAAGGCAGCGGCTATGTTGGCCAACACGGCGATGATTTCGCGTTAGCCAACAATGCTCAGTGGATCGGCTTCAGTATCGAAGTTGGTCCCGAAGGCGCAATTTATGCACTCGACTGGCACGATGCAGATATCTGTGGCAAAGAGGTACTCAACAAAGACACAGGCCGAATTTTTCGTTTTACACCCAAGAACCCCGCATCGAAACCATTCCCGCATCGTTACGACGATCTAAACACGTTGAGCGACGTACAGCTTGCGGAACTACAGCTTGCGCCGAGCGTTTGGCATGCCACGTTTGCGAGAGTCATCCTGCAGCATCGAAGTCAATCTCAGACTCTCAACGCGGAATGCCTGAAGTTAATCCAAGGCTACTTGACGGATGGTTCTCGAAGCACAGCAATTCGCTTGCGGGCTCTTTGGACACTGCATGCAACATCAGCGCTCGACTCGCAACAACTAACTAGTCTGCTCAGCGATTCCGACCAATACCTTCGAGCTTGGGCCATCCAGTTACTGTGCGAAGATTTCAAAGCTCCAACATTGGCCGTTGAGAAAATGATTGCGATGGCAGCCAAAGATTCGTCGGCCGTGGTTCGACTCTATTTAGCCAGCGCTGCGCAGCGAATCGACGCCGAGTCACGCTGGAAGATTGTCGAGTTACTGAGCAAACGAGGCGAAGATGAGCAGGACCACAACATCCCCAAAATGATCTGGTTTGCGCTGGAGCCGCTGGTCATGAATGATCCCTCACGAGCTATCAGCTTGGCTGGTAGTGCCAAGCTGTCGCTGGTCGCTCGACAGACGGCAAGACGATTATGCGATGGTGATCGCATCGAACAATTGGGTAGCCAAATCAGCAACATCACGGGTAACGCTCAACTAAACATTTTGCTTGGCATGCGAGACGCCACCGAAGGTCGTTTCGATATGACGTCGCCCAAGGGTTGGTCTGAAGTGGCTGCCAAGATAGAAAGTTCTGGCGGCGAAGCTGCCGCAGTAGCCAAACAGTTGTCCCAGCAGTTCGGCGATACCGTAGCTGCATCGCATATGTTGGCCACGCTTCGCAATAAACAATCAGCCGTGGAAGAGCGCCGCCAGGCCTTGCAACAACTGGCTGGAAGAAAGCGAGCCGAGCTTAAGACGGAACTTGAGAAACTACTTCAAGAAGATGGCCTTCGACGCGAAGCGATTCGAGCGATGGCAAATTACGATGACGTGCGTTTCGCCAAAGCACTGCTGGCCGAATACAACAAGCTAAGCCCCGAAGATAAGCAAGAGGCAATCTATACTCTGTCCGCGCGAGGACGTTACGCTCAAGAATTGACCAATGCACTACGAGAAAACAAAATCCCCAAACGCGACATTCCAGCTCACGTTGCCAGACTGCTGCGCCGCGTTGTTGGCAATCGATTTGTTGACGTTTGGGGACCCATCGATGAGTTGGGCTCGGACAAAGAAGCCTTATTGGCCAAGTATCGCGAGCTGCTGACTGAATCAAAACTTGCCAAAGCCGACTTAGGCAACGGCCAAAAAGTTTTTACTCGCGTCTGTGCTTCCTGCCATAAGCTTGGAGGCGAAGGTGGAAAGATTGGTCCCGATATCACGGGGGCGAATCGTGGTAACTTAGAGTATTTGATCAGCAATATCCTTACTCCTAGTGCCATCATTCAAGACGACTACCGCATGCACATCATTTTGCTGGAAGATGGCAGGATATTTTCAGGCATTCCGACCGAGGAGAACGAACGCAGTCTAAAGTTGAATGTAGCTGATCGAACTGAGCCGATTGTGATTGCCAAATCAAGTATCGAGTCACGCGAAATCGCTTCGGTTTCAATGATGCCCGATGGTCTTCTTAGCCAGCTTACCGACGCCGAGGCGGTTGACCTAGTTCGATATCTGCAAAGCGTACCTTCGAAGTAGGCTTAAGGTGTTAGGTGTATGATGTTAAGTGTATTGGACCCTCCCGCGCGCTGAAGTTGGCTAACGACCACTCAAACTTGTTCGCGGGCAGGGTCGCACAGCGAGTTCAACGAGCATTTGCGGGGAGGGCGAAATGGGCTTGAATTCAAGCTTGCGTTGCAATCGCGTTTGACTCGCCAGTTCTCGATCAGCGTCGACATCAAACTATTCGGGACCATCTATCGTCGCACTCGAAGAGACGTTCTGAGCGCCCTCCTGGCGGCGCTCGTTCCTCGCTTGCGACCCTCCCGTTAATGGATCTAACCGCTGTTGTTACTTTCTTCAACGGGAGGGTCCGACGAACAGGCATGTTCGCACGCATCGGAATCTTGACAATCCGTGTTATAATAACGATGCTCTCCGTTGCTTACCGCAATATTTTGGCAACACCATCCATGAGCCAAGACGCAATCGATGCCTACTCGCAAGATGTTATGTAACTGAGAATGGAAAAAATAAACGAGCTGATCTTACTTCTGCCAGACTACGAGCTAGAGGGTTTTCCCAGATGTTTGTCAGAAGACAAAGCGGCACAGGTGCTGGCCGGTTGGGTCGGACTGTGGCATCCCGTATTGATGTTTGGTGTTGGTCGAATTCCTCGCTGGCATCAGGCAACTCGATTGCCATCAGATCTATCAGCAACTCTGTTCGTGCTGCCACCCATTTCCAAATCGGTCATCAGCCAATCAGCCAGCGACGACATTGCCAAGGTTGGAGGATTGCTGCTCGAGCCCCCGGAGAGCTGGACAACTTTTCAAACTCAAATTCTTGACCTCTTGCCTCAACTAGAGGTCAACGATTTGGCTCGAGAATTGGCTGCTGATTTCGCGGCGATCGGCTACGCGTTTCTGCAAGTTCAACTGATGACGCGGCAATTGCGTTACACCAGTAATCTGGATGTACCGCTGTTCGAAGAACAGGTCATGAAAGCAGCAGAAGCTGTCATGGCCTCCGATCCAGAAAACGCTCGATCACTAGTACAGGCTTGCTTCGACACGTTGGGCCAGGAGCGTGACCACTACTACTCGAACGATGCTCACTTAATCGATCTTACACTATTGGCAGAGACAACACTGGGTAAATCTCTACAGAAGCAGTTGAGCGATCAGATCCCAACCAACTTAATTGCCTGCGCGAGCATGCTGCGCAAGTTGAAAGAGAAGTCGACTGAAAACTTTGAAAGAGTTGCTCAGCGAATTCAAGAAGGCACACTGGCCATCGCTGGCGGACTGGATCATGAAACACCCTGGCCACTTGCTTCGCGAGAGCTGGCCTTGCGTGCTTTGGCAGACGGGCCGCAGGCATATCGCGAACTGAGCATCGAACCACCGACAGTCTTTGCGCGGATGAGCTTCGGATTATCGGCCGATTCGGCGAGCATATTGAGTCGATTTGGATTTCGCGGCGCGATATTGATGCCCTTCACCGGCGGTAGCTATCCTACCAGCAACCAAACCAAGATTTCTTGGGAGTCGCAGGACGGAGGCCGAATTCCTGCGCAGCTGGGCCGCCGCTCGATGCAGCCAACGCCAGTAGTTTTCTGGCATTCGGTTGGTCGCTCGGCGAAGCTCTCGATCGACAGCATGTCCCGACTATCGTCTTCGCTCATTGGCCTGGAAAGCGCAGCGAGTATTTTGATCTTCTACAAATCGTTACCCAACGCACTCCAGCACTGGGCCGTTTCGCACTGGTAGATAAGTACTTTGCCGATACATCCAGTCCATATCATCATGAGCGTTTGGAAGCATGGAAGTTTAGTTTCAATTGGCTAGCTGAAACCGACTTTCCAGCCGAGGTCATTCAGTCCAGCAAACAGACTCAGGTTTTACAAAGCCAACTTGCGAGTTTAAAAAACCTTCTGAACTTAATTCATCAACTGCAGAATCTTCGAAGTTCAATTCTGTGGCCGAAGGATGACAAAGACGAGCCTGTTGCACCACTCTATTCCCCAACACCACACGATGAGTGGGCCGGTGATTTGAAGAAGTTGCAAAACGAAGTCGAACGGATGATCTGCCAACATGAACAGAATAACGTTGAGGAGTTCACGCGTTGTAAAGAGGCTGTCGAACATCTTGCGAAACATTCCGTACACGCCTTGGTACCACTGCTTGCAAGCAAGAAAGCGGTCGCTGTTGGCTCTGATTCAAATCAGCCCGTGAGCGGCAAACTGCTCCTGAGCCCTCGCTCGAACGCTGTAAGAGCAATGGTGAAGAGTTCAGCCGACAAAAGCTTTACAGAGGGTGAGTCATGGAACTTTGCCAATGGAATACACAGGAGCGATCGGCTGACTTGCATCGACATTCCTTCGATGGGTTTCGTCGTCGCCCCTTATGGAACTTCGACTGCCAAGAATGATAAGCTTGCGTTGGCTGAATCAGGCGGTACCTTGCGAAATGAGTTTGTAGAGATTCAGATCGACACGCAACGTGGCCACTTGCGCAGCTTGCACATACCGGCCAAGCGAGGCAATCGGCTGAGTGCGATGATCGGCTATCGAACCAAGACCGGATCGAAATACGAACATTCGGAGATGGTCGCGCGAAATGTGACGGTCGTTGAGAATTCGAACATGTTGGGCTCGATTCGCGTTGAAGGATCGATGCAATGGCAAGGAAAATCGGTTGGCGATTTCGCAGTAGAGTATGAAGTGCGACGCGGTAGCCGAATCTTTTCGGCAAATATTCAGTTGAGCAACTTGAAGCACTCCGACGAACGCAATCCTTGGTTGAGCGCGTTTGTTTTACGGCTAGCATGGCCAAATGAATCGGCCATTTTGAGGACGTTTCCTGATGGACGAAAGACTACCTGGGGCGGTTCCAAGTTGATCGCGACTGATCTGATCGAAATCGACGAAGTGGACTATCAAACCTATTTTCTAACAGGCGGACTAGCCTTTCACGCTCGACAAGAACTTCGATTTCTAGAAACTGTTTTGGCTGTCAGCGGGCAAACAAACGTTGAACACAAGATTGGTCTAGCAGTCGACCTGCCTTACCCTCTTCCCACTGCTCATCAGTTCATGGATCGTGATTACCAAGTCGACCTTTCAGGTTCAATTACTCCATCCAGTGGCTGGTTGGTTGCGGTGGACAGCAAGGCGGTTCATGTGGACTTGGAGTGCCCATTGCAAGACGACCAAGGTCAATTAGTTGGCCTGCGTGTGTTGGTGTCGGAGCTTCACGGAAGGTCCATCACTGCCAATGTCCAGTTTTTCCGCGACATTGCTGAAGCGCATCGAGTGGACTATTGCGACAACAAGATTTCGAGAGTTACCGCCGATGGTGATACACTGACCATTGCTCTACGAGCCGGAGAGCAATCGCTGGTCGATCTACTGTGGAAGCCGTAAATGTAATTGACCACTCCGTCGGTCAAAGTAGTTTGTAAACGACCGCTCCGTCGGTCAAAGTAGTTTGTAAGTGACCGCTCCGTCGTTCAAAGTAGGAATGAGCCGTGCCGGGAAAAAAGCCTGTCGCGGAGCGACCAGGTTACACCAACCGCTCCGTCCGCGTAACGCCTCTCTACTCAAGCCTGTTCGACGGCCGCTCCCGTTCGATTCTGTTTCTACAGCCGTTTGATTATTTAGCGGGAGGGTGGCAAGCGAGGGACGAGCGCCGCCGGGAGGGCGATCAGAACTGTTTTCTCGTGTAGCCGCCCAACCGTTCAATGCAATTTGATGTTGCTAATTCTGAAGGCGATGGCAATTGATGGACCTAAATGCAATCCCATAATACCACCGACCTGTCGCGGAGCGACAAGATTACATTGACCGTTACGCCAGTCAACTTCTTCGCCCCGCATGCTCGTTGAAAAAACCTCATCTAGCTAACGCTGTAGGCTCATTTGGTCGCAGAACGACAGGTTACAATTCTGCCTGTCGCGGAGCGGCAGTTACGCCAGCAGTATTCTGAGTGCATCGCTACCGCGCATGCCAACTTCAATTCCCAGGTTCGCCGCCGGATGACTCACCTCGGCTACAAAAGCGTTTAGCAGATCGTTGGGCTCGCGAAGTGGATTATCGGGAGTTCCGCGGCAGATTGCCAAGACGATTCCAAACTTCGTTGCAATTGCACAATCATAGATTCCGCAGCCGAGTATTCCGCGATCGGTGTGGATAACGCAGTACTGCCCTCCGGGCCATTTGTAACTACATCCTAGAGCCGCTCCACCTGCCATTGAGATTTGATGGTGATTGAATACTAGTTTTTCAATGCTCATGATTTAAACTCGGGGAAAAACTGAACTGAAATTGAATTCGACAAAAACGCAAAAGACTTAGCGATGCCAAAACACTCTAAGTCGACGATGAAACTGGAAGCCCTGTTTCTTATAAAGTTGCATTGCAGGCCAGTTGCGAACGTCAGCAGCAACTACCAACATCGCAGCACCCAAGTCCGTGGCTTGCTGTTGAGCAGCCTGAATCAGTTGACCGCCAAGTCGCTTGCCACGCGCCCATCGGGACAATCCCATATAGGACAACTCGATCAACTCGCGATTGTGCTGTGTCAGTAGCAGACATCCTGCCAATCGATTAGCCAACGATACGACATTCCACTGACCACAATCACGGAATGGCTTTCCGGAAAGAAAAGTATCCAGTACCTGTGATAGAGAACGAATTCCATTGAGTTCTGGACAGTCTAAAGTTTGATCAAACGTTTCGCCCAGCAGTCGCTCAAATCTAGATCGACTTAGCGTGCTTGCTGGGTAAAAGTGAAGCTTGTCGCCGGTTGATCCAGACGGATTCGGCGGATCCAAGAATTGATGATCTTCAAGGCCCAGCCAAAGTTGATCCACGTCGGTGAGTTGAGCCAGGCCAGCTAATCGAACAATACGCTGCGAGTCCAAATCGTTAACATCGAGTGCGGCCTGCATATGGACGTTGGAAAATCGTTGGCGAATCAGGCCAATTTGGCTAACCAACAACTGAGCTGCCAGCCCAGTAGCTTGCTCATTAATGGCACGAACTCCGCCAAGTGTTGCCAGACCTCCAGGTAAGCATGAAAAATAGCCTGCTGCAACGCGATCACCTGCCACCACGGCTTCTAAGGGGGCAGGACTCCACAAATTGTTACATCGCAGTCTGTAGTCCGCCTCAATCGCTTGGAACTCGGCAGGCATGGCGGAGTGGTGAATCCACCGCAGCAATTCGCTCCGCTGAGCGACTGAAACGGAACGGATTTCTAGGCTACCCAGGTTACCAACTGTCAACAAAATCGTAACCGTATAGGATTGGAATTCGTGAAGAAAAAATGGCTCAATTGCGTTAAGATACTAAACTGGAACTAAACACAACGCCGGACGTCAATGTAACACACCGACAACCTTGGAGTATAGACGGATGAGACCGACAGCCTTCCGACTGGCAATCAAACTGCGAAATGTTGCTACAACTCTTGCAATCACTGTGGGATTTGCCTCTTGGCAGCCAGCGTTAGCTCAGGATTCGCTTTCCAGCATCCTCAACCTGCCTCAACTGCGCGGCAGCGACGAACTTCCGCCTCCTAGGCCCGCCACCGGACAGTCGGCTCAGTCCGGACTGTCTGTGCAGGTTCCAACTCCGGCTCAGGCTCAAGCTCAGCCGCAGCAATCAGAGCCTGCCAGCGAGAGAATCTACTTGGGCCTTGATGCAGAACCACCGCTAGAAGGGATCGGTGTGCGCGTCGCGACCGTCACTAAAGATTCACCTGCATGGAAAGCGGGCTTCAAGGTTGATGATCGAATTCTCGGCATTAATGGTTTCGCCATTGGAAAGCTTGATGACATGGTCGATCAGCTTGCCAAGACTCGTCCAGGGCAATCAGTGAACTTTTTAGTTAGGCGTGAATTGCGCAACATCGAACTGATTGCGGTTTTGATGAATGCCGACGTCGCCGACCAAATTCAAAACCAGGCAGCCACACTGACCAGCTCTCCAGCTTGGCTTGGAGTCACGGCGCATGACTTGAGCGGATCGTTCCGAGACCAGTTTGGCCTAGGAGCGTTTCGTGGAGCTGCGGTTTCGCAAGTCGTGAATGGATCGCCCGCTTACAAAGCGGGCATTCGACCTGGCGATGCAATTGTTGAAATTGCTGGAAGGCCTGTGGAGACCGCCGCTGATTTACAGCGTTGGGTAGAAAGTGGTAAGCCCGGCGATCAGGCGCAAGTGATCTATTTCCGAGGAGCTTCCAGACAGACGGCTAAGATCGTGTTGTCGATAGATCCACAATCCGTCGCCACCCAGCCCGCAACTCCTCGCGTTCAAGCCTTTCCCAAAACGCCAAACATTGCCTCGCCTGGTATCGGTCCAACTAAACCAGGTCCCGCAGTTGGTCCAACAGTAGCTCCTGCTCAACTACCTCCAGCACAATTACTTCCGGCGCAAATGCCTCCTGGGCAATTACCACCAGGACAACTGGCTGGACAAACAGATCCTAACATGCCGCTGGTGCTTGGCGATCAAAACGTACCAGCCAATCAACCATCGCAGCGTGAGGCAGCACTTGAAGCTGAAGTGGTTCGTCTGCGTAAAGAACTTGCCGATGCTCAAACTAAGTTGGCTGAAACAAAGCAACAGCTCGACAATATTCTCAAAGCTTTGAAGGATTGATCTTTGACGAAGGTTGACTCATCGCGAGTTCATGAGCTTCAAAGCTCGCAACTGCAGCAACTAGGATATGCTTTGTGAACGCCAAAGAAAACGAAGCCATGATCGACAGATTTGAATTATCGCAAGCTTCGATTTCTAGCGGAGCAGCGAGAGCTGCCCGGTAACGGCCTACGAAAATGCTGGGAACCGGACGGCTCGCACCGTGCCGCTAGAATGACCCAGGCTCAGGGGTTAAAAAACGGAGCCTAACGTAGCTCTACGCCATTCTTAGGATTGACCTTAATGTTCAGATCTTCATCGTTGTCAACGTAGAAGACAAAGCCATTGAACATTTCGTCAACGGTTTGTGGCCCGTAGCGCACGGCTACCTTCGGATCAGGATTGTATGGATTGAACGGCGAGTTATCAAAGTGCGCCACCGCTCGAATTTTAGTACCTTTCGAGAAGTTCTTTGCACCTGGAGCCAGTTCGTATCCCAACTGCCACTCAAAGTTGTAATTCGGTATCTGTAGCAGCGTCTCTCGTTCTTTGCCTGATTGTTCCGCATAAAAGGTCATGTCGCGACCGCGAACATGCATATGAGTAAACAGACCTAACAAGTTTGCATTGTGCTTGAGCGTATGACTGCTCTCGATCCGAAACGCTGGATCATTGGGCGGAATCTCCCAACCTCGAGGATCTAACACAAAGTGATGCAGTCGTTTGCGAACTTCACGTTTGGGAAAGCGTAAACCGACTTGGATCTTGCCTTTTTGTTCTGTGCCCGTGGTGGTGTAATGGATCTGCAACCCCAGCGCAGCTCCAGCAGGAATTCTGTAAGCAACTCCATTGTCAAATTTACCAAGGTCCATCGGCTGGCCGCCTGGAACGTAACCCGTGATGAACGTTTCGTTGCCAGCACCATCCTTGGTCATGTACGCCATGTTGCAGTGATGAACGATGCTCGGGTTCAAGGGCTTGATCTCGAAAGCTTCCACCCATGTCTCGCTAAAAAATATTTGCGGAAGTACAACATATTTGTAGGGAACAAAACCCGTAGCAGGAATGGTATGCTCCTCAGACATCGTGACTATTAAATCGGGCTTGCCGATACGCCAATCGGTCTCTGGGGCCTTTGGCAACTCGGGTGCCTTATCGAGTTCGCCGACGGGACAGTTGGCTTCGATCCAACTTAGCAGTTTCTGTTTTTGATCCGCTGTTAATCCAGATTCATTTTGAAATTGACCATGAGCCTTAGCAGCATACCAAGGCGGCATAGTCTCTTTCGCTATGACATCTGCAATCATGGATGCGTTGGCGGCCATTTCATCTCGGCTTGTGAGCGCGAATGGTGCAGCCGTTCCCGCGCGATGGCAGTTCGCACACTTTTGAAAGACTATCTCGGCGATATGGCTGCTCCAAGTCGTCGTTGCCGAGTCCGACTGCGCTAATTGAGCTTTAGGTGTCGCCTTAGGTTCTGAAGCCGACTCGATGATGCAACCGTCTACCTCGGTTTGGTTGATCTCTACAGCATTACCGGCCAGCACTTGCTTAATCGCTTCTTTCAAGTCCTCACGCGATGCATTTGGTTTCGCGCCGCCAATGCGCATCTGATCATCAATGCGTCCGCGGTACTGAATAGTTCGATGCTGGTCCAAGACAACCACTTCAGGAGTCTTTCGAACTCCCAGTGCTTTAACGCAACTATGATCTCGGTCTTTAACGAAGAAGAATGGCAGTTCAAAATCCACGGCCTGAGCTGCCATGTCGCGTATCGTCTCTTGCACGCCGACGTTCACCGCCACGAACAGGCAGTCGTCCGCCTTAAACTCTTCATTCATCTCCTTCAACTTGGGTAGGTACCTGCGAACCAATGGGCAAGTAGTGTTTGTAAAAACGAACACGTATGCCTTATGTTCGCCCAGGTCCTTTAAGTCCCGATCCAAGCCTCGGATGTCAACGAACTTCATCTTCGAGACGGTTGCACCCACCGCAACATGCTTGTCTCGGTTTAGTTGATCGTCTGATTTCGCACTCGTTGCAAAACTGATCAGACTGAATGGCAGTAACAACCAGAGTATCAATCTAGCGTGCATTGGAATTCCGCTACACCGAATTAAGGGAATCGAAGAAATCAAAGGAACTATCCAATATGTTATCCGCTGTCGCAGAAGGAACAACAACGTACTTGATTACTAGACCTAGAGCCACCCTTATGGATGCCGTTGCAAAACCAAAGGTCGTTTTCAACTAGACCCAACTAGCCTTTTAAGTAACATAATCGCAATCCTTTCTGGACAACTACCAACTCCACATAGCCCACTCCACTGAACGCCCACCGATAGTTCATGGTCAATTCGTCGTTCGGCAACAACTCAGAACTCTCAACCAGCACCGAAACGAGCAGCAAATCTGCGAGCAAAGATGAATCAACAGCTCTGGAAAAACTGTCTTTCATCGACAGGTTGTTGATTCAAAACCTGCCTGAGAGATTTTCCGTTCTAGCAACTCTAGGACGAGGAACATACGGCAACGTTTATTTGGCATTAGACCAGCGTCTTAGGCGAGAGGTTGCCATCAAGGTCTTACGTCCAGAATGGATGACCGTTGAGAATGCTAAGAACCGGTTTCTGCGAGAGTCTCGCGCAGCCGCTCGCCTCAATCATTCTTCTATTGTTCGGGTGATTGAGGCTGATGAGAACTCCAAAATTGCCTGGCAGGTAGCAGATGTCATTCGTGGTCAATCGCTAGCCGCAGTGCTAAGGAAAGGCCCACTGGAACCTGCCACAGCAGCCAAACTTGTTTCAGATTTGGCCTATGCAGTCCACTGCGCTCATGAACACGGTGTCGTTCATCGCGATATCAAACCCGAGAACGTGTTGCTTCAGTTAGACGATGACGAAGCCAAGCAAATCGACTCATTGAAAGAGAGCGTCGACAATCGCTGGTTGCAACCATTCAAAAACATTCTCGATCCGAGCGAAGTCAAGGTCTTTTTGACCGACTTTGGGCTGGCAAAGATTCAAGACGAAGGCATCGATCAAAGCGGATCAACAACTTTGTTGGGCACGCCAAGGTATATGGCTCCTGAACAATTCGACCTTACAGGAAGTCGATCTCTACCCTCTGCAGACATCTTTGCTTTGGGTGCAATTCTCTTTGAGTGCCTGACCGGTCAGAGTGCATTCGAAGGCGCATCGTCCTTGGCTCAACGTGTAGCTCTCGGTCTAACGCATCATCCAAGTCCAAGAGTGCTTTGGCCCAGTCTGTCTAAGGACTTGGATATCATTTGCCGGAAGGCTCTACATCCCAGCGCCTCTAAACGTTACTCTACCGCTGCAGAATTGGCGGACGACTTAGACTGTTACTTGCGAGGCCAACCGATTAAGGCTCGTCCGCAATCAGCCATGGAGAAGTTCTGTCGGCTAGTGAGCGAACATCAATCTTTGGCAATCATTACTGCGGCTGTGATTGTCTGTTTGGCAGTAATCTCAGTTGTTTCGTGGCAAAGTCAACGAGAAATGCAGGTTCAAAACCTGATTCTCGAACGCGTCAACCGCGAACTTGCTAACGCCAAAGAACGAGTCGAAAAATCGCTTGAAGAAGCAACGAAACTTCGACTGCAGGCCGAAACCGAACGACAGATATTTTCGGAAACCGTTTGGCTGGCCGGTATTCGGGAAGCCTACCGTCATTGGGAGGCTTCGCGGCTTTGGGAGACAAAACAAGCCCTTTCAGAACTTGCCGTTAGCCACACCAATACTTCAGTTCGGTTGGACTGGCGACTTCTTGCAAACGATCTCAACCATCATTTTCGGTCACTCTTCAAGCTAGACAAAAGCATCGAAGAAGTACGAACTGTTCCGGGTACAAATAAAGTTGCCTTCGCTTCCTCTAACGGCCACCTTTATTTGTACGACCTCTCCTGTGGACGGATAGTTGCTGATTTAGCTTCGGAACTTCCGTCTCTGAATGCGTTGGCCGTTCACCCCACCAAACCATGCCTCTACTTTGGCGGTGTAACCTACCCAAATCGTCACATCGCCTCGATCTACCAACATGAGCTGACCACAGGCATAACTACTGAAATTATCACAGGATTTGAAACGACTATTGAGTCCATTGAAGTTACCGACGATGGTAAAAGCCTGCTGTGCGCTTCACGGTATCAAAATGTACGACTGTACGACCTCGATACTTTGACCTATCGAGAATTCCCAGCCGACCGCAGAAATCTGTGGCTTGCTCAAACGAGCTCGCCAAAGAAACTGGTCTTTCAGAAGGAACAGACAGTTCTATCCATTGAAGATCCAGTTGAAATCGCTTCGGATGAGATTGTCTTTCCCCGAGGAATTCAGTTTTGTGAAGGGGTCCCGGGAACATCGCTTGTTGCAGTTTCCTTTGGATCAAGCGAATACTTCAATTTGATCGATGTGCAAAGCAAACAAGCGGTTGCTCAACTTCGAGGCGAAGCCATCAACAATATTCGCTGCGTGCACTGCAGTGATAACGGAAGGTTGTTGTTCTGTGCAACGGAAAGCGGTGCTGTACTTGCCTGGGAGCTAAAGATTCAAGAGCGACTCTCAACTTCGAAGGGAACGCTAAATTCGACTTCGGATCAAATCCCCGTATTGGATCCTGTTGGGTCATGGCACCTCGCCGATAGCCCAATACTCTCGATCTGCCTTGCAAACGACAGACTCGTATGTGGAACTCAAAACGGCGATCTGCTCGACCTGAATGTTGCCAATATTGCTCGAACTAGTGAGAGCGGACCTATCGAGACCCCACTCGGCAATTCAGTTGCTGTTGAAACGTTGCGGGAACTTGAGGTTCGGCTCGACTCAACTTGCCAATTCGCATGCATTCGAACAATGTCTGGCAAAGTCGTCATCCGAGATCTTGCTAACCAGCGGCAACTGGAGGGCTCTGCAAACAGCCTACCCACAATCGACACTCCCAATTTTGCTGCGGTTCAACAATTGCCACTTCTTCCTTTCAACCCCAACAAAATATTCGTGGCGGAAAACAACGTTGGTGGCCTGTGCACTGGTTGCTCTTCATCTTTTGCCTTTCTTAGAGATTCTTCGACGCTTCAAATTTTTCGCGAGGGCAAAGTCGTCGACGTCCCAACGGAGATCGATTCGTCGGACAATTTGCAGGTACTGGGAGTTGAAAGCAACTGTCAATCGATCGCTATCAGCGCCTCGCGAGATATCTACATTGTCGACATAAGAGGATCGTCAAGCTGCGTGAGAAAAGTTGCCAGTATGGAGGGATCTCCTTGGACAGTTGCATGGCATCCCAGTGGGAAGAAAATTGTTGTTGGAGGCGATTTCCCACAACTGCGAGAAATCGATTTGGAAACTTTGCAGGTGACAGTGGCTTCCAATACTCCGACAATGTCTAACCTGGTCGCTTATGTGAATGATGGAAATGCGATTCTCTCGGCTCATACAGAGGGAACCATTCGCTATTCTGACTTATCAACGGGATCCATACAGTCAATCTCTGCACATAAGTCTGTTATACGATCTTTCACGTTGAGCCATGACGGTTCCGTTGGCTTGAGCATTGACGACGAAAGCAATATCGCCGTCTGGAAACTGCCTCAACTGGAGAAGATTGGCTTCCTCATGAAAGGTCGTTCGTGTTACGAGCGAGACGCATTCGTACGTCCAACCATCCGACTTGCCGAGAATGATCAGCGACTAGTCACCATCTTTAACGATAACCAACAGCCAGTCATTCAGTTCCGCAAATTGGATTGATTATTTTTACTGCCAATTATGGACATTTCTCGTTGATCGCTGGGTCAGTTAGATAGATATTCGGACCCTCTCCGCGCGCTCAAGTTTCTAAAGCACGACAGATCATTTCGCGGGAGGGTCGGAAATCGAGTAATGCGAGATTTCCGGGGAGGGTAAATCGATTGCTATCACTGCAGGAGGATTCATATTGCGACCTCGGCGAGCCAGCCAACTTCTGCGCGCGGAAGTTTCGGCAGTTCGCTACAGGCGATCAGCGAGAGTTATCCAGTTTTGACTTGTTTCCATGCGTCTAGCGTTCTTTCCGATCGAGTGATCGATGCGATGATCGAACAGAATGCTCGACGCTCTTTTGCTTGCATTGGGTTCAGTGGACTCGACTAGCGTTGATCTAGCGGTTTTGCTAATTCTCTCGTTTTGTTTCTGACAACTCAAAACTCTCACCCAAAGGAGAACAACATGCACTTAGTTTGTTGCTGGCCCGGTTTGGCGGAGTGTTGGGTGCGAGGAAATTCACGAGGCCTATTCGCAGCGATACTTTTTAGTTGGACCGTCTGCTTTGTTCTCTTGGCGACATTTGTATGGCCGCTGTGGCTAGGCACGTGGATAGTACGAGTCATTTGGGTCGTGGTTGGTAGCGTATGGTTAGCCAGCCTAGTCAAAAGCCACTTAAGTTACTCACGGCTAATCGGCTTGCCTGACACAAAAGCCCAAAGCGCGTTTGAATCGGCTCAGGAGCAATATCTCCGAGGCAACTGGTATGAAGCCGAAGCCATGTTGCTGGATCTACTTGAAAAATTTCCTCGAGACGCTGAAGCAACGCTACTGCTGGTGGGAGTTCTACGACACACTCTGCGATTCCAGCCAGCACTACGAAGGCTAGACCAACTGGAAACGCTTGACACCTCAGCCCCCTGGCGTTTTGAAATCGCCCGCGAGCGAAAGATTCTCGAACGACTCTTCAGAGAGTCAATCTCGCAGTAGAACCGTCCAGGGCTTCGAGCCCAAGACTCGCCACAGATTGGATGAAGCCTTCAAAGCTCGCAGGAAATCTCCGTGTGTCCGTCGTGCACTAGGACTCGAGTGATCGACCAAAGCGTCTATCAATCCAAGGCGACAAGGCTTCTCGGCAAATTCCGTCGAAAATGTCGAGAACAGAAAAAGATTTCATTGACCGACATGCGGCATCCGATATACTCAAATAGTTTGAGTACTCAACAAAACAGAGTTTTGCAGTCGTTCGAAAGGGATCATCATGTCAGAGCAACTGTGGTTCCACATCCGTAAGTTCACCCGGCACTTGGCATCAATTGCGGCGAGCATGGGATTTTTTTTCGTTGTCTCCTCATTCGCTATAGGAGATGAAAATCCCAAATTGGAAAAAGCGGTCGGCGTTTGGGTGGGGCCCATCACGTCCGACGCAATTGAACTGCGAGTCGCATTGAAAATCGTTGCTGACGATGCTGGGAAGCTCACAGCCAAGTTTGATAGTCTTGATCAAGGCGTCAAAGACCTGCCAGTCGATTCGGTCAGATTTCTTGACGGAACGCTTACCGCTGAGGTCGCAGTGATCCATGGACGGTTCGTCGGAAAACTCGACGAGAGTCAAAAGAAAATCGCAGGAACATGGACGCAGGGAACAACGGTCCTGCCACTCGTTCTCAAGAAGAAGGAAGGCGAAATTTATCACCGTCCGCAGGAACCCAAACCACCGTTTCCATATCGAATTGAAGAAGTTCAGTTTGACAATCGTGCGGACAAGGTGACGCTCGCTGGCTCGCTCACGATTCCAAAAGGTAAAGGACCGTTTCCCGCAATCGTCTTGATTACAGGGTCTGGGCCACACGATCGAGACGAATCGCATTTGGGGCATCGGCCATTTTGGGTTCTCGCCGACAACCTAACCCGTCGCGGGATTGTTGTCCTTCGGTACGATGATCGAGGCATCGGCAAGTCAATCGGGAACTTCGGTAGTTCCACAACACAGGATTTTAAACGCGATGCGGCTGCAGCGTTCGAATACCTCCAGGCGCGATCGGACATTGACTCGAAGCGTATCGGTCTTTGCGGTCACAGCGAGGGTGGAATCATTGCGGCTCTGGTAGCAAGCGAGAATTCGAAAGTCGCCGGTGTCGTACTTCTTGCTTCACCTGGCGTTCCTGGCGAGGAAATCATATACCGCCAAGTCGAGTTGATGTCCCGCACTATGGGTGCGACTGAAGATGCTATCGCGCGACAGACTGAGCGGCAAAAGAAACTCTTTGCGTCGATGAAAGAGGATCCCAACGGGATACATTTGATCGACACGATGAAAACGCTCATCGCCACCATGCCTTCGGAAACAGAGCGCAGGGCTGCAGAGCAGGCGCTGCCAGCAAGTGCGGCAACGATCGGTTCGCCTTGGTTTCGCATGTTCCTCGTTCTGGACCCGAGAGATGCTCTACGACGAGTAGCCTGTCCCGTGCTGGCGATCAACGGCGAAAAAGACCTTCAGGTCGACCCTGAACAGAATCTCCCTCAAATCGAGGCAGCACTCAAGGCTGGTGGGAATCGCGACGCAACATTGCGGAAGTTGCCAGGAATCAATCACCTGCTTCAGAACTGTCAAACCGGTGCGGCTTTGGAGTACGGACAAATCGATGAAACAATCTCCGTAGCAGCACTCTCCGCAATTGGAGACTGGTGCATCGAGAAGATGAAGCCTCACACGGAATAATAGAAGTCTACCATCGGTAAACTCTCTCAGAGGGTTTGGCACCTCGCGTATTTTCGATAACTGTTTACACTCACTCTCATAGCTACAACGAGGTCGAATTATGACAGATAAAATATTAGGTCGAATTCAAGAGGATCTCGCTGTCATGCAGCGGGCCATGAGATTGTCAGTGCCGTTCGGCAAAGGAATGTTGGTCTGCCAAGTACTGATGACAAGTGCGGCAGCGATCGCTGCGATCTTTAGCTTGTTCGTTAAGAGCGACTTAGCTCAACAAATTCCATTCACAGCGTATATGGTAACAGTTCCGATCGGAATGCTAGTTCTATCAAGACGAACGAACCACGATGTCAAAATGCAGATCGTCATGTCGTTGACTACTTACGCTGTTGTGTGGATTGCGGCAAGCGGGTACATGATGGCTTTTTGGGTTGGGCCCTCCCTGGGTGTGCTGCGAGCTGCTTTGCTTTACAGCACGAGCGTGTTGATACTGATGGCTTGCACGGCGATCTTAGTTCGCGCGGCCCTCAAGCGCAGAGAGCAATATTACTGTCTGGGTCTCGCTACTGCAGCGTTTGTCTCAGGGATGTCTCTACCGATACTTGGACAAAGTTATGGCTATTCT
>JAXMBP010000030.1:0-76157 GCA_046349795.1 Pirellulales bacterium | reverse complement strand
AAAGATTGTGGCTCTCGCGTTGACCGCCACGAGCATATTGGCCAAGGCTTCATCGGCGAAGAGGGCTTTAAGTTGTTTTTGAAGTCACCGCACTTCAAGTCGTTGCCCATGTATCTCGAAACGGAAAAAGGCGTGGATGATGAAGGGGTTGATTGGGATCTACGCAATTTGGCCGTGCTGCGAAGCTATGTAGAGAGATAAGGCTCAGTTCTGGATGCTGGCGGGGGTGCTTGCCGAGTGGTTTTCAGTACATTCAAATATGTTTCGCTCGATATGTTTCGCTTGAAACTTCGAATCGGTCAACGCTCAGCTACCTGATGAATACAACATCCACAGCCAAGTTAACACTCGACCAGCAGATTGCCGTCTGTGTTCAGATCGCGCAAATTGCCGGTACGAAGTTACCCATCGAGCAACAGTTGGCGCAGCTTGCAGAGTTGAACGGGGGGAAACTCTCTGATTCAGCATCCATCGTTCAGCAGCGACTGTTGCAAGGCCGTTCGCTATCCGACTCGCTTAAAGGCACGGACTCGAATCAGTCGCGAATCTTGGCCGCATGTGTTGAAGCCGGACAAGTTTCTAATCGGCTAGATAATGCTCTCCAGCATTGGACTGCGATGCATATCGCTAATGCTCAGTCCAGCAAACGATTGGGAGCGGCCATGGTCTACCCTTCAATGCTAATAGCCATACTACTGCTGAGCATTGGATTTACTGCCTGGCATCTCATTCCTGAAATCCATGCAACCTATCAGCAGTTCGAAATGAGTCTGCCGCAGTGGTTATCACTCCTCGTCTGGACAAGACAACATTTTTTTGCACTGATGTCGCTGATTACCATTGCGACAATTCTGCCGCTGGCAGGGTGGTTCTTGCGTCGCTTTCGTAAGGACTCATTCGGTCTACCCAAACTAGCAGCGCCGCGATTGAGACTTCAGGCGCTGGCGACCAGCTTAAGTCAAATGCAATTAGCGGCTTCTCGACCAATCAGCGAATCATTGCCTCGTAGCATGTCAGCAATGGGGCTCTCTCAAGAGTTAGCTGACTCAGCCTTCAACAACTTGCAAAAGCAGCAGGCTTTGCATCCTCTGCCCACGGAAACATCTCTGCTATTGAGTTCCTTGTATGCTGGAGTAATCGATCAAGCCAAAGCTGTCGAGCTACTCGGCCGGATAAGTACCCAACTGAACTTCCAAGCTGATGCAATGTCGCTGCGAGAGTCCCGCTGGTTACCAATGATGGTTTCCATCGTAGTTTGCATCGTTACGGTGGCAACATATGTGCTTTTAGTCTATCTGCCCTGGGTTGAACTTTTGCTTCGCATCGTTCAGGCTTAGCTCTAGCACGCTCCATCACTCAGTCTATCAAGTTCCAGTTGAGGTGCTCGATGCGCTGCGAACCGGACTTTGCATCTTGAAAGATCAGAACCGCAGCCACATCCGAGAATCGCTCGCAGAATTCGACCGACTTCTCTACCCCCATCACGAATAGTCCGGTAGCTACTGCATCTGCGATGGCACAGCTCGGACACACGACAGTCACGCTCATCATCTGTTGAGCGGGCCAACCTGTTCGTGGGTCGATGATGTGGCTGTATCGCCTGCCATTGAAATGGAAAAACTGCTTGCCCGATCCACTCGTTCCTATTGCCTTGTCTCGCAATGGAATGGTCTCGATCAATTCTTCTGTTCGCCACGGGTGCTTCAGAGCAACAGTCCAATCAGAATCGACGCCCTGACGTTTGCCGCGAGCTGCGATCGAACTCAGACCTCCGTGGATCATGAAGTCGTTGATCCCCGCACGCAATAGTATTTTGACAGCGCGGTCTATTGCATAACCTTTTCCAATGCCACCAGGATTCAGCTTCACTCCGGGACGCGACAAATGAATAGTGCTTTGGGCCTGATCGATCTGAATGAACTGCGAACCGACAAACTCCAAAGCAGCGTCAATTTGCTGCTGAGTCGGCATAGCTCCTTGTCGTCGCGAGAATCCCCAGGCTTCTGACAAGCTTCCGGCTGTCATATCAAAGCAGCCCTCAGTCCAAGCGTAAGCCGCTTGTGCCAGCAAGACAAGTTCCAGTGTCTTGGGATCAACATAAACGGAGCGCTCGCCTCCGAACTGATTGATTTTGCTGAATTGACTGCTTGCACGATAGACGCTCAGCAGGTCTTCGATATGCTCAATCATCTCCATGCATTCAAACGCAACTTCAACACCCAACGGATATTGTCGTTCGTTGAGCAGCACCTCGAATTCACAAGCCATTGCAGACTTACTGACCGATTGCAAGGGAACCTCTAAACCCAACAGACTCGATTGAACCCAACCGGAAATCGAACCCGGCCATGAGCTATCTCTTATCTTGTCTGAACCTGTCGTCGAATCGGTTGTTGCTTCATCGTCTGATTTAGACGGTTTGAGGTCTGGACTTTCAGGGGACTCGCATTCAGCGGGCTGGTTTGATCCTGTTTCAATCGGCTTGAAGTCTGGGACTAAGCGCGAGAACCAACCTCGCATTTGGTTCGCCAGATCATTGTCGTTCGAGGTTGGTTTTGTGAGTTTACTGTCCATGCTATCGGCGCTGGCTTTAGCGATCTTGGCGAAATGACTGAGTGCACAATCTTCTCGGGGGCCTTGTTTTGTGCAAGCCAAAGATTGTGACTATCACAGCCAGAGGGGGTGTTTAGTTAGACATAACAACCGGAAATTTCGTAACACATTCATAAAATAAGGCATCGAATCGGCAACTTTGGCTCAATTCCGGGGCTTGGACACTTCAATTTTGTTCTCTCCCTACGAATAATCAATTCTCCGATGCTTTTGCAGATTTTCGTGCCAAGTAGCGCAACCCGCAGGTTTTTTCATGACCAGACCCGCATTGCCCCGACTGATTGTCGCACTTTTATTGACCACTTCTGTGTTGGTTCACGGGCTGAGTTGCAGAGCGATACTCGCTCAAGAAACAATTGTTCCATCTCCTAACGGGACAATTATTCCAGCCACACCGGTCAATCCTCAAGTTAACGGCCAGATAGCAGGATCTTCCAATGGCCTGGCTCCACAAGTTGTTCAAAAGCCAGTCATGCCAGCAGCGAACGAAGCCTCTGTGCCTGGAATGACTTATGTGGCCTTGAGTCCAGACGTGAAGTTGATCGCCGATGGGAAAGAACCTTCATCCCTGAATGAATTGCGAGCCCTTGAAAAGCAGCAGTCTCAGGTTGCCAAGACTATTCAACTGGTTACTGTCAACATTCAGCAAGGTTCGGCGCAGGGAAGTGGAGTTATCATCACTGAAGATGGTTACATACTAACTGCAGCTCACGTCGCAGGATCTCCGGGGCGTAATGCAACTGTCATTATGCACGACGGCACTCGATTGCAGGCCAAAACGCTGGGTATGAATCGAGATCATGATGCTGGGCTGATTCGCATTGAAAATCCCAACAAGAAATTTGCTCACGCGACACTCGGCCGAAGTAAGGATCTTAAGATTGGTCAGTGGGTTATCGGCGCTGGGCATCCCGGTGGTTGGCAGAAGGACCGCGGAACCGTGATTCGAGTTGGTCGCATGCAGAAGATGGTACCTCGAAACAAAGATCCCCATACGCTATTCACGGATGTTGCATTGATTGGCGGTGATAGCGGTGGCCCACTATTCACACTGGACGGCCAGTTGATCGGTATTCATTCGAGAATTGGAACCGAAGTCACCGACAACATGCATGTTCCAATCGACGTTTTCAAAGCTAGCTGGGACAGGATGGCTCGCAAAGAGGTTTGGGGCGTGCTCCCAGGTTTTGGTCCTCCGTATATCGGTGTAACCGGCAAGAATGATGGTCCAGCAATTTTGTCTGAAATCGAAAAAGACAGCCCGGCAGAGATTGCTGGCTTGGAAGTTGGTGATCACATCATTGCCTTCGATGGCAAGAAGATTGAGACATTCAAAGAGCTAGTTGAAGCTGTTCAGGCAACTACGCCAGGCGATGTGGTTCAAGCCACCATACAAAGAAGTTCTGGCGAAATTCGGTTACCTGTGCAGATCGGAACTCAGCGGCAAAAGACCAAGAAGTAGTTTTTACTTTTGGCCAGTTCTTCGTGCATCGCCATTTTCAATAGCTTAACGATCCTTGCCATCAATCGGCTATGACCCAGCGCGGCATTGACCTTACCGGTACAGCAAGAATGTTTCACGCCTGCGTTTGAACTCGCTGACGCCATCCAAGGAAAGCTTCATCAAATCTGTTGCTGGCTTGCCATCTAGAATTGCTTCTCCACAGACTTTGCTGCCCATCAAGCGAGTCAGACTTTTAGTCTCCCATTTGTCGGCGTGCAATTTGCGGAGCGAAGTGGCTAAAGCAAAGCCGACACTCAGCGGTTCAAACTGTTCCCGATTGGCTATCTGAATATTTACACCTTGGCAAAGTTGATTCTGGTGTTTGCTGGATGATGGCGTGAATTCAATCGGAATGAAAGCCACCCCAGTAAGCTTTTGTCGGTTCAGTTCAGCAGCCAAAGCCGAACCATCAATCCACGGAGCACCAACGACTTCGAACGGAGTGTCGGTTCCTCGTCCAACAGAGATGTTGGTCGTGTCAAGCATGCCAACGCCCGGATAGAGTAGAGCCTCAGTCAGCGATCGCATGTTGGGACTGGGATTGATCCATGTCAAACCTGTTTGATCCCAGAGTTGATCTCGAGACCAGTTTTCACATCGAATCGCTTCTAAATCGACATCCAGTTTCTTCTCGGCTTTTAGCATTAACGCAATTTCACCGATCGTCTTGCGTTGTCGTATGGGAATATTGTGGAATCCTACAAACGACTCAGTACCAGCGTCCAACATAGGGCCTGCCACAGCGATTCCACCGATCGGATTCGGTCGATCCAGCACTACCAACCGTTTTTTGAACTGGCTAGCAGCGGTCATCGCTTCACCCATTGTAGAGATATAGGTGTAGAACCTCGCGCCGATATCCTGTATGTCGAACACGATCGTATCAATGCCTTCGCACATCGCTTCGGTTGGTCTCCTAGTCTCACCATAGAGGCTATGTATCTTGAGTCCAGTTTCAGTGTCCTTGGCATCACCCACTTTTTCGATGTCTAGCTTACCTTCGAAACCGTGTTCTGGACTGAATAACGAAACTAACTTCACCTCCTTAGCGGAATGTAGCAGCGACACGGTGCTCTTTCCTGATCGACTACGACCGGTGTGATTCGTAATCAGCCCCACCTTGCGACCGGCAAGTTGGCGAAACCCATCACGTTCAAGAACATCTAAGCCCGTCAACACATCTAGAGATTTCACTGCAGTTTGGGGTAGGGCAGGGGGGGCCTTGCTCATTGATCCAGCCACAACATTTAGGATCTGCCCAGCCAAAGGATTCACCAATCCCTTACCGTTGGGATGCACTCGATTGCTCAAGAAGATGAAAAACAGATCCAATTCCGGATCGATCCAAAACACGTTTCCAGTAAAACCACCGTGACCGAAGGCTCGATCGCTGAGCAGATCGCCGCGATTAATCGAAAAGCCCGTGCGTTTATCCCAGCTCAAGCCGCGGGTACCGGTTGAAACGGGATAAGCGCGAGTCATCACATCCACGGATCGAGCCGAGAGGATCTGCACAGCCTTTCCGTCTAACTTTAATGTGCCATTGCCAATCATCATCGAAGCATACTTGGCTAAGTCTGTCGCGGTAGAAAACAGGCCTGCGTGACCAGCAATTCCCTTCAGCTCATAAGCTCTTGGGTCATGAACTTCGCCTTGCATCCAGCGTCCCTCACGCTGCTCTGTCGGAGCCGCACGATTTCGTAAGCTCTCAGCGGGCAAGTATCCCGATTCGCTCATGCCGAGTGGCTGAAAGACCTCTCGTTGAGAAAACTCGTGAATGTTTGAGCCCGAAATCTTCTCAACTAGTTTTGCCAACACAATGAAGTTGACGTCCGAGTATTTGAAGGTTGAACCCACTGGGGCTGTTAACTCAAGCTGGCAGATTTTTTGCCAAGCTACCTCTGGTCCCTCCAGGTAATCTTTCAGTGCATTGTCGGGAATTAGACCACTTTGATGAATCAGTAGATCTTGGATTGTGATTTTGTCTTTTCCGTTTGGGGCAAACTCGGGATAGTAATCAACGACCTTTGCAGACATTCGTAGCTTACCTTGCTCAATCAGCTTCATCACGCTGGTGCCCGTCGCAACTGGCTTTGTCACGCTGGCCATATCAAAGACCGTATCAACCGTCATCGGCTCAACAGTGGGCTCAACGCGCTTGTTGCCAAAAGCCTTCAGATAGGCAATCTTGCCTTGCCTGCCAAAACAGATGACGCAACCTGGCATTTTTGCCTCTTGGATAGCTGCCCGAACTAGTTCGTCTATCTGCTTCAAGCCTTGCCCATCAAATCCGACCGACTCGGGCGATACGACAGGTAACTGCTGAGCAGCTTCGGAAGAGGTGATCGATTGAGCGACAAGCAGGCAGAAGAAGGTTGACAGCAGAGCTAAGCGTTTGGCAATTGGAAGCATGGTTGGTATATCTGTTAGTGAGTATTCGAGCGTAACGGCGCAAGCCGCACGGTTTCCCCTTTTGAGCACGGAAGTAGGTTAGCCAGAAGCAGGCGAGTCGGCTGGGCTCTGAATTTTAATCAGTATCCAGTTTGACTAGAGCCTCAAACGGATGATTCTGCTTAATTCAGCTTGATACTAGCTCGAAGAACTCTCGTCGAACTGGGATTCTGGCGAACTCCACTACAGACTATGCTCTCCCTTTCCGGGATTCAGTAGCTAACATTACTGAGCAAGATCTGCTCTAACAAAACTCACGAAAACTCCAATGCACCACCTGACCACCGAAAGCCGTAATCCTCGTTCGCGGAAAATTGATGAACTGAGCGCCATCGAGATTGCAAAATTAATCAACGACGAAGATGCTCAAGTGGCCGCGGCTGTCGGTCAAGTGATTCCATCCATCGCTACTGCTATTGAATGGACTGCTGAAGCTTTTCGTAAGTCCGGCAGGCTATTCTACATCGGCGCTGGCACATCTGGGCGGCTAGGCGTCCTGGATGCATCGGAGTGCCCGCCCACATTCAGCACTCCGCCAGGCATGGTGATTGGTGTTATCGCTGGGGGCTCGAAGGCATTGACGACTGCCGTTGAAGGCGCCGAGGATGACTTAGAGCAGGGGGCTCGCGATCTGCAAGCTCATCAATTCTCGTCCCAAGACCTGCTCGTGGGTATCGCTACCAGCGGGCGCACGCCCTATGTGATCGGAGCCTTGAATTTCGCTCGCAGTTTAGGCTCGAAGACAATTGGACTCACCTGCAACGCACAATCTGAACTTCATCAGCACGCCGAACTGATGCTCGCTCCGGTTGTCGGTCCAGAAGTCCTTAGCGGCTCGACACGACTCAAGTCAGGGACCGCCACCAAGCTGATCCTCAACATGATCACCACAGGAGCGATGATATTGATCGGCAAGACTTACGGTAACTTGATGGTAGACCTACGAGCCAGCAATGTTAAGTTAAAGCTTCGAAGCCAACGCATCGTCAGCGAGATCACCGGACTTGACCTCGATCAGTCCGCAATAGCATTGCAAAATTGTGCTGATGAAGTGAAGACAGCAATCGTGTCGGTGCTACGCAACGTAACCGCGGATCAGGCTCGTGAACTGCTTGAGCGAGCAGGTGGACAACTTCGTCGGGCGATAACAGATGTCGAGCGATAAAATGACGCGGCCAAGTGCTTCATCAATGCCAAGCCCCGTATCAGGCCCGCTTTATCTTGGCCTTGATGGTGGTGGAACCAAGACTCTTGCTCTGCTAGGTTACAAGCTCGACGGCCATTTGGAGATAGTCGGAGCAGGGCAGGGGGGGGCGAGCAACCCGAGAGCCGTTGGTTTCGACTTAGCATTTCAAAGTATCGATCATGCAATTGCAGAATCATTCAAGGCGGCCAACTTGAATCGGAGCTGCGCCGAAAAAATCACGCTTTGTTTGGCTGGGGCAGGGCGGCCCGAAGAAAAATCAACAGTGGAAAGTTGGATCGTAGAATCTCAGATCGCTAGACAGGCTCGCGTTGTTAGCGAAGCAGAAGCAGTGTTGGAAGCGAGTCTTCCAGCCTTCCTGTCAGAACATTCATCCAATGCACCGGCAGAGGTAGCACTCATCTGCGGAACTGGATCTCTGGCTTGGGGTCGCCGGGGGAATGATCGGAGCGATGATCCAAGCCGCTTCGCTAGGTCAGGCGGATGGGGATATCTTTTGGGTGACGAAGGCAGTGGGTTTTGGATCGGACAAAAACTTCTGCAGGCAGCTTGCCATGCAGCCGATGGACGATCTTCAGAAACAGATTTGTTGAAGGCCGTATTGCAACACTTGGCGTTGGATTCTCCCAGTCAAATAATCGGCTGGTGTTATCAAGACGCGGCCAGCCGACAACGAATTGCCGCACTCGCACCGTTCGCGTTTCAGCTCGCCGATCGTTCCAATGGGAGCGCCAGTAATTCAGATGTTCCCTCTGAAACCATTACTCAAGCTTCGAAGGATCTTGCAGCCATGATCCGATCGGTTGTTCACCAACTCGACGCAACTAGCTATAGACTCTCCGTTGCTGGCAGCGTGGTCATCCATCAACCACATTTCTTGCAACAAGTTGTCGACTTGTTAGGACGGGGCGGTTTGAGACCGTTACATGTCGCCCTGGTCGACCAGCCGGCATTGGGTTGCCTACTGCTAGCTACGGTTTGAACGTGTCTGGATCAATACCATTCTCGTTGCCGTTAGGCGTGGTAAAAGCTCGAACTTTTTCGGGAGATGCATTGAATGGAATCCAAACTGCGGTCCCGTCAGCCTTGGCTGCTGCCGTACCTTCGTTGTAACAGCCTCCAAACTTGATTGTTCCATTGCCTCTTGCATCATAGTCGATGGGTTTCGTCCATTGATGAATTGGATTGGCACATTCAATTAGTAGGAATGTTGATGATAAGCCATCACCAATATCTCTAGGAGCCATGGGAGCTTGACCTGGCTGATTAGGTGACACAGTACCTGGTCCGACAATTAAAAAGCAGTTTGCTTCGCCTGTGATTGCGCTGGGACTCGTCGCTGGGCAGGTTAACACGTACGGGCACTTTGAAAAGATCATCGAATTGGTCTGCGAGTCCCAAGGCTCGTCAAAATTGTACTGGTTGTACAAAGATGTCTCACCGAGTTGAGGCAGAATTAATACGCGCCAACTGTGCTTAGGCTTGCCATTCTCGTCGTAAATAACTGGAGGTGGATAAGTCCCGTAAGTTGCTGCATAGGCATTTAACGCGCGAGCCACCTTGCCTAAATTGTTGAGGCTCATCATTCGATTGCGGCGCTCTTGCAGATTCTGGATAACCGAAGTGTTGCGGAAAAAATTGATCGTTACCCAACCAATACCACCCAAGATAAACAAGCCCGCAAAAATTCCAATGACAGCCCAAAAGCGACGCCGCTTAAATGCCTGAACATCATGGCCATAAGATACCACAGCCGTGTTAACCACTTGTGGACTTGAAGCCGTCGTGTTTGCGATGGGTATTCCAAACGCACTTCCAGCAGCTTCTGAGAGGTTCTCTGGTGCGAGCGCGGCCTCCACAACATCGTCGGGTGAATTGGAGTCAGGTAATCGTTCGGCCGTGATGCTCGGCGTTACGGAAACCAACTTCGGCGAAACATACATCGTTCTAGATGACACCGAACCAGAATTAGAAAAAGATCGCAACTCTGGCAGAGTGACAATTTTTCCGCAACAAGCACAAGCGCCAGTCTGCCCAGCATACTTGTCCTCGACTAAAGTCTTCGTAAAACAATGTGGGCAGGTGAACTGAAATGGCATCCTTCGACTCGTACTGTGAACTTAGAGTTAGAACTAGGCTGCGGAACGTTCGTCAATTCAATCGTATCTTATTCTAGTCTGTATCGGGCAGGGCAGGGGAGTGGATTCTTGAGAGCCGTAATACAACGCGTTTCGCAGTCCTCCGTCAGCGTCGATGGTCAGCTAGTTGGCCAAATCGGTCCGGGGCTTCTAGTGCTGCTGGGAGTTGCCGATGGCGATCAGCAATCTGACCTGGATTATATGGTGAACAAGGTTACTGGCCTTCGAGTCTTCGAAGATTCACATGGAAAGATGAACCTGAGCGTCCAAGACATCCAAGGAAGCCTGCTCGTGGTCAGCCAATTCACCTTGCTGGGAGATGTGCGTCGGGGAAAAAGGCCGAGCTTCACCGACGCAGCGGCTCCCGAAATTGCGAATCAGTTATACGAGGAGTTCTGTGGCAAAGTGGAAGCCATGAACGTTTCGGTCCAGCGTGGCGTATTCCGAGCCGACATGAAAGTTTCGCTCATCAACGATGGTCCAGTCACCATCCTGTTAGATAGCCGCAAGCTGTTCTAGCGCCGAAGCGAGTTTAAAAAAAACTACTGCCACTTCGATGGAGCAGGGGAGTTACCACCGAATCCTTGCCCGTTGCCTGGAAGTGTCGGTGGATTTGAACTCACCGGATTGCCGCCAAAGTTTGGCGCCGCTGGCAGAGCAAAATTTCCTGGTAGCTGTTGACGCTGAGCGTCTCCCTGATTTAGTCCGGCCTGCCCTGGCAAACCATTCAGAGCTGAACCATTTTGAGCTGCCAGGCCAGCTTGCCCAGTAGATGAGTCAGCATCGTCACCCAAGCCAGGAATTCGATTCCCTATATCTTCGACCACGTCTTTGGCCTTTTGATAACGAGTCTTCAGTGAGGCGATCATTTCGCTCATCGTATGAGGCACATTCGGATCCATGTGGTACTTGGCCATGAATCCTTGATCTTGCCAGACCAGAGTGCCGATGATTGCCAGCTTGGCGTAGGTGACAACATTGGCAAAGCGACTTCCGCCCCAAAATTTTATCGCCGTTCCAAACGAGCTTTTAAATTTGTAAGAGCCCCCACGAAAATCGATCGACCAAATTTCGTCGAGTATCAGATGGCTCATGAATCCCAGCACGACCCCCGATGTCTTGAACAATCGGATCGTAATATCTTCGTGAGACATAACTAGAAACGCAACCATGCCGCAAATGGCGGCCGCTGGAATGCTATGCCACATTCCGCGGTGGACGGTATATCGCCGAAAGATTTCAGCCAGGACAAAGCGGATGACTACGTAGGCGATGATCGCAATCAACACCATCGTGTCCTGCTTAAGTTCCATTTTCTGCAGACGATCCACCATCAACATCGGAATGACAGCAGCGCCCAGCGCAGTAGCCTCTCGAAGTGGCCGTCCAGAATTACTGTCCAAGTCCGGTAACATTCCACTCACGCTGCACAAGGTTCCGGCAACGACACAGGTGTCGATCGGCATCGAAGCTTTCCAACCAGCGAATCCCAAGACAGCTCCTGTGACTGTGCTGACCGTCATGTGAGTCTTAAAGTCGGCCATGATTGGTAGCTCTAATTGGTTGAGGCTGTCAGAAGACTGAGTCAACGCTGTGAAGCATTTTTGCCAAATCGTAAGCGAAAGAGCGATCGCTCTTGAACCGCAGGCGCTAGCCGCAGTCCGCTCGTTTCAGACAGCGCCTGCGGTTCAAAATTGCTTTTCGGCGTTGGACCATATTCTTGTAGCGAAATTGGCTTCACGCCGTTAGGTCATTTGGGGAAAACCAATTTGCTAGCACCCTTCTCCGTTTTAGACTCGATTTCGCTGAATCGGCCTACGAAACTTTCGACTGATTTGCTAATAACTGATTTTGAACAGCGAAATGCTCCTCAGTTCACGCATTCGTGCGGTCATTGGGTTGAGCGGCTGAGCCACTTTTTCGCCTCAGCCTTCGACGATTGGATTTATTCAGTAAAGCGAGTTGAACAAGTGCAAGCTTACGACCTGATCATGTTGATCGTGCTAGGCGTGTCAGCCATTTTCGGAGCAATCAAAGGCCTAGCCTGGCAGATTGCTTCGCTGGCCTCGATCATCGTTAGCTACATCGTTGCTTGTCGCTATCGAACTCAGGTCGCCGAGATGATCGACGCTCAACCACCTTGGAATTCATTTCTAGCGATGCTGATTCTCTATGTGGGAACGGGCTTCGTGATTTGGGTTGGATTCAGGCTGTTAAGCGGAGTGATCGACAAGATTCGACTGAAGACATTTGACCGACACTTGGGAGCCTTGTTCGGACTGGGGAAGGGCGTCATTTTCTGCCTTCTGATTACCATGTTTGCGATGACTCTGTTGGGTACAAAACAACAAGCAGCTATCTGCCAGTCCCGCTCGGGCTACTACATATCCGCCTTCCTCGACAAGGCTGTTCTCATTCTGCCTCAAGAGGTTCATTCAACTATTGGCGAGTACTTAGCTAGGTTGGATAATCAACTGAAACAAGGCCAACAGAATCAGCTACCTCCAGACGAAGGCACCGGAACGTTCAACGCCTCCAACCTGTCTAATCTAACAAAAGAGCTTGGTCAGTTTCTTCCGAACGATTTGAATCAACTGATTCCGCAGAGCAATCCAAACAGTTGGCCTAATTCAACAGCTCAGCCCAACAACTTCGGAAGCCCCACGGTTGGACCTGGAACGAGCTTTGGAAACGGCAACGGATTCGGAGCCGGTTCGGGAAATGCTCAACCAAACACACAGCCCAACGGATCGAGCTTTGGACCAAATACGATTTTCGGACAACCAAATTCGAATTTCGGAAACGGCGGAAATCAAGGCATCGGAAGCTCGAGTTTTGGTTCCGGCAACGGTACTGGTTTGCGACCTTCAGGCGGTGGATCTGCAGAGCTTCCGAGCGGAGTTTTTCCGCGCTAAGTTTGAATCCGAGTCGGCCGTCGGTTTTGGAGTCGGAGCAGCCGCCAGAATCGAACTGCTGTGCCTTGACTCAGTCCAACCAGCAGACCACGAAGAAAATCTACAACTGCTCGCTAGGGCAGTATGATTCGAGCGGGAACGTTATGCAGTGAACGGCAACACGCAACTCAGCAAATTGCTGAAAATCCAAGGAAAAACAGACATCAAACCGAACATAAGAAACATTATCGGACGTTGCTATTTGGTCGTTTTGGCCCTGCTTTTTACGCTCGATTGGATCAATCTTCGAACATCAACTCGATCTGATACAGTTCTGAATACAAGCCTGCCGCATCGGATGTTCAAAAAACTGTAGCCGATTTCCGCGCCAAGATTTCACGACTAAAACTCCGTGTTGTCGGAACGAAATCTTGCGTCGACGACAGGCTGATTACTCGGCGGATTACTTCTCGAAAGCTGGACGAAAACTTGCAGCAAAAAACTCGCTGTCGAAACTGGAACACGCCCATTTGCTCGGCCCGGCCAATGCTCAATCGCAATGCTCAATCGCAATCGGCTGGTCCGGACGAGCCACCGGACCAACGTGCAATACCTGCCGCTGATCTTGGCGATTGCCGAACTTTGCGCTTCGCGATCAGCGAAGCGACTTAGATAGTCATGCCGATCAAGTCTTAGATGCGACTCAACCGGCTAGTGACGATTTGTTTTGATGTTCCGATTGGAGCGATGGCGGGTTCCGGCCGCAGGATTGAAACGAACCTTACTAGAACTCGACGTTAGCTGTTCAGCGCGGCAGATTCTGAAGCGTCTAAGAATACGCCCATGCGTCGGAACTTCGCATAACGCTCGTCAATCAGCTCGTCTGGTTCGCGTCCGACGAGCTGTCGCAAGGTGCTTACTAGATAGCTCTTCATTCTCGCTGCCATCTTGTGATGATCCCGATGAGCACCACCAAGAGGCTCCTCGATAACGTCGTCAATTACGCCCAACTCCTGCAAGTGAGTTGAGGTGAATCGCAAGGCATCGGCAGCCTTTGGGGCATGCTGGTGACTCTTCCACAGAATTCCCGCGCAACCCTCAGGACTGATCACCGAATAGTAGGCAAACTGTAGAACCGCGATTCGGTCTCCAACGCCGATTCCCAAAGCGCCGCCAGAGCCGCCTTCACCAATCACCACGCAAATGATCGGCGTCTTCAGTTGGCTCATTTGAAACATGCTTTCGGCAATCACCTGAGCTTGACCACGTTCCTCAGCGCCAACACCTGGGTAAGCTCCCGGTGTATCGATGAAGCAAATGATCGGCATATTGTACTTTTCAGCCATCCGCATTTTGCTCATCGCCTTGCGGTAGCCTTCTGGGTGTGCACAGCCAAAGTTGCAAGCGGCACGTTCTTTATAGGTGCGACCCTTTTGATGACCGATTACCATGACTTTGTACTGGTCGATTTTGGCAAATCCGGTCAGCATCGCGCGGTCGTCGCCAAAGTGTTTGTCGCCGTGCAACTCGACGAATTCTTCAAACGCAAGATTCAGATAGTCTCGAGTGTACGGACGATCCTTGTGCCGGGAGACCTGGACAATCTGCCACGGCGACAACTTCGAGTAGATCTCCTGCGTGACTGTGTTCCACTTACGGCGCAGCAAGATAATTTCGTTCTCAATCGCTTCGTCGCCGGGACCTGCTTGAAGAAGCTGTTGTATTCGCGCCTCGATCTCGAGCATGGGCGATTCGAAGTCTGGCCCAGATGGATGACTCATTGTTTCACTCCTGTTCGTGTGTTCATCGCCAACGATGTGACCTTCTCGACAAAGCGTGCGTTCTACATCAAACGCTACTGAAGACGATCACAGGTTGGCTGATTGCAATGTTACTTGGATTGTTTTGGATCTTTGTCCTTTGGATCTTTGTCCTTTGGATCTTTGTCCTTTGGATCTTTGTCCTTTGGATCTTTGTCCTTTGGATCGTTCGGATCTTTGGGATCTTTGCTATTCGGTTTCTTCTCGCCATCGACGTTCGAAACCTGTTCTTGGTTGTGAATACGACCTGCCGTTGGAACATCATCAAAGATGCTTGATTCGGGAATGCGTGGCTGCTTCTTAAAGATCTTCGTCACACGTAAGGTCTTTAGCAGCTCCCACATCGACTCAAAACGATCTTGAGGCTTCTTGGCCATAGCAGTTCGAATGACGTTGGCATACTCTTGCGTCACGTTGTCGTTGGCTACCAGAGGCGATGGAATTGGCGCAGAAAGATGCTTGCTCAATAACTCATTCGGCGTTGATCCCGTGTACGGCGGCTTGCCAGTCACCAACTCGAACAACACGCAGCCAAAGCTGTAAATGTCCGAGCGTTGATCCAGAGCAGCTCCGCGAATTTGCTCTGGCGACATATAGCTCCGAGTTCCTGCGATCGACTTGGGCTTGCCCGCGAACCACTTAGCAAAACCAGTTTTCATTTTTTGCGATATCGTAAAGTCGATCAGCTTTACTTCGCCATCGCGCGAGACCAAAAAATTGTCGGGCTTAATATCACAGTGGACCCATCCCTGACTGTGCATGTAATAAAGCGACTCGGTACACTGCACTGCAATCTTGTCGAGCATAAAAGCAATCGAATCTGGACCTCGACGGAGCGCTTGCTTAATGTTCAATTCGCTGAATAATTCGAGCACCAAAAACGGGGGTAAGTTCTTTTCCAGAAAGAGCTGATGCATCTTGATCACGTTAGGGTGACTCATCCCGTGGGCGATCTCAAATTCGTTTTTCAAGAACGCGATCTCGTCCTTGCGCTCTCGAAAATCTTCTCGAAGAACCTTAAGTGCGTATCGCTGACCAGTCGCGGTCTCGATGGCTTCCCAAACCTGACATGAATTGCCCATACGAATCAGCCGAGCGAGCCGATACGGTCCGAGGAAATCGCGAACTTTTGTCATGAGCCGTCTTTCGAAAAGTTGTGTAATCCTTGAGGCACCAGGATGCAATTCCCCAATATAATCCGATGCCGCAGGTAGACCTAGCCGCCTACCCCGAGTTGGTCCGTAGTTGCTGGTACAGTTGACGAATTTTGGCCGTCATTGTTTGGTGACGGAACTGATCGGTGAAAAGTCTAGCCCCGCCCTGCCCTAACTTTTGACGCAGCTCCGAATCGCGAGCAAGCTGAAGGATAGCCTCGGACAGTTGGTCAATCGATTTCGGTGGCAATAGCACCCCTGTTTCGCCATTGATGGCCACCTCTCTGGCGCCATCAACGTCGTAACTGATCACCGGCTTGCCAGCGATTAACGCTTGAGGCAAGGTACGGGCCAAACCCTCTCGCAGGCTCGTGTGAGCCAACATGTCCATCCCGCTCAAATAGTACGGAATTCGTTCGGGTGGAACCAACCCGACAAAATGAAAATTCTTGGTAACTCCCAGCGATTCGATCTGAGCTTCTAGGGATTCCCTTAGTACTCCGTCTCCCACAAACAGGAACTGCACATTGGGATTTTCGTTGCAGACTCTTTTTGCTGATTGAATCAGGTACTTATGACCTTTCAGGTGAAACAACCTGGCAATTTTCCCAACTACCACATCGGACTCTTTGAAGCCGAATTCAGCTCGACATGCTTTTCGAAACTGATTCGCCTGCTGAAATGGCTCGACATCCATACCAGAGTAGATCGTAGTGAATTTGGATCTGTGCGCGACCTTAGCGGCAACCATTAAGTCGGTCATCGCATCGGCTACGCTGATCATGTGGTGACAACGTTTCGCAGCCCAACGCTCCAACGCAATGAACAGCGTACTCGCCAGCCAACTTTGGTACGGATGAAATGGAGCTCCATGTACCGTGTGAACCACTACAGGAACCCTACCCCAAGCCGCAGCTCGACCAAGGAAGCCGCCTTTAGCACTGTGAGTGTGAACGACATCCGGCTTGAAGTCTGCTAAGGCCTTTCGTAGTTGCTTCAGCGCTTGCCAATCTCGCCAGGGGTGAATCGAGCGAGCGAGTGCATCGATCTGCAAAACAGGCAGCCCCCCTGCCCTGCCCTTGGCCAACAACTCGCCTTCAGGTCCGGTTGATGGACCAGTGATCAGTAGAACATCGTCCCCGTACTGCTGGATCAAGTCCAGGCAGTTGTAGAGCGTATTCTCCTGCGCTCCACCTATGATCATTCGAGTAATGATGTGTGCAACTCGCATCCGCGCAACCATCGACTTTAGACTAAGTCCAAAGCTCCATCCCTAAAGTAAACTTCCATTAAGCACAGTCCTTGAGGAGGCGCGGTCTGACCTGCAAACTGACGATCCTTAGCAGCCAGGACCTCATTGATCCATTCGGGGCCCTTTCGCCCAACGCCCACTTGCACCAGCGTACCAGCTATGTTTCGCATCATGTTGTAGAGAAAGCCATTTGCTTGGACACTCAGCGTGATCAACTGACCGTCCATATGGCTTTGCGAGCTGATCTCAAGAGAGTGAATGGTACGAATCGTGCTTGATCGTGGGCTGCCATTGGTTTGTAGACTCATGAAATCATGCGTCCCGACCAGCAGCTTTGCAGCCTCTTGCATCTGACAAAGTTTGACTCGACGCTTCACCCACCAATGCGTTCGATTCCCGATCGGATCATCTTTGCGTGAGTTGTAGATGCGGTAGATGTAGCGTTTTCCAACGCTGTCTCGCAAAGGATGAAACGAGTTGGGAACCTGTCGGACTTCCCTGACAACGACGCTCGAAGGAAGATAGCAGTTCAACGCTAAAGGAATTCGATCCGCTGGCGCATTCCAGCCTGTAACTCGAATCACTGCTGTCTGTGCGAGAGCATGAACGCCAGCATCGGTACGACTGCTGGCCAGCGTGCGTACTGGCTGCCCAAATACTCTTCCAAGACCTTTCTCTAAGGTCTCTTGAACCGATTTTTGCTTGGGTTGATATTGCCAGCCGCAGTAGCTGCTGCCATCGTAGGCGATGGTCAGCAGAAATGACTTGCGAGCAGAATCTGCGCTGGCCTGCCCTGGCCTGCCCTGCTCTGCCTGATCGCAATCTAGTTCGACAACGTCTTCAAGCAGGCCGCTATCGTCCAGCAGATCGTCGTCGCCGAAGTTGTCATCGGAGGTTGAAGGATCAATACTCAAGCTTGATTAACTCTTCACCAACGATTGCTCGCTTAGCAGCTTTCCAATCTGCACTGCATTGGTTGCTGCACCCTTACGAAGGTTATCGCTGACACACCAGAAGCTGATTCCAGTTTCGATATCGCGATCCTTGCGAATTCGTCCGACGAACACATCAGGCTTATGAGCGCAGTCACGCGGCATCGGATACTGCTTGGCCCCCAAATCATCCACCAATGTAACTCCCGGAGCGGCTGCAAACAGTTTACGAATCTGATCCAAGGACAATGGCGATTCCGTCTCACAGTAGATCGATTCACTGTGACCAATCAGCACCGGAACTCGAATGCAAGTTGCGTTGATCTTGATGGTATTGTTGCCGAGAATCTTGTGCGTCTCGTAAACCATCTTCATCTCTTCCGAAGTGAATCCGGCTTCCTTTGGTGAACCAATCTGTGGAATCAAGTTAAAGGCAATGTCGTACGAAAAATTCTTGACCGCAGGCGATTGCTGACTCAGATATGCCGAAGCGTTGTCGACCAATTCATGCTGAGCCGCTAACCCAGCACCGCTAACTGCCTGATAGGTACTTACAACCACCCGCTTCAGTCCAGCGGCATCCATCAAGGGCTTTAGAGCTACAACCATTTGCGTTGTGCTGCAGTTGGGGCTAGCGATGATACCCTGGTGCTTGTCAATATCATGAGGATTAACTTCCGGAATCACCAGTGGTACTTTAGGGTCCATGCGATAGTAGGCGCTTTCGTCAACTACCACCGCTCCACGTTCCACTGCCCACGGAACGAACTCTGCGGCAACTTCATCCGGCGTGCTAGCGATTACCACATCGACACCATCGAACGCTTTAGGTTCCAGCAGTTCTACGGTTACTTCTTTTCCACCAATCTTGACGTTTTTGCCTGCCGAACGTGCTGAGGCGAGAAGCCTGATGTTCTCGTATTTCAAACCTTGTTGCTCGATCTCTTCGAGCACAATTTGACCTACGGCTCCTGTTGCACCGACGACCGCCAAGTTCTTGATCACAGCAAATAAGCTCCTATTTCTGAATAATTCTGTAATAACAACAGTTACTACGGCTTAGATTGGGAGTAACTGAAGGGGAAAAGTCTAGTTCAGCCCCAGAAAAACGCAAAGGGCACCGAGCGTCCGGCTGGCCCCGCCGAGGGGACTTTTTTTGGCTCTTCTGTCACGTTTGGGACAATACTCGGTGGGGTCCGAGCCACAACAACTCCGCCGGCAATCGACTGGACGACAATCGCCGAGTTAGCTTGGTTCGGCCCAGGCGTTGTTTCTGATGTTCTTTTGAAGGGTTTCACGCTCTGGCAAGCGTAGCTATCGTTTTTTCCATGCTCTGGCGAGCGTAGCTACGGTTTAGAAACTAAGATCAGTATTAGGCAGTTATGTCTACACCTCGACCCCCGTAGGATGCATTGGTTGGCCGTGAAGCCGATCCAACACTATCCAGTTGGCGACGCAGGTAACTTGAACGGCGGAGGTCGGTTGGCGGAGTTGATCGCGAGGAAGAATCCGACGAATTGCCCGATTGTCCCCCAAGCCAAGTACCACTCCCCTGCCCTGCTCCATCCTGGCCAGTTTGGTTGCCAAGAGCAGCTCCATCGCTGGCTACATCGACCGTAAATAGCTGGACGTCAAAGCCCTGTTCTGCCAATCGGTTTCGCAGTTGTGGCAACGATTCCAGAATTACTTCGCGCGCGGCGGACGATTCTGTGGTCAGCTTGGCCGACATGCTTTTGCCTTCAATCTTTACTTGCACAGCCAGAGCGCCAAGCTCTGGTGGATGCAACTTCAGATTTACATTTCCACCCATCGGACCAACTCGCGAGAAGCTCCTAGCCACACGTTGTACCATTCGTGCCTTCTCGGCTCGACTGATGTCCACAGGTTGATTTGGTTGAGCCGGATCTGATCCAGTCGCAGAAGCCGTAGAGCCTGCTCCAACACTTCGCTGCAATCCAGAAGGAACTGTTCGAGAAGATGAAACACTGCTCAGAGAACTATCGCCTGCCGCAGGGGAAGAAGCAGAATTGATAGACCCACTTGCTGCACTCATGGTCAATCGAGTATCAGCGATTGAAATCGTTGGGATCGCAGATGCGTCCGAAGTTGCACTAAAATCACTGGATGCGATGTCCGAATTTGAAAAGTCTGCAGCTAATGACGCGGAAGTCTCTACCCTCGATAGTTCAGTAACGGCATTAGTATCTTTACTATTCAAATCCGCTTCAGATTGAACCGATGAGTTTTTATCGACAGCATCTTTTGCATCTCGTTCATACCATTTTGCTGGCCGATCATGGTCATGCTGTTCTTTGTGGCCTTGCTCTACGGGTTGAGCCTGAGTTGGGGAACCTTCCCGTAAGTCAACCTGTGGATGTCGCGCAGTTTGCTCCGGCTTGCTTAACTCACCTTTTCCGTTGACTGCTTGTTGAGGAACAACTGAGTTGGACTTCTGTGACGTCTCGTCGTCACGCCTCCGTGCACTAACTCGCTCTACTCGGTTCACCGGAACCGCAGTACCACTTGCATCCACCTTCTCTGCTACGGGTTTTTCTTCGGCAATTACATCCGGTGCCGATTGCGTTACGTTCTGCTCTTGGCCAGGCTCAATCGTCTCAGCGGGTTGCGTCGGTTGCTTGTTTTCAGCCTGAGAGGTTGCTTGAGTTACCTCACTATTTTGCGAGACAGTCGGTGATTTCTTCGCGTCAGTGTCTTTTTCAGCAGTCGGTTGTGGCAAGTTGCATGACGAGTTCGGTGTCTGGAGGCATGTTACTGCAAGACTGGCGGAAGCATCGTCGCCATCGCTTTGCTTATCGTCTGAGGGTTCAGATTTCTTCTCATCGCGAGGCTTCTTCTTAGTCACGCTAGACTCTGTGACGCTCGCCGTCGTTTCGTCAATAAGTTGAGTGTCGTCGGCAGTTGGTTTGATATAACTTGCCGAGGCCGTTGGCATATCCAACAGCATCTCGAACGTTGAATCTGGTTGACTCGAAGTAGACAGGTTCTTGAGAATAGACTGCGGCAATCGATTGCCGCTGCGGTTGGTCGCTGCAACTTCCATGTTTCCCCCTTCGCCATACACGTCGAACCATCTCGACGTGTTTGGAAATCGCCCATCGACCCGCCATTCACAGCAATGGCCGATGTAACGATGACCACCGGGGGATTACGTTACTGAATCTCAGAATCTTTGTTACGAGTCGCTGAAATCAACCCAGAATATGGTTCGCTTTCTAACATCCGCATCAAGACCTCATGCAGCTTGTTAGACTCTTCCCCATCCGCAAATACCCCCAATATCTTCTTTCGTTTGGCGGGAGACATTACTTGAGTGATTGCGACAACATCATCCATTCAACCCTTTGCTGGCATTTTTGATAGCTGTTCTTTGGCACGATCAATTGCTAGCTCTTCGACAGACTGCTGAACCGTGTGCACGCTCGCGTCGGTGGTTTGTGTCACTGCGCATCGGACGGTTTCTTGCGAGTCGTTGATATCAAATTCGACATTGGCTCCCCCTGCAAAATCCGCATCAGAACCTCATGCAGCTTCTCAGGGTCTTTCCCTTCCACAAACTCCCCTAATACTTTCTTTCGCTTGGCCGAAGACATCACTTGAGTGATTGCAACGACATCATCCATTCGATCCCCTTCAAGCATTTTTAGAAGTTGTTCCTTAGCTTGGTCTGGTGCTAGTTCTTCGATCATTCGTTGAACTTGTTGCAAGCTTTCGTTGACAACTTTCTTCTCGATCTCGTCAACCTTGGCGAAGAACTCTTCCCTACGACGATCAAAGGTCTCTTTTTCCGTCTTGAAGCTCTCCCAGCTCTTCTTCAGGCCTTCAGACTCTCGAGTCAAAGCATCCTGCCGAAGTTGCAAATCCTGACTCAACATGGCACGCTGTCTCAACACCTCTTCATAGGTGGGCGCTGGTTGTTCGGACGTAGTCTTAACGACCTTTTCCAAGTTCGCCCCCGTGACATCAATGCCATTAATCAGCGCCAAGGCTTGAGTTACAGTTTCGCGATGCAAGTTGCCCTTGGCTGCCATGATCCCAAGAATGATCAATTGGGCGATCACTGTTGCAACACAAAACGCTGCGAAGGTTCGAATGATGAATCCCATAATAGATCCCTATATCAATAATCGTTATCGTTGACTTCTTGCATCTACTTCATCTGAATTTAGCGATCCAGAAGCCTCATCAACTTGAGCTTGCTTCCAGAATCTAAAACTGGCCCATTCGTCTAATCGAGACTGTTGAGCAAGATTCTGTTCATGTTGCCATTGAGCCAACTGAGCCTCTTTGAGTTTCTCTAACGCTCGAACATCTTGCTCTCGTTTGATGAGCAGTTGCTGGCGGCGTTCACACTCCTGCTCAATCAGAGAAATGTTCTCCTTCAAAGCCAGAATCTCGCCAGTCAAGTGAAGCTGATACCGTTGCGACTCCAGAACGCGCTGAGTGTTGATCACTCCTTCGCTTGCACCACTCTGCAACTTTTGTTGCTCGCCCATTTCCTGTTGCAAGACGTCAACCTGCTCGTTCAGCTTTTGTATCGCTAGTCGAGCTTGTCGCAGCGAGTCCGCAGCTTCGTCGCGCAATCGCTCACGAAGCTTCTGTACGCTTTGCAGTCGAAATCGAAATTGGCTCATACAACTTTCTTAGGCTGCTTTCACGCTTGTGAACTGGGGAACAGCCGCTGGGTGGTCTAATTCAGGGCAGTAACTGTTTTCAGGCTCGGTACCGTCGGAAAATGCCTCGCTAGCGGAACGGGTTAGTGTTTGCCATCGCACTGTTTGGATGGTTTACTGTTTGGATGGGCTCTGCGATTGGGATGCTAAGGAATTCAGGCTATCCACGGTGGCTTTCCACGGAGCAACATCGCGAGAGTTCTGAGTCAAGAACTGGTTGATGGCTGGCTGAAACGCAATCGCTCGGTCAACGTTTTGATTGGAACCGCGTTGGTAGGCTCCGATCGTAATAATGTCTTCGTTTTCGCGATAGGTTGACAGCATGTTGCGCATCGCTTGGCAACTTGCCAAGTGCTCTTTGTTTACCAAATGCGTTTGTAGTCGGCTGAGGCTGCTCAAGATATCTAGCGCGGGATATCGTCCCTGATGAGCAATCTTACGCGAGAGTACGAAGTGACCGTCCAGTAGACCTCGCAACGTGTCGCTGATCGGTTCGTTAGTGTCGTCACCTTCGACCAGAACTGTATAGATACCGGTGATCGATCCCTTTGGACCGATACCCGATCTTTCAACCAGCTTTGGAAGCATGCTGAAGACGCTTGGTGGATAGCCGCGTGTGGTTGGTGCCTCGCCCGCCGACAAACCGATCTCACGCTGCGCCATGGCAAAACGAGTCACCGAATCCATCATCAACAGTACATCTTTGCCTTGATCGCGGAAGTACTCGGCAACTGCGGTAGCTGCCATAGCAGCTTGCACTCGACGCAAGGCCGGCTGATCACTGGTAGCAACTACCGTCACACATCGCTCGCGGGTTTTGGGATCCAACTCTCGTTGCAGATATTCCTGAACTTCACGACCTCGTTCACCGACCAGTCCAATCACGATGACTTCAGCATCTGTACCGCGAGACATCATGCCCAGCAAAGTACTCTTGCCCACACCAGATCCGGCGAAGATTCCAATCCGTTGGCCTCGGCCAAGCGTTAACAACGAGTCGATCGCGCGAACTCCAGTTGTCAATACTTCGGTAATCGGCGGCCGCTGCATTGCACTGATTGGCAAGTTGTCGAGCGGTACCCGTGCCACACACTTTGGTTGCGGGAGATCGTCAATTGCTCGACCAGCCGCGTCAAAAACTCGACCGAGCATTTCAGGGCCGACCGGAATCATGATCGAAGTTTCGATCAGCTTGACGCGATCTCCCGGCGAGATTCCTTCGGCACCGTCGAGCGGTGCGAGAAGTGTCATTGAGCCAGAAAATCCAATCACTTCAGCCGGAATAGGGCTCCGCCCACGACGAACAATCTCGCACAGTGCGCCCATTGGCACAGGCAGAGCAACCGCTTCGATGGCATTTCTGCCAACGGACCAAATGGTTCCTTGAATTCCACTGGCTACAGCATTGTCGATCAATCGTTCCAGGCGATTCGAATCGAGTAACTGTGGTAGATCAACCGTCGCGGCCATTATGAATCCTCTTATTAGCTGCCCAGTTGATCTATCAGTCGCTGTAACTGCGTTTCAATCTGTTGATCGATCTGGCCGTTCTTAGACCGGACCACGCAACCTCCTGGTTTCACGTCCGGATCAGGCACCACCTCTGCTCCGCCAGCGTGAGGCAGCGACCGGGAGAGGCTTTGAAGGAACCGACCAGCAACAGAAAAATCGTCCGGATTCACAGAGATTCGCAAGTCGCGTTCATCGCGCATTGCCACAATCGCCTCTTCCATCCAAACCCGCAGCAACTCACTGTTATCTCGAAGATGTGCTCTGACAATTTTCTCTGCGATGCGAGCAGCAACTGTGACCGTCTGATTGCGCCAATCGCTCAACCACTCGCTGGTTGATTCGTTGAGCCTCTGAACCACCTTCTCGCAACTTTCGATAGCCGTACGACAACGTTGATCCGACAACTTGGCCGCGGTCTCTTCAATCTTCTTTTGGTTTTCGGCCTGAGCGGCTTGAAGCCCTTCTAGTCGAGCTTGATTCTTGATCTTCACGGCCTCTTGCTTTGCCTGAGCAATCAATTCCGCCGCCTGATTTTGCATCTCTTGAAAGTACTCTCGCGCGCGAGCCTGCATATCCTCGATATTGAAAGCTACGGGAACAGCTTTGCTAGGGCCCGAGGAGATTGAATCTTGCTTGAGGACAGAAGCCATAGGTCTTGCGTTACGGTTAGATTGGTTGTTGTCAAAGGTTGTGCCGCTTTACGCCGCAGTTCTTTCAAATCGTCTTCCTGAATCAGGCCGCTCGTTTTCCGCTTCGCGTGCCGAACAGACCTCGCGACAAGCCCATGCTGTTGACCAACGCATCGTAGGCATTGGCTAGACGTTGTTGAGCTTGATCAATTTCTCGAAGACTAACTGTGCCGATTCGTCTGAGTCGTTGATCTAAGACCGTAGTGTCTTCAGGCACTAACATGTTGCAGAATCGTTTCATGAAGCTTGGCGATGCACCGGCTAACGAATAGAGGATTGTTTGGCTGTCCAGGCTACTAAGTAACTGAGCCAACTGTTCAGGCTTCAATGACAACATCTTCTCCATCTTGGCTTGGATGGCCTTTCGCTGGCCATCAGACAAGGAAGGAGTTTCGTCATCATTCGTACGAACACCCGGAAACGGAATCGTGTGTGGTCTCTCAGAGGTTTCTGTTTGAGCTGACGTAGGTCTTGACCCGCTGACCGAATTTGCATTTCGCTCGACAGGCGAATTAGCTGATTTTGGTTTGGTCGAATTAGCCCGCGAGCCGTCTTCGCTCAATGCACCGAACACAGCTTGAGATGCTCCCGAGCTTTGTTCGTTATTTGCGGCTGCACTGGCACTTGCAGGCTGACTCTGGCTATTCGACCCAGTCGCTGAGCTGTTGGCTGAATTGCTTGTTAGTTGATTACTCTGATTTTGCCACGTTGCATCACTGGTAGTGATCGTTGCGCTTTGGTATAGACGATCCAACGTATTCAATGCAGCAACAGTTGCAGAGACTGGCCTGGCAGACTGAACGCTATTCTCATCAATGTAAACATCGGGACGCAACCATGCAGCCCACTGCTGCTTCAGCTCCGGCGGAGCCGCAGATAGCAGCTCAGTCATTCGCCGATTCTGCTCCAGTTCGCTTTCCATCTTGTGATGATAGTCACGCAAGCGTTCTGACAGATGCTCGTCGATCGCTTGCCGCGCTTCCTCGTCGATATCTTGCATGCTTCCGAGCGTTTGAAGCACTTCACGAGTGGTTGATCGAGGTAGTCGTTGCAACACGGCCGCAGCTTGAGCAGCCGGTAATTGTTGAAGCACTACAGCAATAACAGTTGGTCGCTCAATCTTTACGAGCCGAACCAAAGTCTCTACGCCCAAGCGAGTCCAAGACGGCTCGGCAATTGAATTGACGCTTGGTTCAACTGCGTAAACCGGTGACTGCAAGCCGCTGGGGCCTGACGGACTAGGAGCGTCAGTTACGGGTCGCGCCGATTCTTGTGTGACAGACATCGACTTTGACTGGACTTGCGACTTTTGAAACTCTGCCAACAAAGCTCGCCGCTCTTCCGGCGGCACCGGTCCAATGTTAGCAGCCATCGCTCGAACTCGCTTAGCCACTTCGGTTGGCATATGCATCAATAGTTGCCTGGCCGCAGTCGTATCAACGCTGGCTACCAAAATGGCAATCTGCCGAAGTCGATTCTCAAGTGTCGATGCGGAATTTGATGAAGAGGCGTTCATGAAGCAAAGGCTGGGGCTCGAGGCTACAAAACCGAATTACTGAATCTGAAACTGGATTTCCTTTTGGCCGAACTTGCGACCCTTCATATCTTCAATCACGACTTTCAGCGTGTAGCTGCCAGGGCCAATCTTATCTGGCATGTAGATTCGATAGGCGATGAAGTAATCACGACGCATGTTCTTGCAGACGTGAGTGTCTCGTGGCAATGACTGACTTACGATGCGTCGACCGCTAGCGTCAACGATTTCATAACTGCCTTGAAGATCCGTCTCAAAGCCTTTACCATCGCTAGACTTTACGCTGACAAAGTTGTCTAGTTCCAAATACAGCAACACCTCGTCATTGGATTTGAAGGTGTTCGTTCGGAACGGCTCAAGTACACCAAAATCGGTAACATTCACGCAAAACGTTAAGTTATGGATCTCAAGGTTGCTAATTGAAGCCAAGTTCGAATGTGCTTTTTGTTGATTGATCATAACCGTCGACCACTTTCGGCTTACCGAGGGGTTCGCGTCGGGATCAATCGCATCTGCTAGTGCAGAAAATTGATAGTTGAAGTAATCCTGTTCGCCCTGCTGCAAGCCATCGACTGGCTTGAGCATCTCATGACGATCGTTGAGCGTTAAAGCTAACATCCGCGCCAGCACTTGTTGTCGAATCTTGGATTGTGGAGTCTCCAAAGACTCTTTATCAACCGACTCAAGCTGCTTGATCGCTTGTTGAATATGCTGTTGCCAGGTCAGATCTTTCTTCGGCTTAGTCTCGCTGTCAAAATCTCTGGGATACGCATCAGCAGGCTCAGAATCGAGCACTGTTTCCGCAACGGCCTTGCGCACTGAATCTTCTTTGCCACGGCCACTGTGAGATGCATGTGCGATGCCTTCCTCGTCCGAATTCTCGTTGCCAGGGGAATTTTTTGCCGCTTTAGGATCTTTGTTTTTTGGGGGGACCGGACGTAGAGCTATCCTATCGTCAGCGGGTTTCAAACCGGATTCTTCATCGTCATCGCCGATGTGAACCGAATACCGATCGTTGTGACCGGCTGGCGCAGACTTCTTTCGTGAACTCCCATCTCTTTGCTTAGGATTGAGTGCCAATTTTTCTGCATCAGTGTCGTCGGCATTCACCCCTTGCAAGGCGCGTTGCATGTTTTTGATCAGCTCTTGCTTTTCATTCGACAACGATTCATTCGACAGCTTTTCATTTGGCAGGCCAGCCAGAGCACCATCGGCATACTCGTCCATGTCTGAAATTCGGCGACTAGCACCGCCGTTTGGCTTTTGAGCAAACCGGGCGATGGGTGTTTCCGCCCACTGGTTCTGCGGCAGTTGCTCCGGCACCGAATTTAACGAGTTAGAGGCCTGCTGTTGAGCGTTACCAGGTCGTCGACTACCAACTTGCGATTGAAAACTAGGTGGCATGGCTGCCGAGCTATTCTCAATTTCCATCAACCGATCAAAGCTTGGTTGATTGGACTGCGTGCCCCAGGGCGAGCGACAGCCCGAGGACAGCAGTAATAGGGTCCCAGTGCCAAGAACCAAGCCCACCGCGTAAGCTCGACCTAATGCCTTGTTTCGTTCGACTCGTTCTATTGCAAAGCGTATTGGCATCGAAACTCTTCCTTGAGCTTTGATCGACAGAAAATTTCCAGACAACAGGCGATAGTAGGAAACGGGCTCCACAGAGACAAGGGAAGTTGGGTAACTTGGCTCGTGTAAATCGAGCTAATCGGTCAATGATGGCATTGAACCGAAGGCGCTAGGGCGCTAGCCGCAGTCCTTTGTAGAAATCGCAGAATCCTGGGATTGGCATCCCAGGCTAAAATCTCCCATCGCTCCGTGATTGAAACCCAAATAATAGCTGCTATTCGGCTGTTCTTGATGGCTTCCGAACGTACACTTCGTGGAGTTGCTTGAGCTGCGACAGGCTCTTCTCGCTGAAAATATCTTCGGCGAGTATTAGATGGAGCTTGCCTTTCCGAATTTTAGCTAGATCGTCGACGGACGCGTCAGTCAGCTTATGGCATTCGGATATCTCAACAAACGTGTTCGAACCTAAGTGCCGCACCATCGAAGCGATGTCTGCGTCGTTAACGTCAAGGTCGTTGAGTAACAAAGATTCTAAACTGGTCGGCAGGCTCTCAAAACTTCCCGTCGGCAGGCTCAACCGACTCAACCACAGTTCCTTCAAATTGCCTTGATGCTTCAGGATCTTCTGCAGCAAATTGGAGCTGGGGCATGTCCCGGAAAACCCAAGTATTTCCGGCAATTTCTGCGAGTCGTCAAACTGGGCTTGGTCGTAGATACAATCATCTAGCCCCAGCGATATTAGGCTCTTTGATGGGGAAACAAATTTGAAGGACGAAAGTTGCAGTCCTTTCAATTGCAGATATTTTAAACTCGGCAAATTGCGGATCAGCTCCCCAATCGCTTCCTCGGTTATCTCATGATCCCCCAAGCTCAACGATTCCAAGCCCTTCAGTTCATTAAGCGACTGTAAATCCTCATCAGTCAATTGGCAATCTACTAACGACAACCGCGTGAGCGTTGGCGCCTCACGCAGGAACTCTAGCGTCAGTTTACTCAACGAGTTGCCATCGTACTTCAAGCTTAAATCGGCTTTGGTGAGTTCGTGCTGATCGGGAAGAACAAAATCAGTCTCAATTTGTGAGTTGATTTTGTACCTTATACTGCAATCGGGGTTGGCTCGCCTCAATTCAATCAAAACACGTTCGCTGACTGGTGAATCAACCAGCGAAAAAGTGCGCAGCTTACGATTCTGCCGAATGGCTTCGAAATCGCGGGTTGATAGTGTGCTTCCTTCGACACGCAATCCAATCAGACGCTGATCACCCAATAACTGCCAACTATCCGGCGGCAAGTTACAACGTGAGAACCCAAGCCTACGAAGATTAGCCAAGCTACTCAAGGACGTCAGATTGTCGGGTAATCGACAGTTCGAAAAAAAGATATTGGCTAGCTTGGGTAACGAGGTCAACATTTGCAACTCGTCACCACTGATTTGGACTCCTGAGAGCGAGAGCGTTTCGAGATACTCCCAATCGCCAATTTTCATAAGCTCGGCTACGCTTGTCGCAGGCTCGACGAGGCTCAGATAACCTAGCTCCGGCATGTGACCTATTAGGCTTAGCTCTTGCAACGACTTGGGACTGTAGGCTACGTCTCTTACTTTGCCAAAACAGTCTTCCCCACAGAATATGCTTATCCAACCATTTATTACTCCTGGGTGCTTAGGCCCTTCATGCGATCGATACATTGTCGCGCGGCCACCCAAACGTTTAATTTCGGCACAGGCTTGACGCTTTAGTCGGTCCGCTCGAAATTCATTAACCACTAGACCTAGTAGTACGATCAACGCGGTTCCCAAGACCATTATTGTTTGCAGCCGAAATCGAATCGGCCAGCGAGTCGCTAAGCTTGCGGTAAGACTCTTTGAACTTTTCATCGGCTTGTTACTGTTCGAATCGATTGCATCACTAACCTACAACTCCTGTCGTTGCTCCGCAACTATCGGGCTGTTCACTCGCAAATTCCTGGGATTGGCATCCCAGCTAAAATCTCCCATCGCTCCGCGATTGAAAAATTTTTTGGATCACGTATCGCGAATGTATGCAGCGGAATCAGCGACGTGAACAGCCCTGAACCCTGGCGGGATCAGCTACGATCAGCTACGAGGGGATCAGCTACAAAACGCGGCAGATAAAACACTTCAGGTATTCGGTCTCTGGACAATTGACTGAAACTGGGTGATCGAAATCGGCTCCAAGAGCTTCGATCACTTGAATCGTTCTGCGGGAGCGTTGAGCAACCGAACCTAACATGCCGCGAAAATCATCGCGACTGATCCGACCCGAGCAACTGCAGGTTACCAGAACTCCACCGGGCTGCAACAAGTTCACCGCACTAAGGTTCAGCCGATGATAAGCTCGCAAGGCGGATTGAATCTGATTTCGGTTGCTCGCCATCTTGGGCGGATCCAATACGATCGAATCAAACTTCGCACCGCTCTGTTGTAGACTTGTCAGGTAGTCAAAGCAATCTGCTTGCACGAACTCTATCGCAGCGCCATTCAGTTCGGCATTGCGCTGAGCCTGCTGAATGACTCGAGCGCTCGTATCAACCGCGGTGATCTTGGATGGTTTAGCAATGGTCGCCGCAGCCAATGAGAATCCGCCTAAGTAGCAACAGACATCTAACATTGGCCCAGTACCAAACCAACGCGCAGCTCGCCGCCGATTGGATCGCTGATCTAGGTAGTATCCAGTCTTTTGTCCGATACCCAAGTCGACGGCAATCTTGGCTGGGCCTTCGTGAATAACGATCGGTTCAGTTGGTTCGGTGCCCGCAGCTAAGTAATCTTTCGGTTCGGTACCCTCGGCGTTGGCCGTATTCTGATCGACTTTAACGAAGATGCCTTGGGGAGCCAATGCTTGAGCGAACCAATCTACGATCTGCTGTTCCCAAGCTAACATGGCTAGTGCGGTAATATGAATCGAAAGGAAATCGCCAAACTGATCCACTATCAATCCGCTCAGTTGATCACCTTCGCTGTTAACCCACCGGACCGCATCTAGCTTTTCATGGTTTAACATCCAACGTTGTCGCATCGATACCGCTTCCTGAAGCCTTTGCGACAGCCAAGCAAAGTCCAACGACTCTTCTTTTCGCCATTGATACAAGCGAACTCGTATGCGACTATTCGGGTTGTAAACACCTCGACCAATCCACGAACCACTGGCACTCATCAGTTCGACGATTTGGCCAGGTGGTGGCGGGCTGGTGGGTTCAATAATCGAGCGGTCCAAGACCCAGGGATGAAATCCTGAGAAGTTTTGCGTGTTTCGCTTGTTGAGGAATAGGTCCATTCTCGCCACGATTCGACAGAGCTAAAAAACCAGAGCCAAGGAGTTTAGTTCGTGATCCGATCCGCAACTAGTACTTGACGGCTTGAATCGGCGCAACACAAGCCTCTAAAACGGCTATAATTTTGCCCGTCGAAACATCGAAATCCACGACTCAACCGATGTTTCGCAAAAACTTGTTGCTCAAAATCTACATCTACTACTACATCCCGTAGAACTTTACCATGGCCGTCTCTGAAGCGGACATAACGCAAGGCTATCGAATCGCTGCTGATCGCTATGCACAATTCGGCGTCGATATCGAAAGCGCCTTGAAGCAACTGGCATCGATTCCCATTTCCATTCACTGCTGGCAAGGTGACGATGTAGGCGGTTTCGAGAATCTGGGGACTGGCTTGACTGGAGGCATTGCAGTAACGGGCAACTATCCAGGCAAAGCAAGAACACCCAATGAGTTGCGCAGCGATTTTGAGAAGGCGCTGAGTCTGATTCCAGGCCGGCATCGAATAAACCTTCATGCCTTTTACGGTGAGTTCGGAGGCAAGCGAGTTGATCGAAATGAGATTCAGCCTAAACACTTCCAAGGCTGGATCGACTGGGCCAAACAGCATCAGTTAGGAATCGACTTCAACCCTACCTGTTTTTCGCATCCTAAGGCGGCTGATGGTTTGACACTCAGTCATTCAGATCTGGCCATTCGAAACTTTTGGATTGAACACTGCATCGCCTGTCGAGAGATCGGACAAGTGATGGGCAGTTTACTGGGTTCGCCCACTGTAACCAACGTTTGGATTCCTGACGGCTATAAAGAAAATCCAGTCGACCGCTTTTCACCGCGGATGCGCCTGGCCGATTCTCTGGACAAAATTCTTGCGAAGCCGCTTCCGCCGGAACATCATCTGGATGCAATCGAGGGCAAGTTGTTTGGTATTGGTAGCGAGAGTTTTGTAGTTGGTAGCCATGAATTCTATCTCGGTTACGCTATCAAGAATCAGATATTGCTGTGCCTGGATGCGGGCCACTTTCATCCCACCGAATCGATCGCAGACAAGATCTCCTCTGCCCTGCTCTACTTACCAAGAATATTGTTGCATGTAAGCCGACCAGTGCGATGGGATAGCGATCACGTAGTAACGCTTGACGATCAACTGCTCTCGATCTCGCACGAAATTATTAGCAATGGATTCCAGTCGCGAATTCACATCGGATTGGACTATTTTGATGCCAGTATCAATCGAGTAGCAGCCTGGGTGATCGGCACTCGAAATACGCTCAAGTCGCTGCTCATCGCTTTGCTTGAGCCGCCGCAGTTGAAAGCTGCGGAACATGCTGGCGATCTTACGGCGAGATTGGCTTTGGCCGAAGAGGCGAAATCGTTGCCGTGGTCAGCAGTTTGGGATCACTACTGCATGTCTCAGTCTGTCCCAATCAGTAGCGATTGGTTGAATGAAGTACGTCAGTATGAGTCGAAGGTGCTGAGCCAGCGATAGCGATCTGGGCATTTCCCAAACGCAGCGCCCCAAGTAAAAAGAATCTTATCAGAGCAACCATGGCAGAAGAATCTCAAGCAGTTCAATCCGAATTCGAACGTGAGAAAGTTCCTGAATCAGCGCTAAAAGGCCCTGCCGCGTTCTGGGGCATGTATGCAGGTGAACATACTGCAGGCACTGAATTCATGATTGGTCCACTATTTGTCCAATGGGGTGCATCGGCAAGTAGCCTCATATTTGGCTTACTGCTGGGCAATCTCTTGGCGGTGTTGACATGGAGGTTCTTAACTGCGGTCATTGCCGCCGATCAACGACTGACATTGTACTACAAGCTGGAGAAGATTGCCGGAGTGTCATTGGTCAAGCTCTACAACTTGGCCAATGGAATCCTGTTTTGCTTTTTGGCGGGTGCGATGATTACAGTTTCTGCCACGGCCGTTGGCCCCTTCTTTCCAGAAGTGATAATGCCCACATTTGCCACAACGATGCCGACCGGGCTTGGTTGGATCATCATCTGTACTGTTATTGGTTTAGCAATCACTTTGGTGGCAACGCGAGGTTATGGCTTGGTAGCCAAAGTCGGCCATTACTCGGCGCCGTGGATGTTCTTGGTTTTTGTTGCTTGTGCATTGGTCACTCTGGGCCGCCTGGACACTTTCAACATTTGGGAGCTGCTAACACCGGCTGAAGGCACAACCGAGCAGATTAACTTCTGGGGTATCGTGGCGTTTTCTTGGTTTTGCAATGCGGCTATGCACCTTGGTATGTCTGACTTATCGGTGCTTCGATTTGGGAAGACACCAAACTGCGGCTATGCATCGGCAGCAGGAATGTTCTTGGGCCATTATGTGGCTTGGATTTGCGCAGCCTTATTGCTCGTCTACTGGGTTCGACAACACGGCGTCGATCCGGCAACCGGCAAGGATCCTGGTACGATGGTCAACGATGCAGTCGGTTACGCTGGACTTATCTGTATCGTGGTTGCAGGCTGGACAACTGCCAATCCAACGCTGTACCGAGCGGGGCTGGCTTTCCAAGGTATCATGCCAAGCATATCCAGAAATGCAGCCACTTGGATTGCCGGAATTGTGTGCACCATTGCTGGCTGCTTCCCTGCAGTAGCCATGAAACTGCTGGACTTCGTGGGGATCTACGGAACGATACTTGCTCCCGTTGGAGCGATCATCATTGTGGACCATTTCTTTAGTCGCAAGTTGGGAATTCCAACGGACCCCGCCGAGAAATCGGGTAGCTCCATCAACTGGGTTGTGCTCTTTTCGTGGCTAGCTCCAGTAACAGTTGCCATGGCTTTGTATTGGGGCTTGAAGATCTTTCCATCCTATTTACCGCTACCCTGTGCAATCGCATGTGGCTGCATTTATGCGGTACGCACCAAAGTGACTAGCGCGAATGACAGCTCCGTAACAGCCGAGGCATAAACTATGAATAAGATCGCTCGAACCGTAGGGTACCTATCACTGGTTGGAACGATTGTCCCACCACTTCTATTCAGCTTGAAGTCGATGACTCAGCCGACGATGCAGCTCATTATGCTTGTCAGTTGTGTCACTTGGTTTGTCGCCGCGCCGTTTTGGATGAAAACTGAATAGTTCGTCAGAGTTTGGATCTCATCGCGACAACAATTCTCGCTGAGATTTCTTTCGTAAGTTTAATTCGATCTTGTGAGCAACGCTCGGTGTTAGATGCACTATGCAACGATAGTTTGCATGGTACTAACACACGCTAAAGCTTGGCGATGCGAATTAGCTCTCGATTTCTCCATATTCAATTGGTCAGCCTAACGTTCTTGTTAAGTGGCTGCCAACCCAAAGATAGGTCAGACAGGGTTGAAGCAATTGAACCTCCGAAGCAATCCACGGTAGCCGACTCAACTTTCGTCGGTAGCAATGCATGTAAGAGTTGCCATCAATCAATTTGCGAAGCATATAGTCATCATCCAATGTGTCTATCGACTCGCAAAGTCGAAGAGGATCAATGGCACGATCTACCCCATAACACACCCTCGACCGTTTCTGGACTTCTGCGCAATTTGCATGTAACTGAAGTCGGTGAAACCATGGTTCACTCCGAACAGATGTTCGACTCAAGTGGCATTCTAATTTACGACCAACCTCATGTGATGAAGTATGTTATTGGTTCGGGAACACGTGCGAGGGCCTACCTGGAACAAAGATCGCAGAAGTTGTTCATGTCTCCTTTGAACTGGTATCGAAAATCTTTGAATTGGGGATTAGCTCCCAATTATCGACCAGACGATGTACGTCGATTTGACAGAGTAGCGACGGACGAGTGCCTCAACTGCCACACAGGAAGAACTGAACGTAAAACATCACAAGTAGGCGTAGCATTCCAAACTGTCGCAGAAGCATCAATTGGGTGCGAGCGCTGTCATGGCCCAGGATCATCGCATATTTCCTTCCATGAAAGTGGTCGAAAGATGGCAAGTCCCGATCCAATCAAGAATCCGGCTGACTTTGGTAACCAGGAACGTGACGAACTGTGCTATCAGTGCCATTTGGCCGCTAGCGCTCGCGTCTTGCACCCCGGGAAAAAAGCGACTGACTATCAACCCGGAATGAAGCTTTCTGATGTTTGGGCTATTCTAGACCTTGGTACGGATATTTCCAAAGGTCAGCGAACGCGAAGTGTCAATCATGTTCAACAGATGCGGGATAGCGTTTGCTTCTCGAAAAGCGATGGACAGTTGCGCTGCACATCCTGCCACGATCCGCACGCGACCATTCAAAAGAACCAAGCAATCGAATATTACCGAAGCAAATGTCAACAGTGTCATACGCCCGATTCCTGCACCGCCTCACCAGAAGCTATCCAGAATAGATCAAACGATTGCATTGACTGCCACATGTCAAAACTTGAATCCAACAACATTGCGCATGTTGCACAGTCAGATCATAGAATTCTGCGTAAACCAATAGAAGAATCTCAGACTGACGACAGTGTATTGCAATTGTTTGCTGCTTCGCCCATACAGCTACCGCGCAACCTGCGCCAACGTGGATTGGCATTGGGTACCTTCATTCACTGCATGCGTAAAGGAATCGAACTCCCGAACGGTCTGAAAGAGTTTATGGAAAAGTCTCTGGTTGATTTTCCGCAGGATGTCTTGCTGTTAACGTCATTGGGAACGATCGAAAGGATCAAACAGAATACTCAAGTGGCTAGAAACTACTTCGAGAAAGCCCTTTCTATTTCGCCGGATGATGAGGCCGCTTTGGACGGACTTCTCGAAATAGCCTACAGTCAAAGGGACTGGGAGACCTGTCTTCACTGTACCAATAAGCAACTTCAGTCTGACCCAACCAATGTACGCGCCTTTGCAATTCGAGGCGATGCTCGGTTTCAACTAGGAAAAGTCGCCGACGGGATTTTAGATATTGAGCAAGCAGCAAATCTAAATCCCGGTGAACTAAGCTTCCGTCAATGGCTTGTTGAAAAGTACAATCAAATTCACGACGATCAGTCAGCTAAGTCTCACGAGAAAATCCTCGAACGGCTACAGTCGGTGAGCCCACGACATAAGTAGATTTCGGTCAGTTCTGATCGGACAGGACGAGCCCGTTGCCAGCTTGTGGCTTTTGGCTAGTAACAAAACTGTAACTTCGTGTCCTAGGAGAGCTGGCTATCTGGGCCGTGATTAGCACAGCGGCTACAATCTAAGCGGATCAATTTCTGACTTCACCTCTATATTTGCTTAGGATTGTATCTTGAAATCGCGGCTTGCCTTATTGCCTCTGGTTCTAATTTGCCTTCCTGGATTACTCAAGGCCGACTGGCCTCAGTTCCAAGGACCAACTCGAAACAGTGTTTCTACTGAAAAGGGGCTGCTCAATCAATGGCCTGAAGCGGGCCCACCGCTTGCTTGGACCTTCAAGAATACCGGACTAGGTTATTCAAGCCCTGCCGTCGTCGGTGACAAACTGTATATCACCGGAGCGTTTGGAGCTGAAGAGAGCCTGATTTGCTTGGATGCCAGCAAGGGGACCGAGTTGTGGAAGAGCTCCATTGGTCCAAAATTTGACTTCGAAGGCAATAGCTGGGGTGCTGGCCCAAGATCAACGCCAAGTGTGTCAGGTGGAATGGTGGTCGCACTTGGCGGCGCTGGCAATCTGATCTGTGTTGACACGGCTAGCGGCAAAAAGCTGTGGGCTCAACACATGATGAAAGATCTTGGCGGTGAGGTGAATCCAATTGGCGGTGGAACTGGAAGCAAGCCAGGCGAGCCGAAAATTGGCTGGGGCTATACATGGTCGCCGTTGATAGTTGGTGATCAAGTCATCTGCTATCCAGGCGGTGCCAAAGGTGCCATCGCGGCTCTTGATCTTAAGACGGGCAAGACGCTTTGGCGCAGTCCATCTTTCACTGCTATGGCATCGTATTCATCGCCGATTGCTGTTGAGATCGAAGGCGTCAAGCAGTTTGTAGTCCTGCACAATGCTGGAGTGGTTGGACTGTCCGCCAAGGATGGTGCTACTTTGTGGTCATGGGAGAAGGAGTTCCCCGACGTCGCTATTCCAACACCGATATTTACCAATGGCATGATCTTCGCTAGTGCCTGCAAGACCTGCGGGCTAATCAAAGTCACGAAAAGTGGCGATAGCTTTGCGGCTGAAATGGTTTTCAAGAGCAAGGCTACTCGGCTGATGAAGAATGACGTTGGCGGGTCTGTCGTGGTTGGTGGAAACGTTTATGGCTACTCAGACAAGATGGGCTGGGCTTGCCAAAAACTTCCAAGCGGCGATCAAGCGTGGGTAGCTCGTGAGCCACTCAAGGCCGGCTCGGTTGTTGCCATCGGCGATCAACTGATCTGCTACGATGAAGACGCTGCAGAAGTTGCCTTAGTCGAAGCAAATCCAGAGAAGTTTGTTTTGAAGTCCAAGTTCCCGCTGCCTCAAACAACTGCGAACAAGTCACCAGGCGGCCGAAATTGGACTCCGCCAGTGGTCAACGACGGTCATCTGTTGATTCGCGACCAAGAGTTGTTGTTCTGCTTTAAGATCAAGCAATAGCTGAATGTTGATACCATAGACGGTTGTCAGATCGATGAAATTTTCAATTCGCCAGTTGCTGATTGTTACAGTCCAATTGGCGATTTTGATTGCCACGTTCTCTGCCCTGTTCAAGCTCAAGCAAACTCGAATTCAAATCGCCAGCGAGCAAGAGCGGGTTGCCGAAACCCAAGCGATTACCAAGCAGCGGCAGGTCGCATCGAATCAACTCGAAGGTACAGTCCTTCGACGGACCATTGAGCGTGACATTCTTAAGCGCATCGCAGATCCAGTAAAGAATCAACAGCATTTAGACTCGATTCGCAGTCGCATGACCAGCGAATTCAAAGCTCGGAACGATCAGATCACATTAATCCAGTTGCCATCGTTTGACGGTTGGTCCTATCTGATCAGCGTGCCGGAAGGCTGGAATGCAATGCTCAACTTTGGGACCAACGAAAAGCCAACAGGCACATCCCAGCATCAGCAAGTTAAGCCACCTTATGATCAATTCGCTCAAACAACCTTAGCCGCAGGCATACATTCGCTAGAGGTCAGCGTCACCGATCGAGAAAAATCCGACGCGCATGACCTAGAAGTATTTCTTGATCGAACCAAGGTCGTCGATTTCGTGTGGAGCTTAATAAGCAAGGGGGCGTCATCAATCAGTAGCTCGAAAAGTAATGGTCATATTAGCATTGATCGACAACTGCTCAAGCGCGGCCATCGAATCATCGAGTGCAATGGTCAAAAAGATGGAGGCAACTCAGGCAGTTGGAAGATATGGCTTTCTGACGGAAAAGATGATGCCTCAGCCCCTAAAGATCAATGAGACAAAACTTCATGATGCACGAAATTGAAACTCCGTCGTCCACCGAAACGAGAAAGTTTGCTTGGCGATCTGTTGTTGTACCCGCGATTTGGTCCATTCTGGCATGCGTGCCGTTAAGTATCCTGATTTTCATGCAGCGGCAGGCGGAACAAGAATTACTTGCCGTAAGAGCTAGTGGAGTTGTCGAGCAGAAACATCTGGCTGAAGTCCAAGAAAATGAGTCGCTGGCCAAAGAACTAGCCGTTGAACTTGAAAGACTTAAACCCAAAGTTCAAAAACTCTTTTCCGCATTTTCCCTTGTTACTGAAATGCCCAGCATCGAATCTCCACTGCCCGTCATTCATTCGCAGGGCGATAACTGCTGGATCTGGGTTCCCTCGGGCGGTCAATATCTAGAACTATACTCGGGAATCACTAATGATCCAACAAACATTATTCAGCCGCAGAACCACTTTTCAACCTTAATGAAAACCGCGTCCTTTCGAATGCCAAGCCCTGGTTGGTATCGACTGCGGTATGACTATGATTGGGCAACCGATTCGGAATCCGAGCTTAAAGTAGAGTTCAAGGACTTTCAACGTGATGAAACAACGCTGGTTCCGTTAGGACTGTCCAAGATTTTCGGCAGTGGCAGCTACTCCAGCAATAATGAACCAATCTATTGGCCAAATCAAATTCCAATCAACCTGGTTCGCAACACCGGCCAACACATTACAAATTCACGATTAGTCGCAGAGCCGACGCCGCTGTTGAAAAAACTGAGCTTTAGTTCCAACGAGCAAACCTTGTATTGTTGCATCAAACTCAGCATCAATTTGCAGCAAGGTGACTCAGCATCGAATGAGCAACCCTACCAAGGCGACTATCAGCAACTGGAGCGAGCGATCATCGAATCGCATCGTTTCATGCGATGAGCTGATTTTTCTACTAGTCGACGCCTTTTCACACTCGGCTACTGAGGTTCGCTCTCGTAGCTTGAGTCCGACAAGCCGCCTGGTCCTGCTTGTTCAGCGTTGGTGTTGACTAAAATTGGCGGCAGGTGATCCGATGGAGCCAATTCAATGGGCAGTTCTCCACGCTCCAACATCTGCTTTCGCAAACGAACCTCTTCGTTGGTCATTCCATAGGTCATCACAGATTCACCAAATACACCGCCCATCGTGTCCGATCGAATTGGTCCTGGATCGATCCAGATTCCCTCGCTGTCAACCTGCATTGTTCCCATATTGAGATCAAGCGAACGACGGAGAGCTTCGTAGTTTACGTAGGTACCAATTAAGTTATTCTGCGTGGTCAGCAGATCGCTCAACGCAGTTACGGCGTCTCGTGCCGCGGTTGGAGAAATTTGCCCCAACGTTTCGTTGATCTGCCGAATGTCAGCATTCACGCTAATCTGCTGGAGTCGCAGTTTGAACCGCGAAGCGTTGAATCTCGAAAGATAACTGTCGCTGCCGCAGAGTTCGAAGGGTCGTTCGCATCGTTTGCCATACGCCATCTTCGAATCGATAGTAGGTTCGTTTAGCACGTTGATACTCAATCAACGACTGCCGATAGTTGTTACGCTCTTGAAGTCGAGTAATCGGCGCGTCCCATTCGAGGCCCATTTGCATACGACCAGTATCGTTGCGAAGTGCCAACGGGTTATTGCCGTAGTTCTGAACGTCGCCCGAAACAGTCAGGTTGAGGAAACTTTCCAGCGTATCTGCCACAACTTCGATGGCTCGCCAACTGTTGACCAAGCTAGCCCTGTTATTGAGCCAATCTTGACGATTGACTCTGGCAATCTCAAGAGCTTCACGTGGATCGATGTCAACCTCAGGCAACAAGGCCGCTTCGGTTCGGGCACGAGCTTGGATGATTTGAAGTGCTAACAAGTCGTCGTTGATTTCGGCCAACAACCCTTGTGAACCAAGGATGATTTGATCACTAATCTCAGCAAATCTTGCTCGATCATCTTTGAACTGACCGGACTGCTGCTCAAATTGAACCACCTTGTTGTTCACTGTCTCAAAGGTCTTTCCATGCTTTTCAAAGCGTTGAACCAAGTCATCCAGTTGTTTTGTCAAATCATCGGGCAACTGCTCTAGACCTTCACCGTCCAAGAAGGAGGTATTCAATGTTCCAGTTGGCAGCAATCCGCAAACCATATTCTCTTCCGACTTGATGATCTCCTTCAGTCGATTCAATTGTTTTCTGCGCTGTGGGATTGCTTGTCGCAATTTAGCGATATCATCACGCACTTCCGCTACGTCTCTTGTACTGATTAGGCCGCGAACTTGATTCAGCGGCTGAAGGTCGGTTGCTAAGGCTCGCAACTCAAGCTTCAACTCCGGTAAATCCTTAAGTGCACGATATGTTTCTCGAGTCTGAGCATCACGCTCAACGGTGCTCATCTCGATCACTTTAGCATTGTGGTCGCCTAGGGTGGCTCGTAGTGTTGCGAGTTGCGATCGACGATCACGAAGCGCCTCAGAGACCAATTTGAAGCGATCCAGCATCGGATCTTTGATCTCTACGCAAAGGTACGGAGGTAAGCCCATGGTACCCTTCAAGTTGTCCAAGTTGTCTTGCCAAGTCGACTGAGCCTGAAGCAATGTGGTCTGCTGGTTGTAGATATTCTGTAGAGCCTGAATGACCTGCAGTTTTTGTTGCGGTACTTCGATCTGCGACTCAGGAACAGTTAGAAGCAACTCGTTGAAGTTGTCGCGTAACTGCAAATAGATATCTGTGAGCTGGGCAACGTTTTCTTGCTGGTTCAGGATGTTAAGCTGATCCTGCAGGAGCCCAAAGAAACCGTTGGCTCCAGGAGCCGCGTTGTTGCCGGCCAAACCGTTATTCGCTCCACCACCGCCGGTTGTATTACCCAGCGTACCGAAGCCACCACCTAGACCAGTAAAGCCGCTGAAACCGCTACCTCCAAACACACCACCACGTCGCGCCGGAGATGTGTCCGGATTTAAGCCGGTGGCAACTTGAACATAGAATGCTCGACGGTAGCGTTCAAAGGCTCGGATATTGGCAAGGAGCGTACGTTCAGCCAGAGTTAGTCGTTCCAAAATCACATCGCGTCCAGCTTGTCGAAGCAACGGTTGAATGAGCGAAAAATCTAACAGTGTCGTCGCTGACCGCTTACTTCCGGGACCAACAACTTGCCACTGAATATTGTTGGCAACTCCAGCTACAAAGTTTGCACCTGTGCTGAACTGCTTCTGCATGAACATGCCTCGAGAACCCTCGCTGGCCGGTCCAGTATTCCATGTGCTTCTAGGGTTCGGGACTGTTGCATTGTTTCGAAATGGTCCCGTTGCGGTGTAGCCAGCTCCCCAACCACCAAAGAATTGTGAATCGAACTGGAAGCGTTCGGTGGAAACGTCCAACGCACTCAGAAATACTTCTTCAAGGTTTCTTTGGTACGTTGGCGAATGGAGAATGGCTAATCGGACAGCCTCCTGCAAATCAAGCACCAACACGCCACGCTCATCGAGTGGCAATTGTTGCATCCAGTCTGGATTTTCTGCCAAATTAGTTCGACCATTAGCTTCCCACAATGGATAGCCTTTTTTATGGTCAACCATCCGCATGTATCGATTCGACTGAGGATCGTCCTCGGGCATCGGTGGCCGGTCTGGATTGAATGGGTCGAACATTCGACTTCTTGGGTCGATGTCGATCATGTACTTTCCAGCCGTGTTTACCTCACAACTTTCCGCTCGCTTCTCGTTGAGCAAGTAGCTGACTTCCGTGTCAACTTTGCTACGGTACTTTGCCCGGGTACAGCCGTTGAAAACTAGGCTCGCTCCAGCAATTCCAGCCAGAATGCATGCGCGGAACCATTGTCGTTCAATCAGCTTGCGTTTACGTTGGTGTGGTCGGTTCTTTTTGTACATAGCCAAATCCCGAGTACCGTTGAGAGGTATTCAGGGGCAGTTAGCCCCCGTAGCCTAAAGTTCGGATTTTGACTGGACTGCTGTTTATTCAGATTCTCTGGACCATTCCATCTTTCCTGATTTAACACTCATTGCGGACTATTAAGGCGCAAAAACCACCACAATGGCGAAGTCGCGTTAACGCATCCCCCGTGAATTTGGCTAGGCTAGGGAAAATGATCCAGAAAGTGTGTAAGTTCAGGCCATTCGAAGTACACTAAAGGCTTGAAAAAAAATCTCGGTGGTGAGTCCGTAGGATCGCGTTGAGGACATTCGCTCGACAGACCCGACGGTTCGCTCGTTGACGCGAGACCGGCTTTTCAGACACTTCTCAGGAACGTATCGCCATGGGCTTAGGTTTAATACTCTTCATCCTTGCGATTCTTGTCAGTCTAGTCCTATTCATCATTTTCGTTGTGAAGTCGGCTCGTGATATGGGAGCCCTTCATGTCGTATTGGTGTGCTTTTTGTTTATCGAAGGTTGGGTATTCGTCTACTTCACTGCTGGCGTCCATAACGTTCGGGTCTCCGCTGCCAAACAAGCTGCCAAAGAGACTAAAAGATTGGCCGACGTTGAAGTTGAAATTGAGCGAAAGAGGTATGGCGAAGCTAGTGCCCCCGAAGAGGCATTAGAAGCGGTAATCCCTGTGCAAGGTAAGCTGGATCGTCTGGCTATTGACCGAGGGCGCATTTGGCGACAGGTTACTTTCATCAAGCACACGCAACTTCCAGACAAAGATCAGATTCAAATCAGTCTTCAATCCGCTGCTCCAGCTCCAGATCCAAACAATCCAAACCCGGCACCGGCAGCAGCGAACGCAACGGCTGGAAGAAGCTTGCCACAAAACATGATTGTCTACGGATTCCACGAGGTTACAAATGCTGAAGGGCAACCACTTCCAGTTTTTATCTTGGCGAGTTCAAAGTCGTCAGTGACGAATCTAGCGGCACTGCAACGCTCGAATCGACGCGACCGCTTCTTGGATTCCAGCAAGCGAAGATCAAAGAAGGTACTGAGAATTGACTCTCTTGGAACTGCTACCAATTGACTCTCACGCAGCTTTCGTAGCCGACCAATCTGCAAAAACTGACGAAGAAGTTTTGGTCGTCCTGACGAGGAGAAGATCAATGAATTGTTGGCGGGAGCTCTAATGAAGTTAGGGAAAGTTACCTTCGCGATGGAAAACAGGCCGCGATGTAGACCCAAAGGAATCTTGGTGGGCCATCATGAAGTTAACCAAAGATATCAAGCGAGACGTCGATAGCGACCAAAACGCCGACGCGACACTTAGCGGATATTTTGATCAGAGCGGTCGAGCAGTAGACGTGCGACTAAAGCGTGGCGAAGAAGTTAACTTGAACGACTCGACAACACGCGATAACCGCATCTTGGTAATTGATGAAGAGGCCAAACGAATGGCAACCGAAGGCGTTGCTGAGAAAGTTAGGCCGGTTTTTGTCCGTCCTCTGAATGATTACGAAGAACTGTTCACTCGCCATGCTGCTCGCACATTTGAGCTAGCTGAGCAGACCAAGTACTACCAGTACCAAACCACCCTTCTTGTTGCCAGTACTCAGGATGGCCAAAACATGGTAGCCCAATGTCAAAAAGAGAAGCAGTTGTTAGACTCAGACATTAGCAATTACGGTAAGGAAATTGACGTGCTGAAGGTTGCATTGGCTGAAGAAACAGCCGAATACGAAAAGACGAGAAGTGAGCTGAGTAGGATTTACAAGGAAATTCAAAGTCGCAAAGAAAAGTTGTTCACAACCAACTAGTTATTGCGATCAACAACATTGTTTTTTAGAAATTTTGAATTGAGAGGAGAATGGGGGAATGACCCGCAACTTGTTATTGGCGTTTGCCGTTCTGGTGACAGGTGGTTCATGGGCATCGGCTCAGTCGGCGTCCAGTGAGCTGTACGGCGAAGGAGTTCATCGCTATTTCGCACATGACTACGCTGGCGCTGACCAGCTTCTGACTGAAGCCATCGCAGGTGGTTCGCAAGATCCTCGAGCCTATTACTTCCGTGGTCTAACTAAAGAGATGATGGGCAGTGGAGGCGAAGCTGACTTTGAAGAAGGTGCTAAACTGGAATCTGCTGGTCGTTCTGGCCCCATGATCAGCTACTCTCTGGCTCGCGTTCAGGGACAAGTTCGTGCCAAAATCGAAAAAGGCTCGCCGCGTCGCCAGAATTCAAGCAGCTCAAGTTCGAGCACTACAGCAACAGTCTGCTCCACCAGTTGCATTGCCACCTGCTCAAGGCGCTGCAGACCCATTTGCTGGCGAAGGCACACGTTCGGGTGAAGTCGAAGCGGTTCCTGTGAAGCCAGAATCCAACGATGCTACCACCGATCCGTTCGGCGACGAGAAGAAGATGGACACCGCAGATCCATTCGGCGGAAATGCAAAGCCAGCCGGTGATGATCCGTTCGGAGCCCCTGCGACACCTCCGACAACTGAACCTGCAGGCGACGATCCTTTCAAATAGTCAATCGTCTTAATGGCTATCAAACGAAAACCGCGTCAGTTCTTGCTGACGCGGTTTTTTGTTTTCAATCTCAAGCCAATTTCTAAGCTTCATCCCAAATCCTGACAGCTCTAGGGTAGCGTTCAAACTTGCTTGGGATTAGATTCGATAACCATATTGCATGAAGCCCGCATACTCTCTGGAGCCCTGTTGCCACCGTGGTTATTCATCGTTTATTGACTGATGCAACTCTTGTTTTTGTTGCTGTCGCGTTCAGTTGCCTTAGTTGCACGGCTGACGATACAGAAGCATCCGCCACGGTCCAATCCAGCCCGGTCAACGCTAACCCAGTCCAAGCCAACAATAAACTTAGCTTGCAGCCAGTAGCCACCAAACGAATGCTGATGGTCGATGAAAAGCTGCCCATCGGATTCAAATACGCCGACTCTGACAGCGATGGCTTCATTAGCCGATCCGAATTACGCAAGTACTTAAAACCTCGGTTGAAAGGGATGCAACTTCCCTACTCCAAAATCTTCAAGGAATTGGACGGCGATAGCGACGGCAAGTTAACGGAAATTGAATTTGAACCACGCAATCAGATAATCGAAAAGTTTGTCGAGCAGCTTTATCCAGCCGTTGATATCGCAGACGATCCAGGCATCGGCTACAAGCTGTTCAAAAAAGTCGACCAGCCCATCGATGATGCACTTGTCTATAGCGCGGTCTATCACAGAACGATGGAGGCAACGCAAAATGCACTAACGACGAAAGTTGACCTTGAGAAAATTCCTCGACGCTTCATTGGTCCATATCCAGCAGAATCGGAGTTGAGCCTGGAGGGCGTTATCCGTGCCACGGTAGTTTTGGGTGGAGGCAAAGGTGACGAGGATTTCTTTACGGCTGGCGGCATTATTGTAAGTCCCGATGGCCTGTTACTGACCAATTGGCACGTGGCCGAATCGATTAATGATGGCTTGGTAGCGCTTACTTTCTGATGGTCGCTCAATGCGAGTCAAGAAAATCTTGGCGGCCAACCCTGATCGCGATGTGGCTCTGCTGAAGTTAGATGGTAACAACTTTCCGTATGCGAGTGTTGCTAAAACTACATCTCCGATGGGCGGCGAGATCGTGATGATTCATCACTCAAGATCGCTTCTACACCTACGATCGGGGCTATGTGAAGCGATATCCGAAAATTGCCAAGGATAGTTGGATGGAGATCTCGGCACCATTTGCTCCAGGCGGTAGCGGTTGCGGCATCTTTAATCAAGAACTTCAGTTGATCGGCCTAGTCTGCTACATCTCGATTGGCGACGGGCCTTCCATCGCCAGTGAACCGCTGGCCGATACTGAAGAAGACCCCCAAAGCACAGGACCAGCCAGCTTACTTGGACATGTCTAACATCGTTGTCCGCTTAGCAGTTCCACTTGAGGCAATTCGCGATATCTGGGCTGCCAATTAGGTTTGCTTAGCCGCTACCTTGTTTGGCCGTCAACTTGTTTAGCCTTCAGCCGTGGGCGTACGCTGATCGCTTGAACCCGATTGATACCCACCTTGCGATTGCATCACGATCCCGTGCTCTTCTCAACCTTCTAACGCGATATGCCAATGCGACTTTACGTTAGAAATTCATCGCAATGCGTTAAGTGCGTTCTTTGAGTAGCGTACGCCTTCGGCTGACGGCTAAACGTACAACTGATTCTGCAAAAAATGGTGGAGCTGTTCGGGTGTGTTGAACGAGTAACAGCTTGGGTGCATTGGTTGAGTTCGAAGCGAGCCCGGTTGAAGGTCGGCATGATCTTGCAACGACCTTAAAGCTCTGGCCCCTGAATCCCATAGAATCCTTAGCGAAGCCAATGCGGACGTGTGAAAGTACCCAGGAACGGGACTGAACAGCTCTGCCTTCCACACTAAGCTGCTGACAGAATTGGCCATACGATCAAGCTCATCTTCACAGTAACTCCAGGCTGACCGCCAAACAAGTTGATCACAGCCTACTAGCAGTATCCACCCGTCCCCAACGCTAACTTGATGATGACTTAGTGCAGTGATCAGACCTCCCAGTGGTCCACTGCCAGGATGTTGATCTACGATGCACTCCAAACCAAGATCAGCGTATCGATCCGTGCGGTCTGCAACGAAGTGAACCTGGTGACCTGCTTCCATCAGTTGTCGGTTCAATCTAAGGATCTGCGGCTGGCCCTCAACCACTGCCCGAGCCTTATCGCCGGGAAACCTTCGGCTCTCACCACCCGCCAACACGTAGGCTCGAACTTGGCCATTCATGAGCGTTCTTCCAATCGTAGAATCGCTATGGTTGGCGAAGTTAGCGATTTCCAATTGAGAATTCTAGCCACTTCGCTTACAACCCTGCGTCTGCTTTCGAATCTTTCGACTTCGCGACCAATCCAATGCCAATCAACAAGGCCCAGCCGATGATGAAGCATAACCCGCCGCTAGGAACGATGGCCCAGTGACCCGTTTTGCCCAAGAACACCATGCTGTATAGTCCACCACTGAACAGAGCGATTCCCAGCAGCCAAAATGTTACGGCACTGGAGACCATTCGGCTTCGCAAACCGCTCAATCCGATCGCTAAGATTGCCAGCGTGTGCATCATGTGGTAACGAACCGCAACATCACATTGGCTCATTCGTTTGGCAATTACATCAGCCAGCAGATCTTGCTTCTGTAAAAAAACCTCTAGGCCATGAGCCGCATACGAGCCGATTACGACTCCGACCACTCCCAGTACTCCAGCAATAATTAGCGATTTGGACATTTGGAATTTACTTTCAACTGCGTAGATGAATTCTCTAAGCTGTACTACTCAGCTTGCGGTTCTCGCAAAACTCGCTGTCGGGAACTATAGCTCGTAAACGTCAAACAACTTGGCTCGCAGATAGTCGAGCAGCGGTTGATGATCAAGCGGTCGACCACAAGCGTTTCGAATCAACTCCGACGGTTTGTGACAAGCTCCGTGTGAGTGAACTTGATGACGCAGCCACGCAAGCAGGGGCTTGAAATCTCCTTTACTGAACATCACATTCAAGTCGCCCAAGTCTCGCTTGGCCGCTTGCATCAGTTGAGCCGCATACAGGTTCCCCAAAGTATAGGTCGGGAAGTAACCCACCAAGCCAGCGCTCCAGTGCACATCTTGTAGGATCCCATCGCGATGACTTGGAGGTGTAATTCCGAGATAATGCTTGTAGCGTTCGTTCCATGCATCTGGTGCGTCGGCTACGGTCAACTCTTGCTTAATCAGGCGCTGCTCCAATTCAAATCGAATCAGAATATGCAGGTTGTAGGTCGCTTCGTCGGCTTCGACTCTAATCAGCGAAGGGCTGACCAAGTTTGCATCGCGGTAAAGCTCGCGAGGTTTTAAATCGGCCCAACTTCCACCGGCTTGATCGGCAATCTTCGGTGCAGCCCAGGTCCAGAATGCTTCGCTGCGACCAACCATATTTTCCCACAAACGCGACTGAGACTCGTGTACACCTAACCCCGCGTACCTGCCTGCGGGTAGACCGTACCAGTCGGTTGGCAAGCCTTGTTCGTACATGCCATGCCCAGCTTCGTGCAAAGTTCCGTAAAAGGCAGTTGGAAAGTACTTGCGGTCGTAGCGAGTCAGAATTCGACAGTCATTAGGGCCCAGCGTCGTACAAAACGGATGGCTTGTTTCATCCAATCGGCCTCGTTGGAAACTGTAGCCAATACTCTCAGCGGCCCAGCGATTGATGGTTCTCTGGCGTTCCACTTCAACTGGATTCTGCCAACATGTTCCGGTCGGCGGATTCTTGGAATCACCAAGCTTTTGAATCAATTCGCGCAAGCCATCTCGCAGCTTGGCAAAAACATCGGTCATGTTCGAGTCGGTCCCCTGCCCTGCCCCGGCTTTTGTCGCCACGCCCTTTGGCGCCCCGCCGTTCGCTGAGTCTGTTGAGGTTGCACTTGCAGCTTCAGACCTAGTTCCCATTTCGTACTGATCGAGCAAAGCATCGTAAAGATTGTCGCCATCAGCTAACAACTGAGCTTCCTCGCGCTTCAGCTTAATGATCTCTTCCAAGTTCGGCTTGAAGGTTTTCCAATCATCAGCCTGTCGAGCCTTCTCCCAGGACTGCTGGCCCAACACGCAAGCTTTCGCAATCGCTTGAACGAGCGACGTTGGCAATCGTTTGTTCCGCTGGTAATCGCGATACAGCAGTCGAACTGAACTCGATTCGGCAAAGCTCAACCCCAGCGTATCCAGTTTCTCAAAAAGAGAGGTCAATCGCTGCGAGTACTCGTGATCAATCTTGCGTTCATGAATCATGCCGCTAAGTTGCGTCACTTGTTCGGCCCGATAAGCGCCAGCCTCTTCGGGCAATCCAGTTCGCTCGTCCCATTCCAGCAAAGCCTGAGTAGCTTCTAGCATGGCGGTTTCTCGCATGTGCTGGAATACTCGCTCAACATCAGCTCGTGAGTTCATCTGGGTACCTCGTTGTTTACGCTTGTTGGTTAAACGTTTTGATGGACCACACAAGAAAAGAACAAGGGCTACTTCATCAGTAGCCCTTGCAAGTGTTTTACACCGAAGCTCGTCCTAAAACTTGATCAGTTTTAACGTGCTTCTGTGGCGGACACACCGAATCTGGCGGTGTCGACTTTGTAGGTCCCAGAAACCGAAGTCTCTTTGCCAACCAACAAGCCACCGAAAGCCCAGCCCTTAGGTGTTGCAACTGCTTTGAAACCACTTGGTCGAAGGAACTTGGCAACCGCATCGTACTCAGGCAGGTTATGGCCGTTGATCGATGGAGCCTTGTGAAGCTCGTTCTTGTCAGTGATCTTTTCCAAAATTGTCGCCATCATGCTTTCGGAATCCTGCAGCTTACCTTGACGGAAAAGTTCATATTGGACTTTGAAGGCCAGTTGATTTCGGGTGATCTTCCAGGCACATGGATCTTCACCGGAAAGCTGGAGAATGGCCTGCTTCACTCGGCTGTAATCGATTTCAGCACCCAGTCGATTCTGAGTCGACTTGCTTTGGTCAATCGCTTCACGCAGCATCTGAGCGTGTGATGAGAACAACAACCAGTCTTCATTGACGCAAATGGCCCATTGGTTCAGCCAAGCTTCCTCTTGAGGTTGCTCTTCATCGCTATCGATGAATTCCTTGAATTCGTCGCTGCCTTCCATCGCTTCATTGGAGAATTCCCAAATATCGATGTCACCATACTTCTCGAGTTTGGCTTGATTCTCTTTCTTCATCACGCGATCGACCAACTTGATGGCTTTGGCACTATCCTTAACTCGAATCGCAATTAGATTCCGACGCGAGTTCAGTTGTACATCACCTTTTTCATTGTCCGTAACTGCGACCACATCGTTGGTTAGCAAAGGTAATACGTCTGCCTTAATGTCAACCTGCGGACCATTGATATCCTTGCGAATTCCATCAATGACGGCCTGGAAAGTGTTTTCAGCTCCAGCCAATTCATCTACCAGCGGGCCAACTTTGAAAAAGGACTCTTGAGCGTTCCACTTCAGGGCAAGGTAACTGGCTGCTGCTGAGCTCACAAAGTTAGGCTCAGCTATCAAAGCCTCATTAGGGAAATCAAGAATTCCCGCAGCTCCTGGGAGTGGAAAATCAGCCAAGACAAAACCGCGATGGCTAATGTCCGCATCACCTTCGGCAAACCAGACTTCGCCAGCCACACACTTGACTGCCGAGAACCCCTGGTTCTTCAGAGCAACCAGCATGTCGACGCCGTTTCGAGTCTTCTTGCCACCGATGTCTCGAATTACTTTGGCGATACCTAAAGGGCGAACAAAGTACTCGATGTTGGCCGAATCAGATACCTTCAGTTGGGTTCGAGACGCAATGAAATCAGCATCCTCGGCCAAGGTCTTTCCGGTGACCGTTTGCCCCGATACCTTCGCAATCAGATCGTGCATCAGGTTGAGGTCGTCAGTTACAAGCAACTTGCCTGAAAAAGCTGCAAGATACGAGGTCTCTTCAAGCAGTTGGCCGGGTCGCTTGGGAAGAATGTACTGTGTTATCTGCTGATTCAGGTGGTTGAGTTGCTTCTTAACAATCTTGTTTTTACCAAGTTCCGTATCGATTTGGCTCAGCATTCGGTCGGTTGTTGCCTTATCGTTTTCGATGTCGGCAATTAGGACCAAAGCGTACGGTTTTCTTGCTTCGGGCTTTTCGAGCCAAGCTACAGCAATTTCATTTTTCAGATACTGAGCCAAATCCTGAGGCTTTACCCCCAGTCGCCAGCCAGCATCCATCAGCTTCTTTTGAATGGAATCGTGCTGCTCAGAAAAGAACTTGCTCATCTCTTGGTCATTGGCCAACTCGTGAAGCAAAGTCCGATTCCATCGATTACCTAAATCCTCTGCATTGCGCACCCAAACAACAGCTTGAACCGATTCTGGCAGCAATTTGTAGTACGAGGATTGATGAGCCTGAGCGATCGGCCCGGCGACAAAAAACGCTATCAAGAGAGCGGAAAATAAGCGAACCATTGCGCGTGGATCTCCTCGTTCCATCACTTCCGTGTAATCCGTAAGGTCAACTGCAGTCCATTGGTTGCAAGACAAGTCGGCATATCTTACCGGATTGAACTTGCCAGTACAAAGCCAGATACCCCCCTAAATCGTTAAGATGGAGGTTCTGGGGCGACAAAAACCCTCCGCCTGAGGGTCATCGCCTAGAACTCGCCTCCGATAGACGGCCAACGAGTACCTCCGTAAACTTTGTTCATGAATCAGCTTTCGCAAAATCTGACGCACGATCCAGTTCACGGCTATATCCGTTTCGGTCGCTCCAGCCGCCGACTCGAACACGAAGTTTGCGAAAGATCGATAATTGATAGCTCTTGGGTAGGACGGATGCGACAAATCCGTCAATTGCAGACCGCGGCAAACGGGTTTTCCCTTCTGCGGAACACTCGCGATTTCAACATATCCTGGGAGTCATGCACCTGGGCTCACGTGCGACCCAGCGACTGTACGAGTCACTCAAGATAGTAGATCCCGAAACTCCTCCTCAGCCGATCGTCGAGTCAATTCTGAGGATGGCGGGCTTACTGCATGATGTTGGCCACGGCCCATTTGGCCATTTCTTCGATGCTCACTACCTGAGCCGATTCAAGCTGACACACGAGAGCTTGGGCGCGATCATCATCCAAAGCCAACTAGCCGATCTCCTTGGTTCGATCAGGTCGAGCCCATCGGGATTGTTCCCAGAGGGTTACAGCCTGCAAGCTGATCAAATAGCATGGTTGATACAGCGTCCCAAGGCCAGCGATGGACAGGATCAACCGCGTTGGCTGCATCTGCTTCGAAGTCTGTTTTGTGGAATTTACACGATCGACAATATGGACTTCGTTCTGCGCGATGCCTACATGACGGGGCTCAATCCGCGCTCATTTGATCTTGAGCGAATTTTGCACTACAGCGAATTTCGCAATGAAGGGCTTACCATCGCAGATCGCGGCATGCCTGCTCTGGTCCATTTCCTTTCGATGAAGGCTGAACTTTTCCGAAACGTCTATTTCCACAGAACAGTCCGGGCAATCGACCTGCAGCTTGCCGAGCTGTTCCATGACAGCTTTGCCTACATCTTTCCAGGTGATCCTCGCGACCAATTGGATGAGTATCTGCAGTTCACCGAATTCACCCTGCTAACGGATGTTCGTCGTTGGTACCGCAGCCAAGATCCAGCCCTAGCCGAGCTTGGAAAGCGTTGGCAGAGCTGGCTTCGCAGGCAGACTCCTTGGAGGATGATTGCACAGCGGAACATCAGTTTTTCAGAACTTCAAAGCGAAAACAGCTCGATCTTTTCTAGCCCCGAAGTATTCGCCGCCAGCGTCAAGCAACGCCTGCCTCGCGAACTTCGCAATGAACCGTTCCAAGTCGATTTAGCCAGACACATCCACCGCCCGCACACTCAAGGGGCCACTGCCGGAATGAACTTTTGTCTAGACACCTCGTCCGGTGCAATTCGGCCATTGACAACTCATGGACTTTACAGGCAGTTGCCGATTAGCCACACGATCGCTCGAATATACGCTCACACGCTTGATCATCGTGCCGCATTTTCAGCCGTTCTCGACGAGCTGCTTGGAGCTCCCGGCGAAGATGATCTGACCAATATGTAGCCGCTACCCTACTGTTCCTTGCACTTACCTAGTTAATCAAATCATCAACATGGATCTTTCGCCACTCACCGCGGTCTCTCCCATCGATGGCCGCTATGCCTCAAAGACACAATCGCTGCGAAAGTACTTTAGCGAGTTCGGACTAATTCGCTACAGAGTTCTGGTTGAAGTGCGCTGGTTGCAATGCATGGCGAACCACCCTCAGATCGAAGAGGTGCCAACCTTTGACCAAACCGCGAATGATCTCTTGGGTACCATGGTCGAGCGATTTTCAGAAAGCGACGCTCAGCAGGTCAAAGCCATCGAGCGAACCACGAATCATGACGTTAAAGCGGTTGAGTATTTCATCAAGCAGCGCATCGTCGACAACGCTCAGTTGAACGCGGCCAGCGAGTTCGTACACTTTGGCTGCACATCGGAAGACATTAACAACACTTCCCACGCGTTAATGCTGAAGGATTGTCGAGATCAACTGCTGATTCCCGTGATTGAACAGATCGTCGATAAACTAACAACCATGGCTGTACAAATGGCTGATGTGCCGATGATGTCGCGAACGCACGGCCAAACCGCATCGCCCACAACGGTCGGAAAAGAATTGGCCAATGTTGTCTATCGTTTGAAGCGACAAGCACAACAGATTGGCAACGTTCCCATATTGGCAAAGTTCAACGGAGCTGTAGGCAACTACAACGCGCACCTTTCCGCTTATCCCAACGTTGATTGGCAAGCTAACGCCAAGCAGTTTGTTCAGTCGTTGGGACTCCAATGGAATCCGTACACGACGCAAATCGAACCACATGACTACATGGCAGAACTGTTTGACGCACTTGTTCGGTTGAATACCATCCTGATCGATTTTGCTCGCGATGTTTGGGGCTATATCTGCTTGGGATATTTCAAACAGAAGACCGTTGCCGGGGAGGTCGGATCATCGACAATGCCTCACAAGGTAAACCCAATCGACTTCGAGAACGCAGAAGGCAACCTGGGACTTGCCAACGCTGTGCTAACTCACATGGCTCAAAAGCTACCGATCTCACGCTGGCAACGCGATCTAACAGATTCTACAGTTCTGCGAAATATGGGTGTTGGTTTCGGCTATTCCATGATCGCATTCGAATCTTTGCTTCGCGGGCTGGGAAAACTAGAGCTGAATCAACAGCGACTAGAACAAGATCTAACGCAAGCCTGGGAGGTATTGGCCGAACCGGTGCAGACAGTGATGCGACGCTACAACATTCCCGAGCCGTATGAGAAGCTCAAGGAGCTCACTCGCGGCCAGGGTATTACCGAGGCTCGATTGCGCGAGTTCATTTCGGCTTTGGATATTCCCGAACAGGCTAAGCAACAGTTGCTTCAACTCACACCTTCGGCTTACATCGGCAGCGCAGCCGAGCAAGCCAAACAGATCGGCGGTGTTTAGCCGTCAGCCGCAGGCGTACGCTACGCCATGTTCACTCTTGATTCTCGGCACGAATTAAACGTCTTGGGGATTGCAGTAACAGACCGGCAACGCTCGCAACAGTCGCACGAATACAGTAGCGTACGCCTGCGGCTGACGGCTAAACAACCGACCAGCGGTAGCACTGAATGCCCTTGAGATGTCTGACGAATACAAGATCGTCGGCTACAGCCAAATGCGCCCAACTCTCCTCTTTCGTAACCTCGCGCTGATCCAAAACCGTAAACTTCTCCGTGTTGTGCTCGATCAACAGCAATTCTCCGAGTTGATCTAGTGCAAGGATCTTCTCGCCGTTGGAAACCATGCTCCAATATTGGCCATACGGTTGACTGGTCCATCGCTCATTACCCGTCGCCAAATCCATGCAGGTAAAACGCTTGTTGCGCAGGTGCAAGTAGATGTGGTTGTCGATAATGATTGGCGAGGACATATAGCCTTCCTTCTTATTCTCCCACTTGAGTCCCACAGTCCATGGTGTCGTGGATTGATCTAGGGTAAGCAACAGACTCTTACCGCCATAGCTGCTGGTGAACACACAGTTATCCCAAACGATTGGAGTGAGAATGTTCATGCCTCGGAAAGCTGGAATCTCCTTCTCCCAAATCAACTTTCCAGACTCAATGTCCACGCCGGTCAGTTTTGTTCGAGTTTGAACCAGCAATTGCTCTCGGCCATGGATGGTAGCGACAGTTGGCGACGAAAACGCGCTTCCATTCATTCCGCCGCCGTCGTCGAGCGACTTCCAAACCACTTTGCCCGACGTGCAGTCAACGCAAACAAGTCCGCCGCCAGCCTGAACGAACAATTGGTCGCGGTAGATCAGCGGCGAACAGACAAAACCAAACGTGGGCAACTCCGTACCAAACTGTTTTGGAAAATCGATGCGCCACTGCTCGGCTCCATCCTTGGTGTCGATAGCGACTAGAATATCACGCATGCCACCAACGAAAAGAGACTTACCATCGGTGGCTGGAGTTGATCGAATCCAGTCGCCGTTCGACTTGGCAAAAAAAGGCACTTGCATCGCCCCTGGCCAGCGAACGGACCAAAGGCTTGTCCCCGAGGTAAGGTCTAAAGCCGAAACCACTTCTTCTTTGGCGGATTGCGTTTGAGTTACAAAGACGCGGTTACCAGCCACGATCGGGCCGGAGTAGCCCACATCCAAAGGCTGCTGCCATAGAAGCTTCAGGTGCAGATCGTCCAATTTGGAAGGCCATTTTGCACCTGGAAGTAATCCGTCCCGATTCGGTCCTCGCCAGCCAGACCAATCGCTGCCAGCTAGAGTCGACTTGTCCAAACCTGTGCTGCTTAGAACACCCGCTGCCGCCAAGCCCAAAAAATGTCTTCGATCTAGCATAACGCACTCCCAACTTGGACGGTAACATTTATTGTTCTTACTGTAGTACTCCTTCAAGTCCAGGAAGATTTAGAGTGAATCCAGCCGCGACGCCATCAGCTAAAGCAGTTCGTCAGGCACTACGAGAGATTGCCAGTCCCGAACGAGCCCAAAGCTCTCAGCGATTCTTCAAGTCTGGACCTGGCGAATATGCCGAGGGTGACCAGTTCATCGGCGTCTCGGTGCCGGATCAGCGAACTATCGCCAAGCAGTTCCGCGAATTGGAACTTGGCCAGATAAAGGAGTTGCTATACGATCCAATCCACGAATACCGACTGACGGCTATCTTCATTTTGGTAGGTCAGTTCAAGAAGGCTCGCACTCAAGAGCTACGGAAACAGTTGTGTGAGTTCCTCTTGGACAACTCGTCAGGCGTCAACAATTGGGACCTAGTCGATTCGTGTGCACCTCAGATTATCGGCCAGTATTTGCTCGGCGAGAAAGACCGGTCGCTGTTGCTGAAGCTCGCCAAGTCCAAGAACATGTGGAGTCAACGGATAGCAGTTGTCGCTAATCAGTCGCTCATCAAAGCCGGCCAGTTCGATTCGATCTTGATCATCGCAGAAAAGCTGCTCGACCATCCTCACGATCTGATTCATAAGGCGGTGGGCTGGATGCTGCGTGAGGTCGGCGAACAGGACGAGAGCATCCTGCGAGCGTTTTTAACGAAGCATGCTGCTACGATGCCTCGAACCATGCTTCGCTACTCGATCGAAAAATTTTCCACAGCCGATCGGACTAAGTTCATGAATATGTAGTGGGATTGGCTATTGTCGAAAGATCACTAGAGGAAGCATAGAACAATGGATACTACGAAAGCAAAATCCCGAGGCATAAGTTTTGATGTCGCACTATTTGGTTTTAAGGGCGTAGCCCTATCCGTTTACTTAGCCCAGCCTTGTAGGGCTGGGTAAGTAGTTCGCGAGAAGAAGAAAGTGCCAACGGCCCGAAATCCCAAAAAGTGTGCAACATCAAAAGGCACAAGCAGTGTCTCCTTCGGCGATAGAAGCTCGACTGAAGGCGGTTGACGAACTACGCGAGTTGGCTTTCGAGCTTGGCCGTGCACAACGCTTGGGGCCAGTTGAAGCGCGAGAGGATGAGTTCGACTTGCCAACCACACCTATACAAGAATCGGTTGATCGTTCTTTACCGCGTAGCAAGCAATTGAACTGCCGAGCTGAATGCGGGGGCGGTCGCGTATGCCTGCGGCTGACGGCTAAACGATCTCATCAAACATCAACTCTTCGTTGCAATAAATCGGGAATGATCTTGGGCGATTCAACTCCCGTTAGTCGTTGGTCGAGTCCCTGGAACTTAAACGAAAGGCGATTGTGGTCCACTCCCATGCAATGCAGGATGGTTGCGTTTAAATCGTTAATGTGAACAGGTTTGTCGACCACGTTGTAGCTGAAGTCATCTGTCTCGCCGTGCACATAACCAGCTCGAATTCCACCACCAGCCAACCACATGCAAAAGTTTCTAGGATGATGATCGCGGCCATAGTCGTCTTTGGTTAGCGTGCCTTGGGAGTAAACAGTCCGACCAAACTCGCCACCCCACACAACCAGCGTCTCATCCAACAGGCCTCGTTGTTTCAAATCGGTGATCAGCGCGGCAGTACCTTGATCGGTATCCCGACACTGATTGCCCAATTGATAGGGCAACGATCCGTGTTGATCCCAACCTCGATGGCAAATCTGCACCACGCGTACGCCGCGTTCTACCAATCTCCTTGCCAGTAGAGCACTATGGGCAAAGGTTCCAGGTTTGTTGACATCTTTGCCGTACATGGCCAATGTCGATTGTGATTCACTGCTAATATCGATCAACTCCGGCACACTGCTCTGCATGCGAAAGGCCATCTCATACTGAGCAATCCGAGTCTGCGTTTCCGGATCACCGAACTGCTGAAAGTTCTGCGAGTTCAATTGATTCAACGCGTCCAACATCGCTCGACGATCTTCTCGAGCCACTCCACTAGGGTTTTGAAGGTAGAGTACTGGATCGCCAGAACCGCGCAAGGCCACTCCGTTAAACCGAGTTGGTAAAAAACCGCTGCCCCACATGCGATTGTAGAGCGCTTGTCCGTTGCTATCGGCTGGAAACTGAGGCGTGAAAACTACGAAGGCTGGCAGGTCGTCGTTCTCACTCCCTAGTCCATAGGAAAGCCAGGAACCGATACTAGCCTTGCCCGGAACCTCCGAACCTGTCATCACGAAGGTACAAGCTGGATCGTGATTGATGGCCCCTGTAGAAACGGTCTTGATTAGAGTCATTTCGTCGACAATCTTAGCCGTATGCGGCATCAAATCTACATTGGCCCAAATTCCCGACTGTCCCATTTGGCGAAAACGGAATTTGCTGGGAGCAACAGGGAAGCGAGATTGTCCACTGGTCATCGTCGACAATCGCTGTTCGCCACGTACCGACGGTGGCAGATCTTTGTCGAAGAATTGGTGGAGCCCCGGTTTGTAGTCCCAAGTATCCAACTGACTAGGGCCGCCGTTCATGTGTAGATAAATGATCGCCTTCGCCGAGGGTGCAAAGTGAGGCAACCCCGGCAGCGCAGGATGAACGGGACCACCCGACACCACTTTCTTGCCAGACGAATCGTTGCCGCTACTATCACCGCCTTTAGCAACTCCACAGAAGCCCAATGAAGCTAGCGCCAATCCGCCCAAGCGCACACCTTGGTCCGCAAAGAACTGACGTCGAGTTAATTGAAGTTGAAAGTCGTTCCAGTTTGTCATAACACTATTCCACTCAGTTCCTCGTGACGACTTCGTCTAAGTTCAGTAGCGTATTGCATACCAGCGTTAGACTCGCCAGGTTTGTAAGATCCTTTGATTCACGAAGCTTGGATTCGCCAACTGCTAGAAGTTGCTTGGCGGCCTCGGGATTCGAATTGAAACGATCTACTTGGTACTGAAACTGAGCTTGCAAGACTGCGATTTCATTTTCGCGCGCTGGTCGACTGAGTAGCAATCGATATGCAAGATCGATCTGATCCGCAAAACTTTGTTTCTCTTGAACCAATCGATTCGCAAAGTTGCGAGCCGCTTCGACGTACTGCACGTCATTCATCAGTTGTAGGGCTTGCAATGGAGTGTTGCTGCGTTCCCGTTTCGCGCACAGTTGCTCCCGATTCGGAGCATCAAAATTGACCATGAATGGCGGTGGAGCTGTCCGTTTGTAGAAAGTGTACAAACTGCGACGATACAAGGCTTGACCTTTGTCTTGTTTGTAGAAGCGCGTATTTGACCCCGCAAAGCCAACCGGCTCCCAAATGTTGGGCGGCTGGTAAGGTTTGACTCCTGGTCCTCCCATGGTCAAATCTAGCAGTCCGGAAACAAACAGAGCGTTGTCGCGAATCGGCTCGGCGTCCAATCGAAATCTTGGCCCACGGGCATAGTAACGATTTTCAGGATCAGCCGTTAAATGTTGAACAGTCACGTAGGAGACTTGTCGGAATGTATGGCTGCGTAGTAAGACTCGGACCAATTCTTTCGTATTCCAACCACTTTGCTGATAGGTACTGGCTAACCAGTCCAACAATTCAGGATGACTGGGCAGTTCGCCCTGCGAACCAAAGTCGTAGCTCGTCTTGACCAATCCGGTCCCGAAGAACTGTTGCCAGAATCGATTGACGATAACGCGAGCAGTCAACGGTTGCTCAGGCGAAACAAGCCACTTGGCTAAATCCAATCTCGTTGGAATGGCTGCGGGGGCATCCAAGCGTAAAGGCGGTAGTACTTCCAAAACGCCCGGCTTGACCTTATCGCCAGGTCGATTGTATGCACCGCGCATCATCACGAAACTCTCTCGAGCTTGTGGTAGGTCGCGGAAAACAAACGTGCTTGGTATCGCATCGTCGATGGCTTTGCGTTCCTTATCGATAGCAGTTTGTTGCTTATGCAAATCAGCAAACGAGGCTGTAGTATCGAGACAAACTTTGGAGAGGTAGTAGGTTCTGATCAAGCTTGATTCATCAGTAGTAGCTGGCTCGGCGGTTGCTGATTGTTTTTTGAGTTGCTCGACGGTTGCACGCAACTCTTCGGGAGCCTTTGTCGTATCCTGCTCTAACAACTGCTTTGTCCAAATGGCTAGCGAGTATTGCCCATCTGCAGCGCGATCCACAACTCCGGCAATTCCAACTTTGTCCCAGTAGACGGTTCCACCATGCTGCGTAAGAGCGAATCCTGTTAGCTTGTCTCCGGTAGCCAACCCAACCGTATCAACAGGCAGTTCCAAAGTGATCCAATTGCCTGCCTCAGGTAGTTCGCCCATGTGAACGCGTTGATGTGTGTTGCCTGCTGTCCCCCAATCGATCGCTCCATAATCTCCCCCAAACAGCTCAGATGACCCCAGCCGTTGCGATTGAACTGAAGCATTACCGATCGAGGCTTGTTCTTGGGATCGATCCAAGCGGCTGGCGACGATTTTTGCTTGGCTAGGATCAACAGAGGCGAGGGCTCCCGACTCCCAAACGTCTGAGCCAAGCCACCCTCGGCATTGCTTGCCATCTTGTTGCCACTGACGGCTGGCAACGCCTGGTACCATCCACGAATTGAGGGGAACACCTGCGTGGAGTTAACTTACCGTCGCTGGGAAACTGATCGTCCATCCAAGAACTGAATGTGGCGACCGGCTCAGGCGGCGGTTGCAGACTAGCTGGATCGACATACTCTATCTTGGCGGTTAACGGCGACCTGTCGAACGGCGATTTGCTTCCTCGTCAAGATCTGAACTTCGATCGATCCTGTTCGCTTTCTAGCTTCAAAACAGGCTGCGTCAATAGAGCGTTACCATCCATCGCAGGATCTGCGGCTGAATTGAAGAAGGCGTACATCGAATAAAATTCGCGTTGGCTGATTGGATCGAATTTGTGATCGTGGCAAACCGCACAACCGCCGGTCAGTCCTAGCCAAGCACTCATGGTTGTACTGGTGCGATCCACGGCATAACGATAGAGCAATTCTTCGGGTATCGAACCTCCTCGCTGCTTGTAACGTTACAACGACTAAAGCCCGTAGCGAGCTGTTTCAGGTAGCATTCGGCAGTAAGTCGCCGGCCAACTGTTCGATGGTAAATTGATCAAACGATTGATTTTGATTAAATGACGAAACGACCCAATCTCGATAGGCCCAGGTTTGACGTTCGTTGTCCAAGTGCATGCCGTGCGTGTCAGCATATCGAGCAACGTCTAACCAGTGTCTAGCCATCTCTTCACCGTAGCGATCAGACTGGAGATAGCGGTCGACCATTGCTTCGTAGCCGTGCCGCACTGCTGTCATCAAAGTAAGCCTTCTGCTCCTCCAAAGTTGGCGGCAACCCTGTCAAGGCAATGGATACGCGCCGCAGCAAGGTTGGCTTATCCGCTTCGATCGATGGCGGCAAATTCAATTCCGACAATCGATCCTGAATAAACAGGTCGATAGAGTTTCGCACAGTAGTTGCATTGGAGAATTTGGATTGTCGTGGAGCATCCGGTAAACGAACTGGTTCAAACGCCCAGTGCAGTTGGTAAGCGGCTCCCCAGGCGATCCATGTCTTAAGTAGTTCGATCTCGCGCTGATTCAATTCCTTGTGCGAGTTTGCTGGAGGCATTTTCAGATCGGCGTCATTAATCGCAATTCGCTGAATCAATAGCGAGTCGTTTGGCTTCCTGGATAATCGCCGCATTGCCGCTCCCCTGCTCTGTTGACGGTGTTAGGTCCAGTCGCAAATCGGCCCGTCTCGCTTTGGCATCAGCTCCATGGCAGGCAAAACACTTATCCGACAATATTGGTCTGATGTCGCGATTGAACTCGACCTTGTCGATCTTCAGCCTGAGCAGTGATTGTGTATGGTAGAGAGCAACAATGCTGAAAAGCAGCCAAGCTCTTGGAAAACCTACGTGGCAACATCCTTGGGAGGAACAGAAATGGTGGTGGTGGGTCAACCGAGTTCTGGCAGTTAAGCTGCGTTTGATTTCAGATTGTTTGGGATGGGGGTGGTGGGTCTTCCATTATGCCGGCCAATTCCGTCCCCAGAGTATTGGCCAGCCCAAAGTATAGAACATGTCGTTCAGTGCTTCAATTTACCCCAGCCTCTAAATTCGCATCACGAACCGGAAGTCAAGGAAAAGCGGCTGGAGATCTCGCGCCCTGATACTCTAATTGGTTGCCTCTTAGATAAACAGGCTTGACAAAGCTAGAAACCATCGTTCGCAAAATCAATCAAGGAGAAAGAAATGACCTGACCATGATCCTATAACAAGCACGGTGCTAGTTGCTGTCGGATCTGCCTATGGGTTGTCTTCAGCACTGGCAAAGATAAGTACAGTTACCATCGACACTATGGTAAGTCAGGCTTCTCGCCTGAATTGCCGGAAGACCTGTAACATCTTTGAGTCGTTTATTCCTCCTGAGATTCATAATCTTAGCGGGATCTCGCCAACTGATGCGAAGATGTCCCGTCGCTTACAGCGGTTGAAACCAAGCGGATCAGCTCAGCCAGCCACGAGAACACTAATGGGAATTTTGGCGAATCCCACTACGGAGTTCACATTGATACCAAGCTCAAAGTTGCTAGTTACAAGAGCAGTTTTTCGATATGGCCAATCCTCGAGCCCCAACATGGCCAACCCCATCGCGCGAAGCGATCTACTGGGGCTCGTACGCTAAAAAGGAACGCTCAGCCATGCTTACGCGACTACAAAAAAAACTAGCGGTACTTGGTATTTTGACAGCTTTGCACACCCCTGCTTATGCTCAGTCCACAGCCCTAAAACGGATGTTTCAGTCCAAAGATTCAGCCGAACCTCTTAAGCTGCAGGACAAACACGGTCCGTGGCTCATCTTGGCCCAGACCTTTCCAGGCGATGAAGGCAAGGATCAGGCAGTTATCTATGCCAAAGAAATTGCTAGCCAATTTCGAGTACCAACCTTTATCTGGGAAAGAAACAATGAGACAGAAGAGGTCCTAGGTCGCGGTGAACGCGAGCGAACCACCATGCAAGGAGGCAAACAAAAGAATCTCTTAGAAGTTAAATACGCCAACGCTGGTCCCAACAAGTCGTTCGCCGTTCTGGTAGGCGAATTTCAAAGTAAAGAAGACCCGCAAATCGCAAAGTTGAAGGAGCAGATCAAAAAATACGAGCCCAAAGCCAAACTACCACAACAGTGCTCGTGTGCTAATGCTTACGCGAAACCCATTGCTTCCAGATGACTTTTTTCAGGCGCCCCCAGTGGACACCTTCATCGAGCAACTCAATCGCCAGGAGTGGATTCGTTACAGTCTTCTCAACTGCAAGGGTCGCTTTACCGTTGCGCTGCTTCCTTTCGCTCCGAAATCATCGATGTTGAAACAAGGCGAAAACCAAGATCGAAGAACCCACGAATGCCTTCGACAAGGCTGCTTCAAAGGCTCACAAAATGACAGAAGCTCTTTCGCGCAAAAGGTGTTGAAGCTTACGAATACTACCACGATATCTGGCAGTTACGTAACCGTCGGTAGCTTCGACTCCTTAAATTAGAACAAAACGGGCAATTCCAATACGATCCACGAATTACCGAATTTTGACCGATTTGTGTATACTTAACTGTTCCTGCTAAGGATAAAATCACTGGTGCCGAAACGCAGACGATGATGGTTAAGACTGAAGAGGTTCGTACCAAGGACGGTGGCAAAGGCTAGTGGTTCCGCATGATATCGAAGGCAAGCCCATTGCAGTTCCTATGCTGCAGAACTCCAAGTTGTATGGAGGCTCTGTTTTCAAGTAACATCACTTTGTTAAAGCTAAAGTAAATGAGTTCGACAACAACGATTCAACCTTAGTGTTGGGAACTCATAACAAAAAGAAGTGTGGCGAACTTCGACTTTTGCTAGAGCCACTTGGTTCGCAATTGATGTCGCTGTTTGACTGCCTCAATCGATAGAAGTTGAGGAAACGCGATGCACTCATTGATACGGCGGCTTAAGGCTAGCCAGCAAGCCGTGCATCTGAATCAATGGACCATTGGCGAAGACAGCGGATTTGTGCGTTCCGGGGTTAGGTGTGAACCCGGAGTTTACTCTCTGCCAGATACTCTGATCCCGGTGCCACGGACGCTCGCAACAACGAAAAGCTACTTGCAGAGATTCAGGCACGAAGTCCCAAGGATCGATCCGCGTTCTTACGTGTGCACCATCGCACTAGCCAATCCAGCCGCGCGAAATTCTGATTGAAGCAGAAGGCCAGTGTTGGGGTAAAATCATCGGATCATCATCATGGTTCAGGCGGTTTTGGTTATGACCCGTTATTCGAAATCCCTGAGTATCACCAAACGTTTGCTGAGCTGGGCAGTACGGTCAAGAGCGCTCTAAGCCATCGTGCGCTCGAGCCCTACAAAATTCATCAGCAAGCTTCAGCGGATGCTGGCAAGCTCGTAAATCGGTGCATAGCATGTTTCCCAAAGTGATCGACTTGCCCTTCAATCGCTTCATCGGAATTAGAGAGCTCTGAGGAGGGGCGTTACTGGAGCTCCCTCTGGCGAAAACTACCTGAACCATATTGGCACAGTGCACGCAGCCGCTCAGCTCGCGCTGGCTGAGGCTTGCTCGGGTGAATTCTTGCTAAGATCGCTCCGTCAATTTCCGGCGCTGCAACAATTGAGCGAAGGCACAATCATCCCCGTGGTTCGTCGAGTCGAATCCAAATTCCGTAAGCCTGCAAATGGACGAATCATCGGGAAATTGAATCCACAAACATCAATTGAAGAATCGCTAACAGAGCTTCCGAGCAAGGGTCGATGTTTGTTGACCATTCACATCGACATTTTCGATGAGCATGTCCAGCATACGTTGATGGCAAGTTTCGATTGGTTCATTGCCATCCAGAATCAATAACCTTCGATGGATCATTGATCGTTGTACACCAATGTTCCTTCTTCTTTCAAAACTGCTACTGGCCAATTCGCACTAGTCAACTGCGCTCGAACAACCTGATTGCCTGCCCGTTGATGTTGTACTTGGAATCGAAACGTTTTCACGTCGCGGCTACGCATTTCGCCCACCGCCGCAAAAACCAATCGACCACCTTCCTCTCGATAGTCAACAGGAGCATCAACTTTGACCAGTTTGGCTCCATCAGGCAGTTGAACCTGAAGCTGAACGTTCTTGTCGGACTGATTGCCTACGTTGGATACTTGAACTGCATAGGTGGTGGTTGCACCAACCTCGACTGTTCCATTGTCCTGACCGATGGTGAAGGCAAGCTCTGACAAACCTTCTACGACCATCTGTCCTTTTGCCTCAGCCGAAACTCCTAAATCGCCACTTGCATTGAAGCGGATATTCTGCGGGCCCAATTCTACTGGCAAAACCGTAACAGTGAATGCAGCGTTCGCTCCTGCGTTAAGTTCAGCCAATCCAAGTGTCACTGAATGGGATTCTGGATGATAGGTCGCCTGAGCGATATCGGCTGAAACAAACTTTAAACCAACAGGTAAATGAACGTCGAAGTACAGGTTTCGAGCCATCGCAGTTCCGTTGTTGTTGACTACGATCTGATAGGTAGCCTGTCGTTCAAGATAGCGTTTAGCTGGGCCAGCAATTGTTGCCACAAGTTGAGGTGCTCGAACATCAACTGCGAACTGTCCCTGAGCTTGCACACCATCTTCGTTGACAGCTCGCAATGCACAAACCGATTGACCAGGCTGTATGGCAGCCACATTCAAGCTCAATCGCTTCGATTCACCCGGACGAATATCGCCCAACATAGCTTCGAGCTGCATTTCGCCGCTCTCGTGCCTTAGTTGATTCGGAATGTCGGCTTCCAACCGAATACCTCGAGCTACTCCCGTTCCAGTGTTTCGTAAAGTTACATTCACCTCTTGGCCCTGACCAATGATCACAGGCGCTGCTCCGTCAACTCGCAATTCAATCTGTGGAGAAGTGGCCATCGATCTGGCGGAAGCTTGAGCTGCAATATGCACGGAGGCTATACTGCCAATCTCTCCTTCGACTTCTGGAATGATTTGCAGGTTAATCGTCTTTTCGTCGCCCGGTCCCATTTCACCCAACTTCGCCTGGCTGCTCCATCAGCGGTCGGAGTCACCCCTGGGCTAGCCTCCGCGAATCGAGCACCTCGAGGACTCGATCAACCACGGTTACGTCGTTGGCCGTCGAGTTGCCTGCGTTACGAACAATGATTGCGAAAGAGGCCTTTTTCCAACGGTGATCTCTTCAGGTGCCTGCTTTTGAATCTGCGCCGGGCTGATTTTGAGAGCCGTCTAGTACACGGTTACCAGGTTGATTACTAGCTTGTTGGTTATCGAGCACCAACGACTGCACCTGGTGTCCGAGTATCCCTGCTGTACTGCTGGAATCCGTACCTCCCAACCCACCACCGAAGCTTGCGTTTGTTCCGGTTCTAGCTGGCGTCGCATTCATCGAATTAGAATTGGAATTGTTATTAAAGTCGCGATTGGCATTGAATCCACCATTTCCAAATTGCTGACCTGAATTTGATGATCCGTTACCAGGTGCTGGAGGGACACCTGTCGACGACGCAGTTGGTGGAGATTGAAGCGGGGCCATAGTGCCTCCACTTATGATGCCTCCACCCATAGAACCGTTGTTGCTTAAAGCACTGCTGCCAGGAAAAGAACCGCTTCCGGGCAGAGAACTGTTTCCAGGCGGGGAGTTGTTAAGGAAGCTGACCATCGCTGAAAAGAGGTTCCGCTCGACCATGCATTGTTCGTATTTTCAACAGTTGGAGCAGACGATGAATTTCCGCTTAGTGAATTGTTGCTCGTCGAGTTATTCCAAGCTGGCATCGCACCCGGTGAGTTTGGCTGTGGAGCACCACTGGTCGCCGAATTGCCGGAGCGTTGGATTGGGTCGACCAAAGTCAGCTGGCTAGGCATTCCGTTTGGCAGGGTTGCATTCAAAGCTGGAACGTTCGTGTCGGCAAACTGAGTTGGGACCATAGCGCCGCGTTGCGTATCTGACATCGAATTGCTTGCGGCTCGATTGTTCATAACATTCGGCGCAACAGCAGAGTTTACCGGTGGCGGGGCCGTTGGCGTACCAAGTCGCTGCACCTCAGCATTTGTGATTGTACCGCTGTTATTACTTGGCACATTTTGTCCCAATCCTGCGGCAGTATTAGCCGGAGGAAGGCCCCGACCAGATCCCGTGTTCGTGCCTAACGACGTACCCGGAAGTCTGTCAGTGTTGGGAACTGCTGCGCCCACTGAACGGACCAGCGGGCAGTTGTCCGGCTGAACCTGCAAGATTCGGAACAGAACCATATGACGGACCATCGCTTAGTTTGGCCGTAGCTGCTTGAGCAGCTTGTATGAACCTGACGTTGATGCTGAACCCAAAGTTGATGATGGTTGGCCAGCCGAACCTCGAGCCCCGTTCAGGCCGCTGCTCCCCAGTGGAGGAAAACTGTCTGGTAAAGCTGCTGGCAACGACTGTAGCTGCGGGGCCGGTCCAATTGTACCCGTAGTGCCAGTTTGATAGTTCGGCTCATTGTAAGCCTCACCTGAGGCTGGAACGACATCTCCACCAAGCAAATTGCTGCCGAGGTTTGCCAAACTGCTGGCTGCATCGGAAGCAAACTGGTCTTCACGCAACGGATTGTCGTAACCGGTCATCCGATCATCGATGGCTCCATCGTTGTTGCCACGAACAACCTGTGGTCCACCTACCATGTTCTCGAGCGCAAGTGGCATAGGCGGCTCAGCAGCAATTCGCTTCGACGTAGTGCTGCCTTCTTCAAACTGCGAAGAGTTTCTCGCATCGTGTTGAGCCAATAAAATTGCGAATGCCGTCATCACAAGGACTGCAGTCGTGGTGGCCAATCGAGTCGTAGTTTTTTTCATGTGTCGACATCCATGTCGGCAAATTTTTTGGAATGATCCGAGTTCGAATTTCTAGCGCAGAACCTGCTCAACGAGCCCGTTAGTCGCGGCAACATAGAAATCCAACAGCGGTTCGTATCAAATAAGTGGTTGCATTGGAAGATCAACCGTTGTGGCCATCTCTCAGTCTCACACTATCGCAGGATACAATCTCATCGCCCGATGAGTGTTTCAACAATCTGCTTAACTCCGACCGCCAACACGTGCTGGTCAACTCGGTACAGCAGCAGGTTGCGATGCTAGCTTTTCCCTGTTCTGCCATCGGACCACGGAAAAAGCTGCTAAGACTGTAAATGACTGCGCCGCTAGAACGCTTAATGGGCCAACCAAGAGCCACGTTGCTAGTTCAAAGGCTGTCAGTGGCGACACCCACAATAGTACCGCCAAACCGATCAATGCTAGCAACGCGACCACCAGAAGTGGAATTCCAACTGGTTGAGTATCATTCCACGCCCAATGATAGGCAGCCCAGCAACAACTGCAACCAACTAGAAGTGTCCCCAGAACGCTAATTAGCATTATGGGTGGACTGGTCATTTGAGTACAAGCCTTTACCAAACATGCCACTAGAGTTGTTGCAACAAAAAAGTCAGTGATCGGCAACTGCCACTTAGCCGGAGCTTCAAAATCTTTGACGGCCAGCAACATCCGGCGATCAAATCGACGTGATAACCACCCTGCCCCCACTAACGCAACGGAAACAACTAAACTCTCTTCCAGAGTAAGATCCGTGATAGCTCGAAAGGTTAGCGTTTGAAGGAAAGCACACTGGAAGGACCAACAAGGTCGCCGCCAGTCTTTTCAAGTAAGTACGGTCAAAACCGACCGGGAACATCCCACCCCAAATAAAAACCGACCAACGAAGGCTGAGCCCACAACGTTACTTCAACGCCTACTATCGGTAAGCTACTAACCAGTGTGATCACTATAAGCAGCAATACCAATACGGGCTGCGGACGTACCGGTGTTTGTGAACCTTGAATCGAGAATTCGTCAGGCTGAGTCATGAAACAGGTCGAAATCTGTGGATGAGCCGAAGTACGGGCGGTGAACTCTACACCGTCCAAAACTTCAGAATCCAATTTCGTTGACAATCGTTCTGACGATCAAAGCAGTTAACGCTAAACTGTTGATACACTCGTTATATCCGTTTCAATCGAACCGACTGATCAGCCAGAGCCATCATGGCAGCCCATGAGTCTACAACGCAACCAATCATCTGCTGCATCGGTGCAAGCGTAGCTGGTCAACCAACTCAGTTTCTACTTGAGCGAGCCTTCAGTCACCTTCATTTGCCTTGGCGAGCCTTGTCGGTTGAATTCGACGATGCCAAGTTCACTCAAGTTTGCGAAGCGATGTTGGCAATGGGCTTTCGAGGACTTCGCTTTTACGGTGACTTTGAGCAGTCCGCGGCACAGCTCTTGGCCACGAACAACCAGCCCTGCCAGTTCATCGGTCAAGTCACCAGTGCTGCAAAGTCAGCAGACCAATGGACCGTTTGGAACAATCGCGGTGCAGGCTGGATGGAGCTTTTGCAGCTACATCAAGCAACTTCGATTTGGTTACACGGCGACTGCAGTGAAAACCGAAGTTTGGCTATGGCACTGATCGAGCGGGCGTTGAGCTGGATATGGACGGATGCTCCGCGAGAGGCTTGCGAGGCCAGTGTGGATGAACACCTAAAGCCGATCGTTCGAACTCGCCTTTTTGAATCTCAGTCACCTCCGCAAGCCGAACAAATTGCAGAACTGTTGAGTATTAACGAGTCAGCAACCGATTCTAATGCGAGGGTGACGCAATCCTTTTCACATCCACGAATTGGTTTTGTAACCAACCAAGCAACTATTCCCTCCGAATTCAGCAATTGGTTAGTCGAACTGAATTCTGAGCTGATAACCTCAGCCCAGTTGAAGTTGCCAGAGTCGTTGATGACTAGCTGCGTCTGCAAAGTGAGCGCGGCTGATTTGGCAGTTGCAGCAGAAGCCAGCGACTTCAAACGCTGGACAGGCCAGTCGATTGATTCATCAATCCTTCGCGATGCGTACGACGAGTTCTGTGATTTTTAATCCTGAAAATCTCAGACCACTTCTCGACCAGATGCACTCCATGGTGATCGAAACAGTTCGTTCAGTCGTCTCGGTCACGACAGTCCAAATTCAACATTCTGATTGGAACATGTCGAAAAATAAAACTTGTATTTGAAACTGGATCGAGCTGCGACACTACAACTTCGCGGACATGAAACGGGAATTCTTCCATATGATCATCACCACAGGTAACGACGTAGCGGGACATGTGATAGTGGACTACCTTGGAGTTGTGCGAGGAATTGTCGTTCGTTCAACCGGGATCGCTAGAGGATTTATTGGTGGTTTGCGGTCTATCGGAGGGGGTAACATTCCTGAGTACGTGGCCGTTTGTGAGGAAGCTCGCCAGCATGCATACGAACTCATGATTCAACATGCACAAGAGACTGGTGCTGATGCGATCATTGCTGTGCGCTACGATGCCACGGAATTCATGCAAGGCGCTACGGAAGTACTTGCGTACGGCACTGCAGTGAAAATCAGAAAGGCCCAACATTCGCTTTAATTGCAATTATTTTTAGTGTTACACAAAAAACGTCCTGTTTGGCCGCGATGCAATAAATAATGGTCTGCTATAGCACATGCGACCATGGCTTCGCCCAATGGGCGGCGAGGATGCCAACCTGGAGATCGATGCCGGCCCTTAGTGATCACGTCGACCTCGCGGCCATCGGCTGCCAACGCTTTGCCGGGGTAAGAATTGAGGTAGGTTTGACGGCAAATCGAGCAACTATTGGTTGTGATTTAATTCCTCAAGTTACCGGCATGGTTCGGATACAAACAGAACTTTGCCCGTCAGGACTATACGCATTTCATCAGCTTGTTGCACCAGTTCAACAACTGAGCTGCCTGAAATCCGCGCCGATCTCGACGCCCTTTACGGCGTTGATGGACATTAATCCACCAGCGATATCTTGGTCAAGCTTTCCATACAGAGGTGCACCAATGCCAGCCGGAACGCCTTCAGCCACGACTTCAGCTCCTCCAATCGAGTCTCGATTCAGTCGGATCGATTCAAGGTATTCAGCCCGCCAACTTGGCGGTTTGAGCATCTGGGCAAAAAAGTAGTCGTTCTGTGAAACTTCATTCCAATCCATCTCGGATCGATCGATGGGATGTATGCCCATTTGAACCATGGCACCGCGAACCACCAAGCCAGGAACGATCTTTTCGCGGTGCTGCGGCTATCGACGGCGATCGCCACTGACTGACGAACGTCCGCCGCGATAGTCCCGAATTCCTTAATTTTACATCGTAGGTGTAGTCAGCGTGACCGGGGCGATAGCGGTCTTTGATCTCAGACCGATCGCTGATCGTGATCTTCATTCCAGATGAGCAGGCTGATTAGCGTTCCCGTCGTTATCAGTACATCTGGCTGATCGTCGCGAGGCATGACGCCTGAAAGCACTTGAACAGCATCCGATTCCTTTCGTTGCGTGGTGTGTTTCGACACAACCTAACCGACGATCAGTTAACGAATTTCGGCAACGTTGAAATGAATGCCTGGCGGGGCCGGCAAGTGACAACACAGCCCAAGCCTGGTCCGTGGCTCTCACCCCAGGTGGTAACTCGAAAAAGGTGTCCAAAAGTATTCAGAGACATAAGAGCTCAACTGAAATCTAGCGAAGTCTTACCAGCTTGGATGACCAGAGGTTATTCTTTTGTTTTGCCACACTGGCGCGGGAGTGATTCCTGTTGCCACGGGACAACCACGATCCTTTTCTACCGCTGCCCTCGAAGCGACTAATCAGCCGAACGGTCATGTCGTGATCGCATGAGATCTGACAGCTCAGGCGGACACTCTCAAGGCCTCGCATCTTAAGACACTCAGCTTCAGCCTGAGTCATTTAGATCAGTTCGCCTTCCAGGAACTCAACTCGGCGTCGTGCACCTAGCGTTGCCTCCGCAGGTAGGTTGATCGGTTCCAGCATCTTGGAGTTGAGCTAACACAAGTCGCTTTCGCTTTTTCAACTTCTACTGAACCTTGACCTTCGATGGTAAGTGACGGCATGCTGGTTCCTTGCAACTTAATTTGAGGAGTGAAATTGAGTTCGGCAAACTCACGAAACAAGCCAAAATTGTCTCAGATAGTCAGATCTCGAAAAAGGTCGCGGTCGCCGTCGCTCGATTAATTTGCTACAATCCCGAACGGCTGGACCACAAAACCTGCTGATCCCAACAACCAGGTACGAGAAAATGTATCGCTTGGCATCCCTCTGTATATGCCTTTCTACTTTCGGGACAAGCACAGAATGTTGCCAACAAGCGCGACGAAAGTTCCGTGATGACCGAAAAAAGTTGAATCTGGTGGCTTTTGGATCTACAGCGATTTGGACATTGACGCGCTCGAATTGCCAAGCGAGCGGACAAGCCGATTCTGGTAGTGCTGCGTTGTATCCCTTGCGAAGAGTGCGTTAAGTTAGATGACGATCTAGTTGATAACGATCAATTATCAAGAAGCCGTTGTTGCAACAGTTTGTGTGTGTTCGAGTAGTTGGCACCAATGGCCTCGATCTAAACTTGTTTCAATACGGCACCCAGTCGATGTACTGCGGTGTTCGCGCTCAACGCGGACGAAACAATCATGGTCGGTTCCGGAACAAGATTATCGTGGACTGGTGGCTTCAAGATGTTTCTTTAGAAGGCATGGCACAAGCATTGTCAGGTGCATTGGAGTTGCATGATGACTATCCTGCCAACAAAAGAAAATTGGCTGGCAAAAATGGCGAACCTTTAGAGTTTGCATCTCGAAGAAGTATCCTAGCCTGGCCAGCAAGTACACGGATATTGGTGGTAGTTAAGAGCTGTATTCACTGTCATCAAATTGGCGAAGCTAGACGTGAATTCTATTGGCAAAACAAGAAGAGTATACCAGAGCAGTTGATGCACCCTTATCCCCATCCGAAGTCCATTGGGTTGATCTTGGATCCAACCAAGCGAGCAGTCGTGAAATCGATCGCTGATGGAACGCCTGCTTCGAAAAGTGGATTGCAAATCGGCGACGAGATCTTAACGATGAGTGGACAGCCGCTACTCTCGACGGCTGATGTTCAGTGGGTCCTAAATCAAACATCGTCCAAAAGCAACGAAACTTGAACTGTCGATTCGCAGACAGGAAAACTGCTTCCACTTCAAATTGACTTGCCCCGACAACTGGCGAAGGTTGGATGATGGCTCGTGGCGATCACCCTGAAAATGATTGCCGTTCTCGATTCGGTCGAAGAATGCGATTAGAGGCACCGCAGAGTTGCCTCCAGGAGTAAGAGCGATCTTTCAAGTGAAGAGCGTGGGGCAGTTTTGGCACACACGCAACGGCCAGAATAAAGGGGTGCAAAAGGAGATCTGATACTTAGCATCGATGGCAAAACGGATTTCTCAAACGAATCGGAGGTGTTCGACTACATTAACCAGCACAAGGTGATTGGCGAACAAACAAGCTTTCAGGTCATTCGAGGAACTGAAACGAAGACGATTGATATACCTGTACAGGAGTAAGGAGGAATCTGCTCCACGGCAAGTGAACTAGGTATTCATGGCCAGACACGTCTTAGACCAACCAAACGGCAGAAAGATAATCAAAGGCAACCATGTTGCCAAATGTGGAGTGATCAGATAGCCCGATGTTCCCAGGGCTGCTAGGCCCATCGAAACAGCCGTGAAACCTCCTACGACGGCTAAACTAACTCCGGCCAGCCAAAACATATGTCGGTCCGGCCTAGACAATAGAATTGGAACTCCAAGCAATAGCACAGCCATGTCTACCAAGGGACGTACAAGCCGTTGGTGGATACTGAGGCGAAGGTCATCGCCCGAGGACGGTGACTTCTCAGACTTTAATTGCGTGATCAACTCGGTGGTTGATGCAAACTGCTTCCAAGCACTACCCCCTCGAAGATTTTCGTATTCAATACTACTGGGCAAAAAGCAAGAGCCTGATTCCAGCCAGGGAAAATCGGCTGGCGTCATGATCAGGTATTGCTTGGTCTCAGGCTCTTGAACAGATGCACGCTTGTCAATGTTTCGAGGAATTGTGACCCCGCTCATTAAATAGCCGGCAGGATGGTTCTGGTCGGCCGATTGGTAGGTTCCCAGGTTTGCGATAATCTTATTGCCAACAGCGGCAACCATTGGACCACCTCGCATCTTAACCTGCATTTCTACGATGCTCTTGTTGAGTGGAAGCAAGTGCTTGCCCTGAATTAGAGCATGGGAATCTGGGTCATAAGCAGGGCGAATTGGCCTTGGGTAAGTGCCTGTTAGGTCTTGTGGGCTGCGATCTAAACTATCTTGAAACGGAGGTATTACAACTTCTCTAGCCATCACTGCGGTGAATATCACGATGCCCGATGCCATCCACAATGGTCGAAGTACACGCTGTTTGTTGATGCCTGCAGCTAACAGCGCCGTAAGCTCGTTTGTCTTGTAAAGCCAACCAAGTGTAAATAGCACTGCAAGCAGTGCTAACAGCCCGCTTAGTCTCTCGAAAATCGATAGCGTGTATGGACCGTAGTATTCGGTAAGGACGGTCCACAATGACAATTGTGTTTCAGAAGAGTGTTTGCTGAAACTGTCCAGATTACTGAAGATGTGGATGACGATAAGCAGACCACTTATCGAGGCGAAGCAAATAACCAGCACTCGAAAGTACAGGAACAGAAGATAACGATCGATTCGAGTGAAAGGAACGAACACGGCTAAAACCTCTTTGAATGACAACTCAGTGCTTTCTTTGTCTCAAATTAAGCACTGTTGTTGCAAGGTCCATTCCGATCGATTGAGCTTTGGTTCAAGTTGCTCAAGTGTGACTCTTGCTATCAAAACAAAAAGGGCATCCTGCTTTGGATGCCCTTTCAAGTCTGTCTGTATTATGAGAAGGATGGCTAGCTAGAAGATACCGCCACCGCCCCCTCCTAGACCACCACCGCCACCGCCCAGCCCACCTCCACCACCGCCGCCAAGTCCACCGCCACCGAATCCACCCGTTCCAGCACCAGTCGATGAAGTCGTACCAGCTACGAAGTTAAATGTAAAGATTTCACCAATTCCGCTGAAGCTTGGCCACGCACCGTTCAGGCGGACATAGCGACGATCAGCAGAAACTACACCGGACAATCCATTCCAGAAAACACCCTCAGGAATTACCGTAGTAATTGGCATGTATCCAACTGCTCCACCTCGATTGGGGAAACCGAAGTTATTAGCGTTTCTCATCAGATTCTGACGCATGAGAGTGTAGGCAGCTCGCTCGCTGTCAGAGGCACTTGGCTCACTTGAACCTTCAGAGTCAGAGGACGATGAAGATGACGGGTTATATTGTGCCAATAGTGATCGGGAGGTCGCCAGTTGCTTAGCCTTAACGCCTGCAATTTGAGCGTCAGCAATTGGATCTTGACGATGACCATTCTTTACCGCGACTTGCAGCAATGCTGCCCTATCGACTACGTTGATCTCTTGCGAAATATACTTTTGTTCAGGGGTACCAAAATCTGAGTAGATCTCAACAGTTGCTTTACCACCAGAGACTTCACCCCAAATTCGACGAACAAGGATGTCATACTGACCGGAGTATCCGGCAGCACAAACATAGTACTCCGAGAAGCCCCCAAGTCGAGGTTTTTCAACCAAGCTTGAGGTGTCCGATACAAGCACGCCACCACCGACGGTAATAGGATTAGTAACTGAGCAGACAGTACCAGTTGGCTCTTGAACTCGAATATCCAGGTCAGCTTTGCCGGTCCATGTAACCTTTACGATAAGGTCACGAAGTTTGGCACCCTTTACTTCTGCTTCGAAAGCCTTGGCTTCATCTTTCTTGCCAGCTTGTTCCAACTGAACCTTCGTTGTTTGAGCAAGAAGATCCGCTTGGTCGTAAATCCTAGCGTATTCCTTAGGCCAAGCCTTGCTTACGATACCGGTACAGACCCAGCGAAGATGCTCGATGTCGCCTGTTTCTTTGGCCAGCGGAAGAGCTAATGCAAACACTTCGTATCGCAATGGTTGGACTACAGCCAAGTCTTGTAACAACTGCAGAGCTTCCTTCTTCATGCCTTTGCGAGTCATGTACTTGGCAATTTCCATTGCTTGATCTGGATTGCTGTCAAAATCCACCGAACTCAAAAGTACTCGACGAATCTCAGCGTGAGGATAGTTGCAAGCTTCCATACT
>JAXMBP010000029.1:0-77579 GCA_046349795.1 Pirellulales bacterium | reverse complement strand
GAGCCAAAAACAGAGACAAAGACAGAGCCAAAACCTGATGACTCAAAACCGGCTGAACCTAAGGCAGATGAATCTAAACCAGCGGAGCCCAAACCCGACAAACCGAAGCCCGACGAGACCAAGCCTGCCAATCCACCGGCCGAGAAAAAACCGACAAATCAACCTGTGACGACTAGTTCAGCTCCACAGGAGGCCGCCAACACTGAACCGCCCAAGTCTGAAGCCCCTTCTGCAGACGCTCCAAAGAAGGACGAAGCTAAACAAGATGAAGCCAAGCAGGGTGAGTCCAAGCAACAGGACAAATCAAAGTCAGACGCTGAGGCGAAAGATACGACGCCTGCTAAACCAAACAGCTCCGGTGAGAAAGACAAGATGGCAATCGCACTCTCCATTATCATGGCTGCGATCTGCTGGGGATCTTATGGTCCAATGCTGCACATCGGCCAATCAAAAATGTCAGGCAGTCGCTTGCGACCATTTATGTGCGTGGGCATCGCCTATTTCTTGATCGCAGTCTTTGTACCTCTAGTACTAATTTTCAATCGATCAGTGGACAACGGAAGCTGGACTCCCGTTGGCATGACCTGGGCCTTTTTTGCAGGTGTAGCCGGCGCTCTCGGAGCACTTGGAGTTATCTTAGCCTTCAATGCTGGTGGAAAGCCGATCTACGTAATGCCCCTGGTTTTCGGATTTGCTCCGGTGATCAATACGTCAATCACATTGAGCGAAAAGAATGCTTGGGGCGAGGTACATCCAATGTTCTGGGTCAGCTTGGCAGTAGTAATCGCTGGCGCCGTTACGGTTCTTATTACTGCTCCCAAGCCAAAACCCAAACCCGCGAGCTAGGCTTCAAACTTCAAACTTCAAACTTCAAACTTCAAACTTCAAACTTCAAACTTCAAACTTCAAACTTCAAACTTCAAACTTCAAACTTCAAACTTCCATGAAACCTGTCGTACAAATCTCCTTGGACGTAACAACCATTGAAGAAGCTCTTGAGACAGCAGAACTGGCTGTTAGAGCGGGTGTCGATTGGCTAGAGGCTGGCACGCCGCTGATTCTTGCCGAAGGCCTGCGATGCATTCGTGAGTTGAGAGCAAAGTTCCCCGAGACTCCGATCGTTGCCGATCTGAAGACAATGGACGGCGGTTACCTAGAAGCCGAGATGATGGCTAAGGCCGGAGCGAACTACGTGGTTGTCATGGCTCGAGCTCACGAGGAAACAGTAAAAGTTGTTTGCAAGGCTGGCAAAGATTACGGCGTCGGCGTAATGGGCGATAACCTAGGCTGTCCCGACATGGTTATAGGTGCCAAACAACTGCAAGACCTAGGCTGCGACTTTATCATTCACCATATCGGCTACGACGAGCGTCGCGGCATAGCCGCTCGAGGTGAAAAGGCTCCCACACCGCTAGATCAACTTCGCGAAGTGGTTGCAGCGGTTGATATTCCTGTTCAGGCTGTCGGTGGCATGTCGATTGATCAAGCCATCGAATCGCCGACATACGGTGCTCCCCTGGTCGTTATCGGGGCACCTCTGGCAATTAACCCTGATCGCTTTGAACGAGCTGGTGGCAATCTAGAAACAGTGCTACGCCAGATCTGCGACTCGGTTCACGCCTACGGTGATATCCCCGTTCGCCGCCCATTCAAAGCTCCTGTGGCATAGGCTTTCGTGGCATAGGCTTCCAGCCTGTGTTCTTCATTTGCCACAACTTCCAGCGCCAAGCACCCTAGCCTTCAGCCTGTGATCTTCACATTGCGCATACACTCTAAGCCATGAGTGCAACCACAGCACATTAATCCTAGTTCCGTTCAACTGAAGATATCGCCCGAAAAATCGTATCTAAAAGTCTGAACATTGTAAAAAAATAGAGGATCGTGCACGCAGTAGCCATCCATTGATTTAGAGAACACCAAAACTTGATGACTGACATCCAGGGCTGAGATTGATTCAATTGCAGTTGGCCGTTCTTACTCTCAGAGGTGAGAATCATCCCCAAAAAGCAACCACACAACAGCAGACCACTCAACGGAAAGTAAAAATACCAAACTAACGAATTCAATAATTCAATTTGGGTTTCGGCTATCAAGCCATTCATAACCAATAAGACACCCAATACCGGTCCAATCCAAAGGATTATCGCAACTGCCACAAGTTGACGGAAAAACAATAGGCTCATCGAGCTTCTACTCCATCGAATGAATAACTAAAGGGAGCTTTGCTACTAGTTTACCGTAGTCCAAACAGTGCTTCCAACTGCCAACCAAGTCCAGCAGTTCGAAAACCGCAAAACGACCGCCTTTAACTGAATGGTGTCCAATCACACAGAATAATGTCCATTTTCCAGATAGCAGTCTGAATGCAACTACTTCACCAATTTGTCACGTGTTGCATTCCTTGATGTTTTGCAGAACGGGTCGGGCTGCTGGCGGTTCAGAAAGCAACTGGATTCGCGTTTTATCGAGTACCATTTGACGATTCGCTCTATCTTTCGGGTCGTCCCATCTCTCTATATCCGCACCTTCATCGATGATCTTTAAAGCCATTTGTTGAGTTCGCTCCTCCAATCGTCCCAGCTTCCATTGCGAGAGCGCTAGAGCAATCCAGAACACTGGCATCTCTTCTGGATCATTGAGCGATGCGGCATACTCGATCATTAGCCGCTGCATGGCTTGAGATGAGCTGAGCCCGTCTCGGATGAATTCACGAAAATCTTCGCGCAGATCGGCAGCCAGATCATCTGAGAAAATTGCGACACCGCTTACTCCCATTAATGCACCTTATGACATAGCTTGGTTGCAGCGATTACTGCCAGCACTAGCGCAAGTGCAGAGCAAATGAGCGGTGGGTAGTATAGGACGTATTCAGATGGATCTGGGCCGTAACGGTTGACCTGGGCCTTCCATAGTGCGCCGTTTAGCGCAAGGCAGCACAGAGATACGGCAACTAGCAATAATGCCGCAATGACAAACTGTCGGACCAGCATATATGCCAGCCCAAGTCCGATGACTCCACCAACAAGCGTACAAATCGGAAGCGAGACAAATCCAGCTAGCTGACCGTGCGATAGCTTAGACCGAATCATCGTTTCAAGAAGCCTTCCCACTGCAATGTACCCGTTGAAACCAACTATTCCTCCGACGAGCGGAAACACCAAGAAAGACCAGCCAATCATTATTGCCCGCGAGCTGGAATGCTGGCTTAATGGCACAGAGGATATTGCAGCCGGAGATTGGAATGGCGAGTCCGTTTCTAACATACTGGACATCCTTTAGTTATTGCCTGCTGCATCTCTTGCGTAACAAGCTCCTGTCAATGCTCCCAACAAGAGAAAGCACTTTTCTTCTGCGGTTATTGCCTTTGTAAGTCGTGATTCAAACGTATCATATAGCCCCTGTTCCACCAGCGACGCCGCAACTGATTGAAGCGTTGAGAGATACGTGAAGTCCGACGTATCGGAGTTGTATTCTTCCCGTCGCTTCTTCAGAATCTGGTCAATCGCGTCGAGTCGTTCCAAGCGAACCAGCAGCGAGACTAAGATTGGAGTTCCAAAAGTCGTTGAGATTTTACTCCAGTCCTGGCCGGTTTGTTCATACACTTTCAATATCAGATCGCCTGCTGACCTTTGGTCTCCCAATTCTGCGAAAGCTGTCGCCGCCAAAATTGCGAACAGAAACTTTTTTGGCGGAATATCTAGCGTTTCAATTTCTCCAATAGCTGCTTCGATATGCTTTTCCGTAGCCTCATGATCTCCAGCTTTGGCTGCGATAATCGCGAGTATCACAGAATCATAAGCTCCATCCTGTGAGAAGGCAGTCAGCATCTGAACATTATCGTGCAGGGAACCTGTAAGCTGCTCCAAGGGACTTGGCGTTCCATCGCGCATTCTCTCAATAGACTTAACCGCTTGACTCTTGCGATATGCATTTTTGATCTCGTTGGAGTAAGCGAGCGAATCTTCAAATTTTCCATTCCTAGCAAGATATTCACAGAGGCTAACTAAAACACCTTCCCTACTAACTTGAGTGAGTTCCTTCATGATTTCCGCTGCGCGTTCTAATTCGCCAACATCGACAAGCCCTTGAGCGACAAGCGACTTGGCTTTCTCTTTTGCGGCAGGGATCGATATCTTGCTAATGGCCACGAACGCACTCTCGAACTTAGCTCGTCGCGCCATTAAATCGGCAACTATTACCAGTAATGAATCCCGAGTATCCTCTAGACTCTGAGCAACGGCTAACTGCATAGCTTCGGTATCACGTCCCGTTTCCGCCAACGTTGCAACGGTCATTGCGATTGCGTAGCGCTGTTCCGATTCCTTGATACTAGGAATTTGTTCACGAAGCAATTCAAGCCACCTAGCTTCGCGTTCCTTGAGTGAGTCGTCAGCGCTAATCACCGACTGACCTGAGATAACGATCACGATGACAGTCACTGCAAAGCTAATTCTGCTCATGGGAGGCGATTGCAAACTCATGTTTAAAGGAAGAATAGAGTTGCATTCAGTTTATCTCTTGTAAGAAACCAATGCGAGGAAGATTTCGACACTTCTCGCTGATCGGCGGTAGTTCACGCTACTGGCCCCTCCATTCGGACCCTCCCAAACGAAAGAGCAACTACAGCCGTTTGATCAATTTTTGGGAGGGTGAGCAGCGAGGGACGAGCGGAGTCGGGAGGGCGACCGGAACGCTTCTCTTCTTTTGCGTCGAACGATTTCGCTCAGGAGTTTTGATGTTGCCAAAGTACCGCTGTGCGCGGAGAGACGGATCGACTGGTTGAGCAGACGGATGAAACTTACGACAAGACTCAAACGCGTGTTCCAGCCCCTTTTTACCCTCCCCGCAAGAGCTCGCATTACTCGCCTTGCGACCCTGCCCGCGAACAAATTTGAGCGGTCGTTAGCCAGCCTCAGCGCGCGGGTGGGTCCGTTAACGACCACGTCAACGCAGCACTCAAGTCTGAAGCTGGTTCTTCGGTTGCGACGACGTGACTCGCTAAATCGAATGCAGTAAGCTGAAAGCGAATGCAAGACCACGTTCCGGCGAAAGTAGCTACGATGGAACCCCCACGTTCTGGCGAAGGTGGCTACCAAGTAATTAAAGAGCAAAAAAAATGAGCCAAGGTTATTCAGGTACCCCAATCCCGAAAAAGTTAGGCTTCAAGGATTCAACGATTTTGGTGGTGATTGAACAGCCAGAAGGCTACGAATCGTTGGTTGGTCCATTTCCTGCAGGCCTGGAATTCGCCAATAAACTTACTAAGGAAACCAATTTCGTCCATCTGTTCGCTACGAAGAAGAGCTTATTGACCAAACATCTGAAGGCTCTTCGAAGCAAGCTACCAGACGATGCGGTGGTCTGGGTTTCGTGGCCTAAGAAAACTTCCAAAGTCGAAACAGATATCACGGAAGATATCATTCGCGACGTTGCTTTGCCGATGGGCTTTGTCGATATCAAAGTTTGTGCAATCAACGCTGTATGGTCGGGATTGAAGCTGATGGTTCGTAAAGAGCTGAGGAGGAAGGAGTGAGAGGAAGGATTTAGGTTTAAGTTTTAGGTTTAAGTTTTAGGTTTAGGTTGGGTTAGGTTTTGACAATGGCGAATCACGCCTAGCTTCCGAGTTGCAACACCGATAGAGCTTTCTTATGATTCAGAAGCTGTTTTCACCGTAATACGGGGATAAGAAATGGAAATACTCCTGTCCATCCTGCTCTTACCATTCGGACTCGTAGCTTTTCTCTGTATCTGTCAGTTACCAGCCATCCTCGTTTCGCGTTTCGAAAGGAGGTCGGTTTGGCCTTACGAAGATAGATATAAAGTTTCCCAAGACGTACCGTACAATCACAGCGACAATCCTTACACTCCACCGCAAGCAGCGTCGACGAAGAACATTCCAATTTCTGCTTACGGGGCCGAGCAATTGACGCAAGCAGCGCGTTAGAGTTTCTACCTCTAGCTACCACTTCAGATCAGAGTAAGAAGCTTGTTCAAGTCCGTTACGACTTCCTAATATCACCCGATCGCAAGACGATCGCCATTATCTCATTTGGCAAAGTAGCCGGTATTCCAGTTCAGACAGTTTTCATGAAGTCGCAGTTGAGAAACGAGGTCGTGTTCACAACCCTAGGCGCTCACGCCGCATGCAGTCACGATTTGAATCAAAAGCGAACCGAAATGATTGTCTCTGGGGCAGATTTTCAAACCATGCTAGAGTTTCATCAGAAACGTTGCGAGCTACTCGGTGCCAACGTCATGCCTTTCAGGGAAAACGAGGAACTCGAGACGCTTTACCAAGGCCGAGTTCGGTACTATCGTGAATATGAATCCCTTGGGCTAATCAACTACATCGACGACGAACACAAAGAGTGGCGGTACACATGGAAGGGTGCATTTCTCTTTGTGCTATATGGAACAATACGCCAGCTACGACGTTCTGTGTGTCCTGATCGATTGCTGGCTGAACCGATGTTGACTCGAGTCAATTCACAGGCCTAGAAAAAACTGGCAACAGCTTCCCAGCTCATGCTTCGGGACTCGGTGAATCGGTCTGGGTTCTGATCTAATGTGATCTGTTTAAGTTTAGGTTTACGTTTTAGAGTGAGTTAAGGCGAACAAAAGAAAAAGGCTCAAGTCTTGCGACTCGAGCCTTTGTTCAATTAACTAGCTGTTAAAACGGGGCGGCTTGCGCCGCTCCGCTCGAAAACTAAGCCTTGCTGGCTCGCAGAGCTGCTTGAGCGGCCGCCAATCGAGCAATCGGAACGCGGAATGGTGAGCAGCTTACGTAATCAACCCAACGCGATGGCAAAAGTCGATCGAAGCTGGATCGCCACCATGTTCGCCACAAATGCCCAACTTCAGCTTATCCTTGACGCTTCGGCCCTTCTTGCAAGCCATGTCAACCAACTGACCTACACCGCTAGTATCCAACGATTGGAATGGGTCGATTGGAAGGATTTCTTGAGTCAGATAATCAGGCAAGAACGAGTTGATATCGTCGCGGCTAAAGCCAAAGGTCATCTGAGTCAAGTCGTTAGTACCGAAGCTAAAGAAATCAGCCTGATTAGCAACTTGATCTGCTGTCAACGCAGCTCGTGGAACTTCGATCATGGTACCGATTAGAATGTCGAGCGTACCGGTGAAATTCTTTTCCTTCTTGATGTTGGCAATCGTCTCTTCTGTCTTGGTTCGAAGCAGCTTCAATTCAGCTTCGGTACCAACTAGAGGAATCATGATTTCTGGTCGCGCGTCAACACCCTTGCTCTTGCATTCGATGGCTGCTTCGACAATCGCGCGAACTTGCATCTCCAGAATTTCTGGATAGGTCACGCTCAATCGGCAACCGCGGTGACCAAGCATCGGATTAAACTCGTGCAACGAATCTACTCGAGCCTTGATCTCAGCTTGACTCACACCGACTTCCTTGGCCAATTCAGCTTGACCTTTTTCGTCGTGTGGCACGAATTCGTGCAATGGCGGATCCAACAAACGAACGGTCACAGGCAGGCCATTCATCGCATTGAAGATTCCCACGAAGTCTTCTCGTTGAAAAGGCAACAGCTTATCGAGTGCCTTGCGACGAGCTTCTTCAGTCTTGGCAACGATCATTTCACGAATCGCTAGAGTGCGATCACCACCGAAAAACATGTGCTCAGTTCGGCAAAGACCAATACCTTGAGCACCGAACTCGCGAGCACGCTCGCTGTCTTCAGGCGAATCGGCATTGGTGCGAACCGCAAGCGTACGATACTTATCAGCCCATGCCATCAACTCTGCGAAGTCGCCCGATAGGCTAGCGGGTTGAGTCTTAGCTTCACCGGCGGCTACTTCACCAGTTGTACCATTGATGCTCAGCGTGTCATTCTCGCCGTAGACCTTGCCGCTGATGGTCGCCTTCTTCGCCTTGGCATCGATCACCACAGCGCCAGCGCCTGCAACGCAGCAACGTCCCCAACCGCGAGCCACAACGGCTGCGTGGCTGGTCATACCCCCGGTGCTGGTCAAAATACCAGCGGCAGCGTGCATACCGTCAACGTCTTCAGGGCTGGTTTCTTTACGAATCAGAATGACCTTTTCGCCCTTCAGCGCACGAGCCTTAGCGTCTTCAGCGGTGAAAGCCAATTTGCCAACCGCAGCACCTGGAGATGCTGGCAAGCCCTTGGCAATCTTCTCGGCCTTGGCCCAAGCTGCCGTGTCGAAGCTTGGTAGAAGCAGTTGAGTCAAGTCGGCCGCTGGAACGCGAAGAACTGCTTTCTTCTCGTCGATCAAGCCTTCCCGAACCATTTCGCAAGCGATACGAACTGCAGCCATACCAGTTCGCTTACCGGTACGAGTTTGCAGCATGAACAGAGTTCCCTTTTCAATAGTGAACTCGATGTCTTGCATTTCTTTGTAATGCTTCTCGAGTATGTCCTTAATCTCCATCAATTGCTTGTAGACAGTAGCATTCCACTTGTCCATCTCTTCGGTTGGTTGTGGAGTTCGGATACCAGCCACCACGTCTTCACCCTGAGCGTTCACTAGGAACTCGCCGAAGAACTTGTTTTCACCAGTGTTAGGGTTACGAGTGAAAGCAACGCCAGTACCTGAGTCGTTACCCATGTTTCCGTAAACCATCGACTGGCAATTCACGGCAGTTCCCAGCAAACCACGGATGTTTTCAATCTCGCGATACTTAACGGCCTTGTTGGTCATCCAGCTCTTGAAAACGGCCTCAACAGCCTTTTCAAGCTGCTTCATTGGATCTTGCGGGAAGTCTTCGCCAGTGTCCTTCTTGTACAAAGCCTTATAGCCTTCACACAGTTCCTTAAGGCCTTCAGTTGGAACATCGGTGTCTTCGGTAACGCCATACTTCTTCTTAACAGCGTCAAAAACCTCTTCGAAGTGATGGTGATCGATTTCCATCACCACGTCGCCGAACATATTGATTAATCGGCGATAAGCGTCGTAAGCAAACCGAGGATTGCTAGTTGCATTGGCCAATCCTTCGGTCGAAACATCGTTCAGACCAAGGTTGAGAATCGTGTTCATCATACCGGGCATCGAAACAGCCGCACCGGAACGAACAGATACCAGCAACGGGTGCTTGTCATCACCAAACTTTTTGCCCAATTCCTTTTCCAAAATGGCAATGTTGGCTCGAACTTCGTCCATCAATCCCGGAGGCAGTTTCTTGCCAGACTTGTAGTAGAGGTCGCAACATTCGGTAGTAATGGTAAAACCAGGAGGAACTGGAAGACCGATGCTGGTCATGTCCGCTAAGTTGGCACCTTTTCCGCCGAGAATTTGCTTGCTAACTCCGGTACCGTCAGTTTTGGTCTTGCCGAAGTAGTAAATCATCTTATTTGTGGTCATTGGGTCTATCTGCCTCTGAAAAGCCATCGTGCGGCCAAACTCAAAGTAAGCCGGCCGGGGTAGATTTGGATCAGGAATGACTGTTGCGCCGAAGTTGCCGTAAGGCTGGATTAGTGGAGAACAGTCTGCCGTTAGTGGACTCGGTATGTGCGAGTGATCTGCACTGAGTCCGGTTCGCCTGTCGGAGTCCATTCGAGCTACGCAAACCGCTATAAAAAGCGGGCGCAAATGTAACGCTACCGATGGAAATCGTCAATTGGTAGCCGTTTTCGTGAAGGTGCTTATGTTAATTATTCCACCCCAAGTCGTTCGACTAGCCGAAATGCAGAAGATCGGAATTCTGCTGGTCGGTCACGGAACAAGGAACCCGGCAGGGCAGGCCGAGTTTAGGCAATTGTTTGCACAATTCCTGCAGTTTCTCGAACCTATCGCTTCGGAATTGGCGTTTCTGGAGTTGTCCGAACCGTCAATTGAGGACGCCATTGCTTCGATGGCATCCAAACAGATACGACGGGTGCTTACTGTGCCCGCGATACTCTTCACCGCAGGGCATGCCGAGTCGGATATTCCAGGCGCGGTAAACAAAGCGTTATCTCAGCATGGCATGCAGTCGATTGGGCAAACTGCAGCCCTCGAATGTTCACAGGAAGTCTTGGAACTCTCAGCGGCTCGATTTCGCGAAGCGGCCTGCGACGAGCGATGCTCTAACGGATGCAGCAACCACTTCTGTAGTCAGGCTAGCTGGGTTATGGTCGGCCGTGGCAGTAGCAGTCCAACCGCTACCGATAAGACTCGTGAGTTTGGTAGATTGCGATGGCGCTTAACTCCGACGCTGACTCAACAAGTCGCATTCATCCACGGCCAACAGCCCACCGTTAAAGAAGCTCTCGATCAATTGGCGGCAAGCCAATCGCCGATCGCTGTGGTGCAACCTCATTTGCTGTTTTCCGGTTTGCTCATGAATCAGCTTTCCGAACAAGTTGTCGAACGCCAGAAACAGAATCCAAATCAACGTTGGGTGCTCGCACCCACACTGGGCGCCGATAGGAAGTTAGCCGAACTTCTGGCGAACCGAGCAATTCATGCCTTGGAAACGCTTTCAACAAACCCTAACTCGCGCTGAATTTGGCTAAGGCATGTTCACTTTTTCGGGGAAACGGGCGCATAGCGAGCTGCTGTATGACTTTTGTTCGAGCGCATGAAGACGCGGGGAAGTGGTGAGTCTCTTAAGCCGCAGATCGATTTTCATTGCCTCGCAGTTCAACTTCGCCTGCAATTTGGCCTGTGAGGAAACCACACAAGCTATTGAGTGCTCGAGCCGCGGCTGCTCCATCAATCACTCGATGATCACACTGCAACGTAACCAGTATTCGCCCATCTTGCTCCACTGGTCCAAATGATAAGCTGCTGGTCATGATGCAAGGATGAAGCCGGTTGGTCACTCCTTGCCCAGCCAGTGCGCTGATGCTTCCGGTTCCGCTTCTTCGCGGACGATTTGGGTAGTCGATGTCCATTCGCCACCACCAAGCAAGTCTACGTATCAGCGAGGGCATTTTCGCTCCTCGCCATTGCGACCGAAATGCAACTCGGGGATCATCTTTCTGAAAACCATCAATGTCAGCTTGAATTTCGCCAAGACCGCGTTGATCGGGCGAGTGGATGCGCCCAAAGAACAGCCGTTCAGATCCGTCAGGCTGGCTGCGATTAACGGCAAGTGAGATTACACAGGTCGGACTTTGATAGATCCTCGCCCACGGCCAAGCCACGAAAATCTGTCGTAACACAGAATGCTCCCGCGAGGCCAAACCGTAAGCTCGTACAAACAGGGCCGTCCAGGACACTCGCCGTGGACTCAATTGACGTAACTCGGCCAAATGTCCAACGTCGACCCAGCGTTCTACAGGAAAAGATGGCACCGTGGAAGCATACCGAACCACATCTAGTACGATCGCTCGATCTTGACCTATTGATCGAATCTTGCCATCCATGATTTCAGTTGCCAAAAGTGTCGAAGTTGGATTAGAGCCAAGGGGCGTTGCGGAATATTACCAGGGTGCTGCACAAATTACCAAGAGGAATAGCTACCGCAAAAAAGCAAATTTTCAAATGCAATCAAATCGGTACCAAGCGGACGAACTAGAGCGCGGGATGGTCGATGACCAACTTTTCCCAATGATCCAAAAGCCATTGCTCTTGCTCGGCTGAGCCGTTCAGCTCAACCAGTTTGCCGCCTGGAAAGCGATCTGAAAATGGATATCTGAGGCTGTTATCCTTGAGCAGCAGATTGCTGCGAGCAATCTTGCAGAAACCCAGATCAGAATACTCGCGATCTTCCAAATGGTAGCTTTCGCCTTGCTCGTACTGCATTAGAACCAACGAATTCATCGAGACCAGTGGACGGATCATCGCGTCTACAACGGCGACTCGATCTTCAATAGACGGATGCAACAGGATTTCATGCAAGAAAATGATGTCAGACACAAACCCTTCGATGCACAGTTCAGATCGAAAGCGTCGACCGCCCTTCATGATGGTTTCGGTAACTTGCATCCAAACGCCAGAAACATCAGCAATCTTGACAGCGTTGAAACCACAGTCCTCTGACAATGCGAGATCCCATCGTTCAGCCCACATACGGCCAATGACGAATTCACCGCCATTTTCGATTGAGTCGACATGGTTTGAAGCTCGCTTGGCAGTGGAGGAAGCCATCACGTCAACCATGATGGGAATGAGAAAATCCTCTTCTGTCTCACGGGCCACTGGGACGCGTTGATTTACATTCAGGTACATGATGACAGATGCTGAAAGAAAAGAGTTTCTTACCGAAAAGCATCTGTCATGTTAATTGGGTTTACGGGCAGTACTAGTAGTTGCAGAATGTCCTTGGACCACTTTCAACAAAATTGATTAACGCGCGAGAGTATGGTCTTGCATGGATCAACATTTGTGACTAGCGAGAATCTGGTGAATGCATTGATTCACTAGCGATATCTCGGCGCTCACTGCACTTGAATGCTGCGCATGCCGTCAAACAGAGTGACACTACGCGAGGTAAAGTCCTGAAGGCGATAGAAGTTTCCCCCAAGCTGAATGCCGGGAGATTGTTCGTTGGTGTGCTGCAAATCTTGTTGGCTTCGATCCAATTGTAGCCTGTAGTTTCGCCCTTCGGCCTCAATTAGCGCCGCACCGCGATTGGCATCTTGCATGACGATAGCTTTCAAGACCAACTTGATAGGAGCCTTCGGTTCTGAAATTACATTCGTCGCTGTTGGTTCGCTCTTAATGCGATCAAGTATCGCCTTGCTCGGCGTTGTCGGGTCCTGCGCCCAAGCGGCACAGCCCACAGCCGATACCAAAATGAAGAAGAGGTATTTCACTTTATGTTCCCTCCAGCGCTCATCAGCGCGATGAAAAAGGCGATGTAGACATAGCCCACAATGCCACCAGCAATTAGTATCACGGCCGGTTCAACCATCTGCGTCATACGCTTGATCTTGGCCTTGAGTTCAATCGTGCAAAAGTTAGCAACCTCTTGCAGAGTCTTTTCCATATCTCCAGCGCGTTCGGCAACTTCAACCATGCTTCCAAGCATTGGATTGAAGCCACTCTTTTCGCTGATCGATGGAGCAAGTGGCTGACCGCTAGCCACAGCCTTAGCACTTTGATCGAGCAATTTTTCCAGATAACGATTGGTCTGTAACTTGCCTGAAACACGCAGGGCTTCGACAAGTTTTACGCCGCTGCTAAGCATGGTCGACAGGCAACCCGCAAATCCAGCGGTACCCGATAATCGGAAAATGGTGCCAAGAATGGGAAGTTTAAGAACTTGTTGATCGAACCACAGTCGGCTATTGGCGTGGGTCAAAATGGCAAGAACAGCAGTAACTAGGACACAGAATATTAATACCAAGCTCAATCCATTGGCGCTTAACCAGCTTGCCAGATCGACTAGTGACTGCGTCATCGCAGGCAGCTTCTTGCCCAGCGCCGACAAGAAGATCTTCAATTGCGGTATCACGTAAATCACTAGATAGCCAGCGATACCCAGAGCTGCCGCAATCACAACGGCTGGATAACAAAGGGCGATGCGAACCTCGCTGATTGTCGTTCGTCGCTGAGCCAAATAGTCGCGAGCCTGTTCAAGAACCTTATCCAAATTTCCGGTTTGCTCGCCGACATGGACTAGCTGTACCACCAGCGGCTGAATCGCTTTGTGTTTTGCCAATGCATCCGCGAATGACGATCCGCGACTTATGTCCTGATAGACGTTGCCAAGCAGCTTTGCCATTCTTCGGCTATCCGATTGCATTTGCAGCGACTTAATCGAATCCAGCAGTTTAAGGCCACTGCGAAGCATGATTGCCAATTGATGCAGGAATAGTTCCACCTGCCTAGAGCGAATCGGCAGATAGTTCGATGGACGAAGAGCTGAAATCGTTTCTCCTAAGTCCAAGCTATCCGCCTTCATACTGACAGCCACCAGATGCAACTCCATCGCATTGAGCCGCGATCGTAGTTCAATCGGAGTCTGAACTGACATCTCTCCGCGAGAGATCTTGCCGTAGCGATTTCGAGCGATGTAACTGTAGGCTGGCATCTGTCAATCCATTGCAATCGCAGAAACAATTTCGCTGACGGTAGTCGTTCCATCGAGCACCTTTGTGACCCCGTCTTCCAGCAGTGATCTAAGGCCCTTTTGTTGAGCAGTCGTGGCAAGTTGAGATTCACAAGCGAGATTAGCAATCAACTTGGCAAATTGCGAATCGTTCTGGAACATCTCAAATAGTCCAACTCGTCCGATATAGCCCTTCCCCGCACAGTTCAAACAGCCAACGGGGTCATAAGTAGTTTGGCTTTCAAGTTCAGGAGTACCTAACAGCAGAGCTTCGTTGTCTCGGATGGGTCGAGCAACTCTGCAATGTGGACATAGCCGACGAACTAACCGCTGAGCCACGGAAAGCCTTAAAGTCGCAGCGACTAAGTATGGCTCTACACCCATATCAATCAGGCGTGTAACAACACCTGTCGATGTATTAGTGTGGAGCGTACTAAAAACCAAGTGACCCGTGAGCGCGGCTTTAATAGCTGTATCTGCTGTTTCGGCGTCTCGAATTTCACCGATCATCAACACATCTGGATCATGACGCAAAACGCTTCGCAGCGCCTTTGTGAAATTGACCTTATCGACTGAGTCGACTTCGACCTGAGAAGCACCAGAGATTTCGTATTCGACGGGATCTTCAATCGTAATAACGTTACCGCCTTGAGTCTTCAGAATATGATCTATGGCCGCATAAAGTGTGGTCGATTTTCCGCTACCCGTAGGGCCGGTAAGCAGGATCAGTCCGTGAGGTTTCGCCGCCGCGGTTCGAAAAACACTCAAGTCAAGTTCATTCATGCCGAGCGATTTGAGTGAAGCTGCTACAGCGGTGTTCGCCAGGAGCCTTAGCGTCATTCGTTCTCCATAGCGGAGTCGGCAAAGGCGGCTCGTATTTCGCTTTCGTCCAGATTCACCCAAGAATGCAGTGATTCGACCATCCTGAGCTGCTCGTTTTTCCGCGATGTCCATACCTGACAAAACTTTAAGTCGGCTGGTTACTCCGGCTTGAAGTTGCTTGTTGATTTGGTCGTAGAACTCAAGCTGGCCATCTACGCGCAATTGTACACTCAGCCATTGTTCACCTGGGACCAAGTGAATATCGGACGCCCCTCGCAGAACAGCGGCTTGAATAAGCGTATTGCAAACCTTCACAGGATCGTCCTGGGAATTGGAAGCGATGACCTCTAACGTGTCGTCCAGGTCGCCAAGGGTCAGCCTCTGATACACTCGATCCAGTGCTCGAGTCAGGGAAACTGGATCGGCCAACACAAAATGAACTGTCCGCTGCAAGTAATTCTCAACAGCTTGCCGAGTCGATAGATCTTCCCTCGATGAGCATGCAACTTGTACTTCGCTTCCGATCAAACTGAGCGGCAGGACATTCTTGCGAATCGCGAACTGCCGTGGAACGCGCAAAGCCCACTTCGGATCTATGCCAACTAGATCCAAGTTGATTCTTTCAACAATTTCCTTGGAATTATTTGCGAGGATTGAGTTCATCGTCGAGCCTATACCATCACTCGCAGTTTCCACAGCCTTAACGAGCTTTGCGCATTTGCTTCGCCCATCGTGATTGACGCTATTTCAAAGAGACCGGGTATGCTGGCGACTTCTTGCAAAGACTTCTGAAGTTGCACGAAGGAGCCTTCAATCTGGATTGTTACTTCTCGTCGCGTTGTTGTATTGGTAGTTGAGTGTTCATTGGATTCTGTACGTGCGAAGTTTCCATTTTTGTTGGAATCTGCCGGAACTACCTTCGTAGCTACATTGGACTTGCAGCTCACACACACCATTCCATTTGATTCGAGCAAACGAATTAGCTCGGCAATCGACTGTGCCGGAGTACCGCTATTCGTTCGCCCTGGCTTGGATACAAAGCGAAGTCCGTTAGCGTTCGCCTCAGCGAGCTGCTGGGTAAGCCGCTCTGACTCTTCTTTCAACTCATCAAGTCGCCGAGCTTGGCTGGCTACGTCGGTCGGCTGTTTATCCTTAAGTAACTCGCTCAACCTCTCTTGTTCGACCTTGCAAACAGAGGTCTTTGGCAAGAAGCTCGTCAAGGCTGAAGCGGTCGCGATTAGAACCGCTGGCCCAAACAACAAGAGGATTCTTTGAATCTTCGGTTGGAGTTTCATAGTGAAAACTCCATGATGGCGATGTCGTTTGCTTCAGCTTGAGATGACGTTTCGTTAGTGACGATTTGTTGCCGGGCTGATGAAATGATTGGCAGCGTATCATCTGGAGTCAACGAAACTATGAAGCTAAGCAGTTCTGAATTTAGCGGGTTCGTAACTGCTGGCGAAACATACCAACCGCTGACTGCCAGGTTGAGTTCCAGTTCGACCGCAAACCTCTGAGCGGCGCTTTGACTGACTGCCAAACCGTGCAACAACGTCTGACTGGACTCGTATTCGATGTGCTGAATCCAGCAATCTGTGTTAGACTTGGCTAGTGAATCGAGCAGAATGCTCCATCGTTCATTGCGTCTTGCCTGCAATCGTAGAGCCTGTTGAGCCTTAAGTTCAGACGTCTGTTGGGTCATTTGAGCGGCGGTCAGATCCTTGCGAAGCTGCACAAGTTTTGTGTCTAGCCGCTTGGTGTCCGACTCGATTTCTTTGGCTTTCTCCTGTTGTTTCTCAGTTTTCTGCAACTGCGCGCGGGTGTTGCTTATTTGCGTGTCGAGCCGCTGATTCCAAGACCAACATAGACCAGCCGTGAGCGAGGCCAATGTTAAGCTAACAGCCGTTGTTGGTAATTTCATTCTGCGAGATTCGGGCAGAATCTGCAGGCGATTGTTTCGATTCGATGGACGATTCCAAGCGGATGCAAGTTGTTGGACAACCGACTGAAATGCATCGACCGTATAAGGCTCTTGCTCAAACTGTTTCCAAGCCGATAGAAATTTCCGCAGAGAATCAGCAAGTGAAGAAATTGGCCGTTGTTCCTTTTGTTCTGGGTGCACCGAAGCAGAGTCAATCGGTGATGCCAGAATTGAAGTTGAGTGAATTGAAGCTGGATGAGCAATGCTTATCAGCTTGATTCCCTTCGAATTCAGCAACAGATCTACTTGTGAAAAGACGTCTTCATCGATTTGGCTAACGCAGAACGAAGTCTTGTTTTTTTGCGTTGCATCGATCTGTTGAAAAACAAGTTTGGACGCAAACGCGGAGATGCCAGTTTCGCACTCTGCTTCAATGGCTAACGCCTGAGCGAGTTCAATTGATGAGGCGATTTGGACGACATCAGTTGGTATAGTCAGAAATCCAGTCCAGACTAAAGGACTTACGATGGACAGTTTGCGGCAGGGTTTCTGATCGAGGCCTATCGCTTGCTCAATTCCCTCACACAGCAAATGGTCGGTAGTCGTAGATGGCTTCCATGGGGAGGCTTTCAGCGAAACTAATTTGGATCGCCATCGACCTGCGAAGTCGATACGAGCTATCCACCCGTTAGCAACAAACACCAAAGTATTCGAAGTTGATTGAGCTGAGAGGTTTCGCACTTTAACGCAACTCCATCTCAACTCGAGTTTCAACGCGAGGCTGAGCGAAGATGTAATGCACGAGGCTCTTTTTCAGAATTGTCTCGCCTAGGTCAAGCACATCATCACTGTCAGCGTCATCCCATAGGATTGCTCTGGCTGCAATCTGCCCAGCCACGGTGTTCGATCGTCGGTATTCGAATGGCCCTGCGTTATTTACTACCAACATCTGTTCTGCGACAGCACCAGTGTTCAGTCCCGTAGAGTTGACGCCGTAGAACAAAACCGCCAACTGCTCGTTGCCGCTTGGATTTGGGTCTATTCGCGAACCATTTTGACTATCGATTGAGTAGAGCCGAAAAACGACTGTTCCTAAATAGTCGTCGGGGAGGATTGTCACTGAAATATCCTGTCGGTATCCATCTTCAAGTCCAGCGGAGTCCCCGTCGGAACCGTAGGATGTAATTGTAAGGCTGCCAGAAGACTCTGAGAGACTAGGATCAAATCCCCAGCCATCAATGATCGTCGAGACTCCCGGACCCAACGTAACGTATGGACCATTCCAACCGCTCGAGAGCGTGACATCGTTGATAGAGTCTCGGTCGGAGTCGAACGATTGAGTGCTTCGGTTGACAATAGTGACCGGTCGATCCAATAGGTCGTTCGCATCTGAAGGGAGCGAGCCGGTATCGAAGACGAAACAGCTAACTGATTGACCGTTGCGAGCGATTGAGGTGCGACTTGGCCCAGCGATCGCTTCGCGTAGGTCCAGGACCAATTGTTTGGAGTAGTCGTAGCGAGCTTGGTCGGCCAAAGGCTCCAATGAACGAACCGCCACAGTTGAAAGTACGGCTAAGATGCCTAGAACTACAACTAATTCAAGTAATGTTAACCCGAATCGGTTATCGTAGGCTGAGTGAGACATACAGGTCATCTCCAATTCCGTTACTTGTCAACAACGAAGTAGCAGTACTGGGGGAGATGTCGATGATGCCGTTTGGTCCCGGCGAGACTATGCGAACATCCTTAACGCTATCGTTGGGATTCACATATTGAACCTGTAACGTGTTGTTCCAGGCGTCTATCAACTCTAAGGTACTGGTACTCGTCTTGGTTGCCGCAACAATGTACGGGCCGTTCCAACCGCTGCGCGAGTTGGGATTGAACTGTGAAGTCGAGTCGTTCGTGACCGGGTTCTTAAACAACCAGACGATTTTGAATCGGTCTGTTTCGTTCGCGAAAGTGGTCATGCCATCTAGAGTGATTAACTTTGTGTCGCGCCAGTAGTCTTGTAAGGCTCGCTGCACTTCGGTGAGGGTTGCCCGCGTTGCAGTTTCTGTGGCGCTGGAGAGCTGGTTGTTACAAATTGGAATTAAGATTCCCGATAGTGCAACCATGACGCAGAGGACGATGATCAACTCGATTAGCGTCAAGGCATTTCGAGTTTTCACAATCGTCCTCCGATTAGGCATCAGTTAGATTAGTTGTTCAACACCGAAGTGAAGTAGCCGTTAAGTTCTGAACTCATTGCACTTCCGTCAGGTGCTAGTACACCAACGAACTTGGCTCGAGTAATTGCATCGGTTCCGTCGGTGATCTGGAAAACTGCGATGAATCGGCTATAGACTGAATTTGGATTTGATGCGGCATCTCGTGGAAAATGAACTGGAGCATCAACCATAGATCGGCCGTTCAGTTCGCTCAACGCTCCGATTCCGAATACTACGTACTTTCCATCAGTACCTGTAGTTTCAAGTCCAAGGGCAACTTGTTTTGCGGCTAGTAGACCCTTCACTACGAATTGATCTGCTAGCGCGGTAAGTGTCGGAGTGTTAAAGGTTGTATCGTCCAGCGCATGCACTCCGACTGTTGTAATCCCAGCGTTGGCGAGCGTTGCCAAGGTGTTTACGTCGATAGTGACGTCGACCAGCCCAGCCGTTAACGAAGTCGACAGCTTGTTGAGGTCTGTACCTGTCGTGTTTCTCATAAGGCTATCTAAATTGTCCGGATACTTTAAGTAGATTGCTTCATGGCGCTGAATCGTTCCAGCGATCTCTGTGATGTTGAGTGCACTGGTGCTTCGACTGGTTCGAGCGACCATGTTGGTTACCGCTGGAACTAAGACTCCTGCTAGCCCCACAAGTATCGTCAACACGACGATCAGCTCGATCAGCGTAAACGCTTGACGACTGTGATAGGGTTTGAACAAGTAGGTCTTCATGGCAAAATCTCTTTTCTCAGGTGCGTGAAAACGCAGAAAATTCTCGTACTCTGTAAAAGGTAGTAACGGGCGATGCGATCGGTAACTCTTTGTGGTCCTAATTGCATTCATCAGAACCTAGGTCACACTTCTGCGCACGCGAATCAATTCCCATAAAAAGTGTCAGAATTTCGCCAATTGCTGCAATTTCACACATCGATGCCAGCCTAATGGTTGGCTCTGTATCGGTTGTACTGAAAAGAACGTGTTGAGCGTCGCTGGGCGCTCTGATCGGGAGGGCGAAGCTCATGCAGAGCATTCTTCGGAGACCATTTTCGCTAGCAATCGAAGCACGTACCATTCACAGCCTAACGAGACTGTCCGGCTTAGAAAGATTAGCCGGATCCGAGTTAGCGTTCCGGTTCCTTGAGTGATTGAGACAATTTCGGCAAGCAAAACAAAACTGAGTGTAGCCAAATCGTAAACTGCCCATCAACGGATTTTTCAATGCAGGCAAAACCGGACGCTGATGCGCGCTGTTGCATGGCGGCTAATCTTGGCAACCTTTAGCCGGACAGTCTCGATGGTCTGGCGTGCTGTTCTTTCTGTTTGTTCTGGAGGAATGGGCTGAGTGCGAGTTTTAGTGGAACGCGATCTGTATTGTCAGAAGTTTTGAAGCAGAACTTTAGCAATCTTCGTGGCGCACTCGCGCCAATAGAAAAAATCGATTCAGCAGCAAACTCTGCTTAATCGATACAGATTAACATGACCACCCCTACGCCATCCAATGCACGCAAAATGGATACGAAACTGCTACTCATTGCAGCCTTCGTACTGTGCTGCGCGACTGTCGGGTCGCTTTCATATGCAATTGGAGATCCGGCTCGACGGGAAAACGGTCGCAAAACTGGTTCTCCAGCTCCAATTACCTCTAAGCCGGCCAGTACGGCTACTGGCGGTCAATCTTCAAGCAGCGTTCGAACCGCAAGTGCTCAAAGTTCTTCCCGCGAGCCAAAGGCTTCGTTCCGAATGAGCGACCTGCAGCAACAAGGTGTAGAGGTTCTTCCGACGCCTGAGAAACGTTTGGATTTGGTTGAATTCAGCGACGTGTCACTCTCAGAGGCGATGAGGCTGTTTTCCGAGCAATCAGGGATGAATGTCATTACTTCCACCGATGCGGGCAAAGTTAAGGTTACCGTCTTCCTGAAGAACGTCACTCCAATTTCTGCCTTGGAAGCTTTGGTTCGAGCGAACGGCCTCTTCTATCGCATCGAACCCAGCTCCGGGATCGTACGCATCGCGACGCTGAAGGAGTACGAAAAAGATCTTTCCAGTTTCCGTGAGGAACAGACCAAGGTCTTTACACTGCTTTATCCCAATCCATCAGCGGTAGCTCTGGTGATCAAACAAGTTTTTGGAGACCGAGTTCAACTGAACCGAGCAGACGCTGAGGCGGAAGATCTAGTTGACCTATCACGACGCTTCAATCGTTTCGACCTGGTTGATCGTCGATCGTTGGGCTTGGGGCGCGGCAGTCACTCCGGCTCGGGCGGTGCAAGCGGTCAGCAGGTAGGAAATCAGTTCGGCATGGGCTCGAATCCGTTCGGCATGGGTGGAATGAACAACACGAATAATCCGTTCTCCAATGGAATGATGAACGGAAATAATTCCAACAATTCAATAGCACAAATTCGAGCAAATTCGCGTCAGCAGAACTCACTACAAGATTTAGCCGCGGATCAGATTCAGCAGCTTGAAAATGAGATGGCGGAGAACGGCCTGCTGTCCGAGGAAGTGCAAAACGAACTGATGCAGCGCAAGGAAGCTACGATCTACGTTTCGACAATCCGTCGTAACAACCAAGTCATCGTAAGAACAGGTGATTCTCGATCGATGGAGCAAATCGTCGCTCTGGTGGCTCAGTTAGATGTTCCAACTCCGACGGTTTTGCTTGAAGTGAAGGTTCTTCGAGTTGTATTAGCCGACGGATTCAATTCAGCCTTCGAATACTTTGGTGGTAACAGCAAATCGGGCTCAGCGTTTTCCGATGGTTCACTAACGCCCAGTTTTCCTGGAGCTTCAAGCGTAACTCAGCAGCTTAGTAGCGGGCTTGGTGTTGCCGGCAATCTACCAGGGGCCCTGACGTTTCAAATGGTAGATAAGAACTTTCGAATGCGCATGCAGTTGCTTGAGAGCAAGAACTGTGTGACCGCTTTGGCGACGCCGCTCATTTTGACTGCCAACAACGAAGTGAGCCGAATCTTTGTGGGTGATACTCTGCCATTCACTATTGGCTTTACTCCTTCACAGGTACTTAGTAGTGTGGGCTCAGTCAATGGTGCAGTTGCAGCAACGCCGATGACGGAGCTGCGAGATGTTGGACAGTCACTGTTGATCACTCCAAACATCAATGCTGATCGAACGGTAACATTGCGGGTCGTCGAAGAAAACTCGGAACGAGTGATAGGCGGTTCATCGATTCCAGTACCAGCCACCAGTGGGTCGGGCGTGACGAACATCAACGTCGACACAGTTCGACGTCGAACGATTAGCGGAACAGTAGTCGCTCAGGATGGAATGGCTGTTGCTTTGGGAGGAATGATCGAGGAGCACTCCGGTGAAGCGCGAGATCAAGTGCCTGTGCTCGGCAACATTCCTGGATTAGGCTTCTTCTTCCGACGTCAAACAGCATCGCGGGCCCGGTCTGAATTGGTTGTGATTGTTCGTCCCTACGTCTTTAACACACCCTCAGAATCTGCTGCAACGAGCGAACTGTTGCTCGGTGAGTTATCCACGCATCCCGAGGGCGCAAAGATCGCAGAGTCGATTCATGCAAAGCTCTCAGTGACCCGTTCGGACGAAGAGTGCAAGCAGCGTGCGCAGTTGTTTAAGTTCCACACTTCTGTTCCTGTAACACCTTAAGCACTGGACGAGGAGATCAATATGCACAACAGCATTCGATTACTTGTCCTGGCGATAGTCTTGCAGTCATTAGGGTGTACGTTGCTGGTTGGCAGAGTCACAGACGCAGCTACGGGTAACAACAGCAATACGTTGAGCACGAGTTCAGGTAGCCGCTCACAAGCAGCATTTACGTTGAGCGATTAGCCTAGAGTTATTACTGCAGGTGAAGCTAGGCTTGCAGGTGAAGCTAGGCTTGCAGGTGAAGTTGATCATGGCAAACTCAACGCTCCGCTGGTGGCTCGATCCACCTCGCGCCCAGCGGCCGTTGGTCTGACTGTCGAAGAGATTCGAGCTGAGCGTATGGCTCAATCCGAAGCTCGACGTCAACGAGACTTGCGTTTTGCAGAAGTTCAGCGCGAAGTTGCTGAAAGATTGCAACAGCAACAAGACGACTTGGTTGTAGCCGCTAGCTACAACCAATATGTCAATGCGCCCTGCAAAAGCAGATCCATTTTATGCTTCAACACAATCAACCTTTGGTGGATCGTTCGTTGGAACGGTAAGTAGTGCATCACAGACGAATTCTTGGGTGGCAACCGAATCAACATCGCTGAATGGTGTTTGCTGACGTCAGCGAAAACTCGCAAATCTGGCTCAGTGGCTCAGCTCTCATGCTGTGGACGGCGGAACGGCCTCAATTGTGGATGGTCACGATCGTCTATCCGTTCTAGCCATCAGTGGAATTACTTTTCCAATCGCAATGCATCGATTGCGATGGACGCTACTGCGACAACGAACTTCGGTCGTTGAGCAACATGTTGCCCATTCAACTGAGAGCGAAAGTGGAATTGCAATTCCGGCTGACGAGACTGAACGCGTTGACACCAGCCGCGAAGGGACCAAAGACTTTGAAGTTGCCACAGGAACTCAATCAGCCTCAGTGGACGTAGAAGCCACCGAGCACGTAGAAGCCACCGAGCATATAGAGCACAAGAGCTTCGAAGTTGAGTTTGATGCACAGCACGCTCGCACTTCGCAGGTGGACGAGGTGAAGCCTTTTGAGATCAAAGAGCAAACTTGGACGAGCAATCTTGCTGCTCCGACGTCTGAGTATTCTGTAGACTGCATGGCCTACTGGGATGCAGAAGGACTTGAAAGTGCTGGGCATTTTCTAGACGAACAATTGTCAGTTACTGCTAAGGTCTTATGCAAAGAATTCGACAACGAGTCGGCTCACGTGAAGGTCACGCACATGAAGTTGTCAAACAAACCGGAAGATCTGCTTCCAACGAGGCTGAAGTTCCTAACCCGGACTCGCTCACTCGGACCGCTGCTGCGACTACCGGCTCCACGAATCAAACTGCATCGCGTAGCTCGACGAGCCGCTTCGATGGGTGAACTTATTTTGTGTAGTCGACCACAAAGTGATTTCCACTCAAGTTGTTGTTCGAACGCTTCTTCGGTGCCGCGAGGCTATTTGCCAGCTCCGTCGCGAAAGTATACTTTGGCGTTGGTCAAACTGCCCTACCGAGCAAAGAGATCAAAGTGTCGGCAGTTGATTGCGCCGACAAGCCGAATCTCGCTGCTGACGACCAAGACAATGTAAATACACAAACTGCATTGATCCTTCATTCATCGCAATCTAAGCAAAAGTCTAAAATCCTGTGACCATCAGTCTCAAGCACTCATGGTTCCTCGACGCAAGATGGCAGGCTTCGTCGTTTTGTATGACCAGATGCGACGGAGAAGGCGCTTATGCTGTAGTAGTCTCGGCGAGTGATGATAATTGAGAGCTATGAAATAAAGCAGCAAGTCGAGCTAACGGCACGAGTAGTTGAAGTTGGCTAAAGCGTCGAGGTTAGTTTGAGAGAAGATCAAATGCGTCGAACATTTCGAAAACTGGCTATCCTGGCTTTGACAGTGCAATTTGTTGGATGTACTGCTTTGACCGAAAGCGGCTTGACGACAGACAACGTGATGAAGTTGATCGCAGACAAGCGAGCCGATCGCGAAAATGCAAGTGTCGACTCCGCGGGCAAGGTCGCGAATCCGCCAGCCAAAACTCTCCGTTTCGACGGCCATGAAATCGTCTTGGGCGAATCGGAGAACGTGAGTCTTGACGTCGATCGTTTTGTAGGAATGTTGGAGCCACTTATCTTTCAGCAACGAATGCAATCTGCCTCGGCAATTGTATTGCGTCACCGCGAAACCGGCGAAAGGCTATTGGCAGAACGATGGGGTTCTCATCCTGATGACGCCAGCTGATTCAATTTGTGGCGGAGGTACTTAGCCGGAGATCCGCTAGCGCGGAATCAAGCCACAAATCACTACTAGCCGTCGCCAGATCGCAACGAGCAGCAGCGACAGCCTACCAAACGCTTCGCAACAACTTTTTGCAAATGATCTTCGAGACAATGAACCAAGCGGTGAAGCTTCAGACAAATTGTTACAAGCTTCCATGAAGTTGGCTCACGCTCTAGTTCGTATCGATGCTCTTCGACTACTCGGCTTGAAGGAGTTGGTTGCTGGTCGACACGCTTGGGCCGAGTCACAGTTTGAACCCGTGATTGAACTGGCTAACTCTTCGGGGAATACTCTTTTGGCCGCCGAACTTTGGTTGACTGTTGCTGAGGCTGCAAGAAGAAGCAATCAGATGGCAACTGCACCAACACTGCCTGGAACACCGCCATCAATCTTCATCTGAATGCCAACAAGAATGCTGCCTACTTGGACACCAGTTTTTGGTTACTAGCTGACAAAACGAAGTCCGAAGCAGTTGCATGGCCGAATGAAGTTTCTGCAGTACTAGCTCAGCACCTACATGCACTCGGCTGTACTGCAGATGGTGGAGCTGAAATGGCTTTGTGGGCCGCAATTGGTCAAGCGCAATATCAACGAAGCGAAATGCAAGTTGCGTTAGTAAACTTAAAGCGTGCCGAGACTCTAGCCAACGGTAGAAACTCGATGTGGCTTCGAATCGCTCAAGCAAAATGCTTGGCCGGAATGTCACAGGCTCCAGCAGCTTCTGCAATCCTTAGCGGACCAGCAACGAGTTCGGACAAGACTATAGCTGCGGCAGCGACGGCAGCAATGGGTAGCATCAAACTGCAATCCGGAGCTTATCAACAAGGTGCTCAGTTGCTGCTCAAAGCACTTGAGCACAATAGCTCAGAGCCATGGCCAGGCCGCAATCAGGCATTGGCAGACTTGGCAATAGCGCAATTGATTTTCGGCGACACCGATGCTGGGTTGGTCTCGCTTCATGAAGCTCAGCAGCAATTAGAAAAATCCGGCGAACGAACGCTGCTAATACAAGCGTTGGACAACGAAGTACGACTGCTTGAGCATGAGAATCGGCTCAAGCAGATCGATGCAATTAAGTCTAGAATACTGCAGTTAGAGAAGCTGTGAGATAAGCGTGAGACTAAAGGCTATATAACACTCCCGCGCGCTTAGGCTGGCTAACGACCACTCAAACTTATTCGCGGGTAGGGTCACACAGCGAGTTCAACGAGCATTTGTGGGGAGGGCGATAGGGGCATGAAGTTCAGTTTGAGTTTCAGACGTGTTTGGCAAGCAACGATCTTACCAGTCGACGTCGACCTACTTAACGTCATCTAGTCTCGCTCGAAAACAGCCGTTCCGATCGCCCTCCCGGCGGCGCTCGTACATCGCTTGCCATCCTCCCGAGAAATGATCAAACTGCTGTCGTATCACTCTTGTTCAGGAGGGGCCAAAGAACAGATTTAGAAAAGTCGTAAACACTCGTGCCTATGCCGAGTTCTTTTTGAGCAGATCGCGGATTTCGGTTAACAGTTGTACGTCGGCTGGAGTTGCCGGAGCAGCTTCTTCCTTCTTTTTCTTCATGCTGTTGATTGACTTGACGATCATGAACACTACGAAGCCTTGAACAACCAAAGCGATGATCGCGTTGATAAGCTTCCCGAAGCCGATCACAACTGCCTTCTTGTCGCCTTCTGCTTCTTTGACGGTATAGGCAAGGTCACTAAAGTTTACATCCGCCATCAGGGCGCCAAGTGGAGGCATCAGGACATCGTTCACGAGCGATGTTACCATGGCAGTAAATGCGGTTCCAACAACGATAGCTACAGCCATATCAATCGCGTTTCCACGAATGATAAACTCTCTGAACTCTTTTAGCAGACTCATTCGCCAATTCCTTCATTGGAGCTTTTAAGTGGGACAAAACGCCAGCGTTATAATTCATGATGCGATTTAGCAGAAGATCGATTGCGCAGTTTGGACTTTCGCATTTTGACGGTTTCCCACATCTGAACAGACTCTAGTCGATCGAAACTATGGTGAGAACTCACAAAAAAAATCGCAGCCTGATTGCTCAGGCTGCGATGGTTGAACTCAGCTACGTTTCAGTCGAACTAGGATCTATCTGCCTAGTTGATCCACCAAACCGCGAGCATCATAAACGTATTCGAGTGCATGCTTAATCGCTTGACTGGAGACCGATGTGGCTCGCATTTGTCGATCATCGAAAATGTAGTTTGCTGGCAACGATTGCAGGTTGCCATCGAAAATCAAGCCTACCAACTCACCGGAGCGATTGACGACCGGACTTCCCGAATTGCCTCCAATGATGTCGGCGGTGCTGACGAAGTTAAAGTTAATTTCTGGGCTCAGCTTGGTCTTAGCCTTCTTCCATGATTCTGGAAGTACGAAGTCTTTTTGTCCTACGTGAGTCGACTCATGCGTGTAAGTTCCACTCAGTGTTGTCCAAGGTGGCAACTGCTGTCCAGCTTGTTCATACCCCTTGACCACTCCGTAAGCCAAGCGAAGAGTGAAAGTAGCGTCTGGGTAGGTCGATGTACCGCGAGTTTTGAATAGAGCTTCAGCGATTTTCGCATAGGCTTGCTTTTCTTTCTCTGCCAAGTCGTCGGCCAGCTTGCGGTAGTGGCGATAGTCCGCATCCAAGGTTCGAGCCAGGACAATCATTGGGTCGTCGCTAGCCGCCACAGCAGCTTTTCCGCCTTTGACCAACACGCGTCGAGCTGCAACGTCCATTAACTTGGTACCGCGAACCAATTCAGAAGCTCGATCTGCTGGGCCTTTGCCAGCCATCGCCTTCTGGCAAACTGGATCATCGCCACCCCGGTTCTCGAGCATCAGCGAAAGCGCGTCAGCCAACATGTGAGTCTCTAAGTCGGCATAGAGCGGAGCTTCACTGTAGAGTTGTTGCTCGAGCGATTCCCGACCGCATCCGAATACTCTGGATGCGGCTCGCGAGCTGGCTTCTGTTCTTCTTCGACCAGTTCGACAATAGTCTTGGCAATCGTGTAGACGTGAGTGTTCAACAGGATATTCTTGCCGAGCAGTGCACCCTGTTGCTGCTGAATTTCAGCGATCGACTTAATCGCATCGGATGCTCCCGCAAGTGACTTGTCTGCAGCGATGGCCTTTAACAACTCTTCTTCGGCCTTCATCTTGCTTTGCATTACAGATGGATCTTGCAAGCCGCCCAACATACCTAAATAGGCTTTGCGGGAGTTTTGTACTCCGAATAGATCGTCCTTGGCTCGTCGAGCGTTCTCGACACTACGTAGACCAAACTGTTGAAGTGCGATCTCGCGTCGTCGCAGGATGTTCAACGTGTAGGGCATTCGCTTATCGCGCTGGAACTGCAGAGCCGCGGTGGTGTAAATTCTGTTCGTACGACCAGGGTTTCCAGAAACGAAGATCAAGTCGTTTTCGGCCAAAGGCTTTTCCGACCACTTCAGGTAATGATCAATCTTGGCTGGCTGACCATTTTCGTAAACGCGAAAAATCGTCGCATCCAAATTGAAACGAGGATATTCGAAGTTGTCAGCATCGCCACCGAAGAATGCAATTGACGATTCGGGAGCCCAAACCAATCGAACATCGGTGTACTTCTTATATCGATACAGGTGATAACGTCCGCCGCCGTACAAGGTAATCACGTCACTGCGAAGACCAGTGTTCTTGAGCGACTCCTTGGAGATTTCATCAATGACAGCTCGTCGAGCGGCTGCAGATTCGCTCGTGGCCATTTCTGGTTTTACTGCGGCTGAAACTCGATCGGTCACATCCACGATTTCAACCAGTTGGTTCAACTCCAGGTCTGGAGCCTTCAGCTCTTCATCAAAACTTTTCGCCAGGAAGCCGTTGTCCAAATAGTTTGCCTTCTCCGAGGACAACTTATAAAGCGTATCACTGGCAACGTGGTGATTAGTTAGTACCAAACCATTGCTGGAAATGAACGAAGCCGAACCGCCGACATTGAATCGCACGCTAGACTTCATCAGATGTTCGGCCCATTGCGGTGTCGGTTCAAAGCCATACTTTGCCTTGAGCTGCTCTATCGGCAATTGATTGAACAACCACATTCCTTCGTCGGCCTTAGCTTGGCCAACACAGGCAATCGCCGCAATTCCCAGTGGCAACAAAAGCTGCCTTACAATGCTCTTGGTTCTTTTGAACATAATTTTCCCCGATTAGATGGAAGTAGATCCAGCGAATGGATAGTATTCTCGGAGAAATTGTAGCCTAGTTGAGGCCGTCTGAGGATTCCTAATGTGCAGGAGAGTGTAACTGATCGCTCCGGCGGTTAGCCGTTCGACGCTGGAGTGGCAGGAATGTAACTGATCGCCCTGCGGTCAGCGAAATTGTAACTGATCGCTCCGCGGTCAGCTTTTTGGACTCTGGAGTGGCGAGCTGAAGAAAGACCTGTCGACGGAGCGACGAGGTTACAATCCCTGTCGGCGGAGCGACGAGGTTACATTGGCAACAAGGCTACGCTGCTTCGGCCGCTCGGACCGCCTCGCAGAGTTCGATCATTTGCTGAATGTTAAGTTGTTCAGCTCGAGCGTTAGGGCCAAGCTCCAGCTTTTGCAAAATCTCATCAACCTGAGGCTTATCCAGAGTTTCTTTGACAGCACTTAATAATGCCGATCGCAGGAATTTTCGACGGTGCAAGAAGATTTTTCGGACCAGATCATGAAAATGCTCACGATGGGGAATTCGGTCACGTCGCACTTTCTCAGGTTGAATATCTAAGATTGCCGATTCTACTTTGGGCTGAGGCCAAAAAACGCTTGGAGGCATGATTCGAACAATATCGCATCGACATTGCGATTGAATCCAGATTGTCAGAGCACTGTAGTCCTTAGTTGATGGCTTCGCGCAAATTCGTTCGGCCAATTCACGCTGAATAGTGACGACCATTCGTGCTGGCCAAGGCTCGATATTGAGCATGTTGGAAATGATCGGAGTGGCGACATTGTACGGCAAGTTGGCCACCAGCTTGAGTCGAGCACCTGAAATTGCCGACATCTTCTCGCGCAAAGTTTCTACAACTACCGGATCGAGCTGATGCTTGTTCTTCAGCGCGTCTTGTTGAAGTAGAGTTACATTCTCCAGTGGCGCGAACTCAGCTTGCGCGAGTGGTGCCAGATATTTATCGATTTCAACGGTCACTACATGTCCAGCTCGTGCGGCCATAATGGTAGTTAGCGAGCCCATGCCGGTACCGACTTCCAAGACCACATCTCGACGCGAGAGTTGTGCGGAATCAGCGATCATGTTGACCAGGTTTAGGTCGATCAAAAAGTTCTGGCCAAATTTGGTTTGAGGCTGAATCCGAGCCTGCTTAAAACATCGTTGCAGGTAGCTCAGCGTTTGACGTTCCGACATGCGTACTTCTTTATGGGATGATATTTTTTGTTGAGTCGTAATCGATCGTTAGATAGGTATCTTTAAACTGTTGTACAGCTAATTCAGACTCGGCTTTTGCATGAATTCAAGTTGGCGAGCGACATATTTCGCCAGCAGATCTGTTTCCAGGTTCACACGATCTCCTGGCTTTAGTTGCCCCAAGGTTGTGACCTGCAATGTGTGGGGAATCAACGCAACGGAGAATGAGCTGTCTGTTACTTTGACCAGAGTCAAACTGACTCCATCGACGGTAATAGAACCTTTGCCTGCCATCTGAACTAGCAGGTTTGGCGGAGCACTAAAGACAATGTCGGACCAATCCGCGTTCTGTTTGATTTCAACGACATGACCAACTCCATCGACGTGACCTGTAACCAAGTGACCTCCGATGCGGTCGCCCAACTGCAATGAACGCTCGACATTGACCAACGATCCGCCAACAAGTTTCCCGAGAGTTGTCTTCGAAAGTGTTTCAAGGCCAGCTTGGAAGCTCATCGACTTGTCATCAAAGCTAACCACGGTCAAGCAGCAGCCTAAAATTGCGATACTATCACCAAGTCTTATATCTTCGAATTGCTCTGGGCGTTCTACGACCAGGCGAATTCCTCCAGGCTCCGTCACAACGCGAATGATTGACGTCTGGGTTTCAATTAAGCCTGAAAAACATGATTGCTCGCAAAACAGTTCAATTTATTGACTAAGCATGTTAATCGCTAACGGTGGATTCCGCGAGTCGTTTCGAAAAACGGCCAACTAACGCCACTGCTCACTGATCTCCGGTAGCTATAGCGATGGAACGCTCCGGCGCTTGCAAGTCGGCCAATGATCCTTGGAACTGTCGAAAAGGTCTGGTTTTTTTGAGCCTTTTCGACACAATAACGCCCCTCAAACCCAACTTTTTGAATGGCAAGCACCAAAAGCGGTGAATCTGCCGCTGGTTTTCACAAATAACTCTCATTTTGGATGGTTCTCATGAGCATTATTCAAGGCGTACAGGCTCGGCAAATTCTCGACAGCCGAGGCAATCCTACGGTTGAAGTCGAAGTCGAGTTGATGGATGGATCTTTTGGGCGAGCTGCGGTTCCATCGGGTGCCAGCACAGGTGCTCACGAAGCTTGGGAATTGAGAGACGGAGACAAGTCGGTCTATCTTGGCAAGGGCGTGTTGAAGGCTGTTGAACATGTCAACGGTGAGATTGCCGATGCACTCATTGGATTGGATGCAGTCAATCAGCGCGAGATTGATCGCGCGATGATCGAGCTGGACGGAACGCCGAACAAGAAGCGATTGGGAGCGAATGCAATTTTGGGGGCGTCTCTGGCATGTGCCAAGGCAGCCGCCAATTATTGCCAACTGCCTTTGTACCGTTACCTAGGCGGTGCTGCGGCTCATATACTTCCCGCACCAATGATGAACATCGTCAACGGTGGTCAGCACGCAGATAACTCCGTTGACGTTCAAGAGTTTATGGTGATGCCACTGGGATTCGATAGCTTCTCAGACGCGCTACGCGCTGGCGTCGAGACCTTCCATCACTTGAAGAAAGTTCTCAGCAGTCGCAAGCTCAATACAGCAGTTGGTGACGAAGGCGGTTTTGCTCCAGACTTGGGCAGCAACCAAGAAGCTCTCGACCTAATCATGGAAGCAATTAGCCAAGCGGGTTATAAAGCTGGCGAACAGATGTTCATCGCGTTGGACGTTGCGGCCACTGAATTCTACGACGAGAAAACTAAGAAATACACGATTGACGGCAAGAAATTGTCTGGTCCAGAAATGGTGGATTTCTTGGCTGCGTAGGTCGACAAGTATCCAATCTGCTCGATCGAAGACGGCTGCTCAGAGGACGACTGGGACAGTTGGAAATTGTTGACTGAGAAGGTTGGCAAAAAAGTTCAGCTAGTCGGTGATGATCTGTTCGTAACCAACGTCGAGCGACTACAACGAGGCATCGACCAAGGTATTGCCAATAGTATTCTTATCAAGGTTAATCAGATCGGCAGCTTGAGTGAAACGATAGACGCGATTCAACTGGCATCTCGCAATGGTTACACCTCAATCTCCAGCCACCGCTCAGGTGAAACAGAGGATTCGACCATTGCTGACTTAGCGGTTGGTTTGTCTACCGGACAGATCAAGACTGGTTCCGCGTCGCGAAGTGATCGTATGGCCAAGTACAATCAATTGCTACGCATCGAGGAAGAACTTGGTGCCAGCGCAGTTTACGGCGGACCGCTTTTCAAGCGACGCAAGTAAGCGATAAGAAAGTCGAATCGATTTTCGAAATTGAACTAACTAAGCCACGCTGATGAAGCGTGGCTTTTATTTTTGGTTTTTGGCAATCTTAGGACGTCAGTCGACATAATAGATGGGGATCGATTTATCGGTGGAGAAAATCGATTGCTGAATAGCTACAATAAGATGACCTACCAGCCGATTTCGAAGTGGATTCGTCCGAATTCCTATTTTGTAATGAAATTCGCCTGAATCCTCTCCGTACCTGCTCTTCCTATAGACACTCTCCAATGACGACGCGAACCAATCTCTATTTGTACGGATTGTTGGTGCTCCTTGTTCGGACCCCAAGAACCCACCATCTTCTCGCGAAGGCAGCTACGTTTGGGAAGGTAGCTACGATTCTGGTTGGAATGTTGGTGCTTATCGCTGGGACTTCGAATTCGGTTTGTGGGCAAGATCTGGAAAAGCAACTACTTCGTGAGCCTATCGACAAGTTGGTGGCCGATGCGATTCGATCTGGAGATGCTAAGCTCGGCGCACTGGTGTTTTTTCAGCCTCACATGTCTTGCTCAAAATGTCATTCTGTTTCGGAAAGCGCTGGCAAGCTGCTGCCAGGTCCAAATTTAGCAGTGCGCGATCCACAAAAGAGCAAGCCAACCGATGCTCAATTGATCGAAGCCATTTTGGAACCGTCGAAAACAATCGCATCTGAATTCCAAAGCATCACCGTCCTTACCGACGATGGAACCGTGATTTCGGGATTGCCATTCTCGCGAACAAAAAAGGAATTGGTATTGCGAGATCTGCAGGACTACGAAAAGAAGCATGTCATTGCAATCGAGAGCATTGAAAAGGAGTCGAAAGCGTCACTCTCATTGATGCCAGCCGGTCAAGTTAACCAACTGAATAACCGTCAGCAATTTTTAGACTTGGTGAAGTACCTTATCGAGGTGCGTGATGGAGGCGTAGATCGCGCGGCTCAGTTGCAGCCAGCAGCCTCAATGTTGACGTTGAAAGTGCCTGAGTATGAAAAGTCGCTGGACCATGCTGGCCTGATTCAGGCTTGGAATGCTGATTCGTTGGAGCGAGGCAAGGCGATCTACACTCGAGTTTGTGCGAACTGTCACGGCACTCATGATCAACCTGGTTCGCTGCCTACATCCTTAAGATTCGCTGGAGGAAAATTCAAGAATGGCAGCGATCCAATTTCGATGTACCGCACGATCACCTATGGATATTCACAGATGACGCCTCAAACATGGATGGTCCCATCGCAAAAGTACGATGTGATTCACTACATTCGCGAAGCTTACCTTAAGAAGAATAACCCGAGCCAATATGCCACTGTCGACAAAGATTATCTGTCGTCGCTGCCTAAGGGCGATACGTTTGGCCCCGAACCCAGTAACATCGAGCTGTGGGCTGCAATGGACTACGGACCGACTCTTACGCACACTTACGAGATCCCCAACCTTCAAAAGCGCAACCTCGCCTACAAAGGAATTGCAGTTCGTGTTGATTCAGGACCTGGTGGTGTTTCGCGAGGTCGACAATGGTTGCTTTACGACACCGATACCATGCGAGTGGCTGGCGGTTGGAGTGGTTCGGGAGAAGCAAAGAACAATTTCATTGATTGGCAAGGCATTCAGTTCAACGGAGCGCATGGTGTTCATCCTCGAACCGTTGGGCAAGCAGCTTTTGCAAACTCAATCGGTCCAGGCTGGGCGAATCCTAAGGATAGTAGTTTTGTGGATTCTGTTCGCGTGCAAGGTCGCGATGGAAAACGATACGGTCCGCTTCCTAAGGAGTGGACGAAGTTTCAGGGGCTCTATCATTTCGAAAATCGAGCGATACTTTCTTACACGGTTGGGCAAGCTAGCGTCCTTGAATCGCCAACCTTGATTCAGTCGGATGGTCAGAGTTTGTTGGGCCGAACTTTTAACATTGGTTCCAGATCCACTGATCTAATTCTTCAAGTGGCTGAGCAGGCAAGTAGTGATGCGAGACTAAGCAACGTAGCTCCAGGAATAGTTTTGTTTGCTCCCGAGCCATCGACCGATGCTCCGAATAGCCAGCAGATTTTGTTCGATGGAAACAGCTACCTGCAAGTTGACTCAGCTAAGTTCGACATGAACTCGCAAGACTTCACCATCGCGGCACGCATTCGAACCAACACGGATGGATCGATTTGGTCGCTTGCTACCAACTCAGACCGCTGGATGCCCAATGGACAATCTTTTTTCATTCGCAGTGGAAAGCTCGGCTACGATATTGGTTGGGTTGGAGCTGTTTCGGGCAAAGCAAAGGTCGACGATGGTAAGTGGCATGATGTGGCAGTCAGTTGGCAACGAGAAACGCAGCAGTTGCGACTGTTCGTAGATGGACGGCCAGATGGCCAAGGCAAACTCGCCGCAAAAGATAAGCTCTCAGAAAGTGTGGTGCGCGTTGGTTTCACCGCACTTGACTTTCCCAAGCCAAAGTCTTTTTTTGAAGGTGAAATCAAGATCGTCAAGTTCTGGCAACGCTGCATCGATTCCGCTGACCAACTGAAGAGTCCGTTCGCGGAGTTAAAAGATCTCGTTGCTGATTGGAGTTTAGAGAATGCGTCAGGAGATCGAATCGAGGATCAGAAATCGCATTTGATCGCACAAGTGCAGCGAGGCACTACACCGACAACATCGAAGCGTCGGCGCGATGTTGAGTGGTTTTGCACCTAATCATCTTCCGTTGGAATGGTTGACCGATGGTGCGTCACTACGGCTTCGCATTCCGGCCGGATCAGAGACGATGCGTTTTACTGTGTGGATTCCAACTGAGGAGCATCCGTTGAGCCGACCGAATTGAAGACTTTTGTCGATCGCTTTCGTGGGCTTGAGATTACTGAGTGGGACATCGACCTGAAGCAGTTGATGCACGGCGGTCCGCCTCGATGGCCTCAAAGGTTGACGACTCAGGTCGAAACTACCTTTAATCAAGGACCATTAGCGACAGATAACATCGCGACACCTGATAACAATCCGTGGTTCGCTCAAATGCGGCTAACTGGTCTGGATTTTCTGCCCGACGGTCGCTTGGCGGTATGCACTTGGGATGGCGATGTTTGGCTGGTGCAACTGACAGCGATCGAGCCTAGTTCTGGTGCTGTTGCGAATGATTCAACTCCAAGACAACAAGCAACTTGGCACCGCATCGCTTCTGGAATGTTTCAACCATTGGGCATCAAGTTCTTCGATGGCAAGATCTTCGTGATTTGCCGTGATCAACTTACGAAGTTACATGATTTGAATGGCGACGAAGAGATCGACTATTACGAGTGCTTTAACAACGATCATCAAGTGACGGAACACTTTCATGAGTTCGCGATGGGACTGCAGACTGATGCTCAAGGCAATTTCTACTATGCCAAGTCAGGCCAACATGGTTTGGCAGCGATAGTGCCTCATCACGGTACGCTATTGAAAATTAGTCGAGACGGATCAACGACCGAAGTTTTAGCAAATGGATTCCGAGCGGCTAATGGAGTCTGTTTGAATCCGGACGGTTCGTTCGTAGTCACCGATCAAGAGGGTTTTTGGAATCCCAAGAATCGAATCAACTGGGTCACACTGGACCCTTCTGGTAAGCCGAAATTCTATGGCAATATGCTCGGTTATCACGACGTCACCGATTCCTCCGATTCGGCTATGGAGCCTCCTTTGTGCTGGATCACCAATGCCTTCGATCGCTCGCCTGGGGAATTGTTGTGGGTCGACAGTCCAAAGTGGAACAAGCTGAATGGTGCCTTGCTGAATTTGTCTTATGGATATGGGAAAGTTTTTTTGGTTCCACATGAGAAGGTCGCGGGACAGATGCAAGGTGGAATGATTGAGTTGCCAATTCCCAATTTTCCAACTGGAGTGATGCGAGGTCGCTTCCATCCTCAAGACCAGAATCTTTACTTGTGTGGAATGTTTGCTTGGGCTGGAAATGCAACGCAAGCTGGCGGACTTTATCGACTTCGTGCAACCGGGAAGCCCATGAACTTGCCAATAGAGTTGCATTCAAAAAAAGGAGCACTCCAATTGACGTTTACTGATCCGCTAGACGCCGATTCTGTGAAGCTCAAAAACATCCATGTGAAAACCTGGTCGCTCAAACGAACAGCCAACTATGGTTCTAAGCACTTTGATGAAGCCGATTTGGAGCTAACAGATTGCCAATTGTCGAAAGATGGTCACACGTTGACGTTAACCTGTGCACAGTTAAGTCCGACGTGGTGCATGGAGATCAAGTACAGTCTGCGAAGTCTATCCGGCGAACCGATTGAAGGTGTCATACACAACACCATTCATCATCTAGCTGAATAGTAGCAGCTGAGCTGGCCACAGCTCAGATGTCTATTGGGTTTTCAATCGCGGAACGATTTAACAAATCGACTGAACACTGGCGGGATCAGCTATGAAGAGTGTTCAATTTATAGCTTAACCATAAAGCAAAACGGCCGATACTATCTATCTGACTAGCATCGGCCGTGATTCTTGGCGATTGAATTAGCAAGTAAATTATGACTGACTAAGCAGCTTCGTCACTTCTCAAGTAGCTGGCAAGCTGTTGAGCGCGAACTGGATTCTGCATCTTGGATACAGCCTTAGCTTCAATCTGTCGCACTCGCTCGCGAGTCACTTTGAAGATTCGACCAACTTCCTCGAGCGTGTACGAATAGCCGTCGACTAAACCGTAACGCAGACGAATGATTTCGCGCTCGCGGAAAGTCAACGACTTAAGCATGGTGTCAATCTTCTCACGCAGCAAACCATGACTTGCGTTCTGGATTGGATTGCCATGATCGTTATCTTCGATGAACTCGCCGAACGAATTATCTTCGCCTTCACCAACTGGACGGTCGATACTGATAGGGTGTCGGCCGATATCCATTACTCGTCGAACTTCTTCCACGGGAATGTCCGCTTCAGTTGAAATTTCTTCGTAGGAAGGCTCGCGTCGGAACTTTTGTTGAAGTTGCTTCTGGATATTTCGCAGGCGACTGAGAACGTCGATCATGTGAACGGGAATTCGAATCGTTCGAGCTTGATCAGCAATGGCGCGAGTGATTGCTTGTCGAATCCACCAAGTAGCATAGGTGCTAAACTTGAAGCCGCGTCGATATTCGTATTTGTCGACAGCTCGCATCAAACCAGTATTGCCCTCTTGAATCAGGTCCAGGAAGCTCATGCCACGATTTCGATACTTTTTGGCAATCGAAACGACCAATCGCAGATTTCCTTGCGACAACTCACGCTTGACGGCCTCAAAATCCTTGTAGTGCTTGCGGAACTCTTCGCAGCGTCGTCGCAGCGAACGTGGGCTTTCTTGAGTTTGAATGATCAGCTTGCGCAGTTCCCCTCGAAGTCGATCGCACTCGGTCTTGCGTAGCGGATCTTGCGAAAGGTTGGCGATTAGAGCTTGCAAGTTTTCCATGCGATCTGCGAATTGCTCCAACTGCTTCATGTTGGGTACAACGCGACGTGATCGCAACGACAACTCTTCGGCCAAGGTAATGCACTTGCTTCGCAGTCGGTTGTAGCGTTTCATCAGCGAAAGTTTTTGATCAGGAACGCAACTCTTGCGAACGATCTGTGCGAAGACTCGACGCTTTTCAGCGATCAATATCTTGAGCGTTGCTAAGTTGTGAGGCATACGCGCCGAAATCTGCTCTTTCGTCAATCGCTCGGTCAGCGAGACTTTGATGGTTCGGTCGAAAGGCAATTGACCCTTGTACACTCTAGTGAGAATTTCAACTGTCTGTCGCAACGCATAGTCGTTGCCCAACAAGCTGCGTCGGAATCGCTTGCGTGTAATCTCAATTGTTTTGGCAAGCGCAATTTCCTCATCGCGAGAGAAAAGTGGAATTTGCGACATTTGAGCTAGATACAAGCGAATTGGATCATCGCTCATTTTGGCTGTTGATCGTTTGGCTGGCTTGGCCGCTTCTTCATTGAATGGAATAAGATGATCTTCGCCAAAATCGGCGGAATCTTCCACCATTTCCATGTCGCTGTTGGATTCTTCTTCAACATCAGCGAACAACGGTAAGTCGTTGCGTTGGCTTTGCACGGGAGCCTTGTCGAGTAAGCGAATCCCCTTGCGCTCTAAAGCGACCAGAAGATTGTCAAGCTTTTCACTGCTGTTTGCTTCGTCTGGGAGATACTTACCGACTTGTTCGTAAGTTAGATAGCCTTGTTCGCGGCCAGTCTTAATCAGTTGACGAAGGTCCAGGTCCATTACTTCCACAGTTCAACTCCTTTTGAAATTCTTTCCAGTATTTGCGGGGCTGGAAAGCGTGGATAACAAATTGTCAAATCAATTCGCAGGGTCGAAAAGAACAGGTGGGTGACTACCGTGTTGCTGGTACGTCTGAATCCCTAGTTCGATCCGGCTCGTCCGTCGATTCCTTGGCGGGCGGCTCGTGATGCTTCAATCCTTGTCGCAATCGAGCCTGACGAATTACATCTTGAAGGATATCCAGTTCTTCTTGTTCGGAAACCCCTTTTTGCAGTTGCTCAACCATTTTTTGCCGTCGCAATTCTTCATGGCGTTCGCCAAGTCGCTGAGTCAGCGTACGAAGCCGCTGCTCGGCAGAATCTCGCGTATGGGCCAGCTTTGCATGAGCCTGCTCGTGCAGAGTTACTAACAAGCTTTTCAGTGAGATATCCTCCAGGGTTACTAACACAGCATCAAACTCCAGCGACGCTCCGCTGAAATCCAACTGCTGATACACATCAAACAAGGCTTGAGCTGCTTCGCACTCAAGCCATCCCGATTGCACTCGTTCCAGTGCAATGGGGGCAACAGTGCGATAATAATCAAGCTCCAACAATTCTCTTTCGAATGGCGTCAAATCTCCAGGCTTGAAAACCTTGATGGGCTTCTCATTCTTTTGCTCTTCCTTTTCGCGATCCGGCTTAGCAAATCGAGCTTGCTTGCCACGCATCGCGGAAAGCTGTTCACGATGAGCGTCTTCAGGAATTGCAAACTGCCGAGCCGAAGCGAGGCGCCAGTTTGATTTTGGCGAATGCGAAACGCTTCGTTGCTGTTAAACCTGCAGCAGGACTTTTGCGAGCAACGATAAAGATCCATCCCGGCTCCGAGCCCGAAAGGGTGTCTAGCAGGGGATCGAATCCAGCAGATCGCCCTTCGCAGACGAAACTCCAGTGCATCACAGGCCACTCGATGGCTTGATTGAATTGATCCAGGCCGCGCTCAAGTAAAAAATCGGCGGGATCCAAATCGTCCGGCAGTGTGACAATACGCACGTCCATCTGAGCGTGCAAGAAAAGCTCCAGAACTTCATCGCTGCGCTTCTGGCCAGCTTCGTCTCCGTCCAGCAACAGAACAACCGATTCGCACTGACGAAGAGTCTTTGGGTGCGAAGGTCCTGGAAACCGTGCCCAGTACAGCTACAGCGTTATCAACCCCAGCTTGATGAGCGATGATGACATCGGTATAGCCTTCCATGACAATCGCTCGCTTGTGCCTTAGGATTGGCATGTGCGCGATGTCGTAACCATACAACTGGCGACTCTTCTGAAATAATCGAGAGTTTCAGGCGAGGTTGATGTATTTCGCCCCTTCGCCGAGATCCAGGCATGATTCGTCCACCAAACGCAATGGTTCGGTCTTCACGATCTCGAGATCGGAAACATCACTCGATTACGAAATCGATCGTAGTAGCCGCCCTTTTCGCGTATTCACGACTAAGCCCGCAGCGTCAAGTTGTGCTGGACTGATCTTATCCTTTGGCTGCATCGAAGTAGTGAAGACCAGCTATCGGGAGACATGCCAAGGTGGAACTTTTCAATGGAATGCTGATTGATTCCCCGTGTCACCAGGTACTCTCGAGCGGCTGCCGCGGAGGGTGACTCGAGCAGATGAGTGTGAAAAAAATTCTCGGACCATCGGAGTACTTTGAACAGTTCGGCTTTGGCGTCGGCTGTTTGCTTTGGATGGGAGCTGCCACCACGTCCCGACCGCTTGGCCTCAATGGTTATGCCGGCACGCTCAGCCAAAGAGTGTACAGCTTCATGAACGAGCACCCGTCAGTTCGCATAACATAACTAAAGCAATCGCCGCCAATGTCACAGACCCAGCACTTCCAAATCCGACGATTGGGGTCAACTTGCAAGCTAGGACGCGAGTCCGTTGTGCCAAGGACATTTGGCAACGTAACCTGACCCCTGCCGACGCAGCTCTAGACGACTGCCGACCAGATCCCACAAGATCTGTTGCGGCGCGTACGCGTTCTTTGGTATCAGGGTCAAATGAGGACGACACTGTCACTCCATTTAGCAATCGAAGCAATCAAAAGTGGAAACAAAAAGGCGATTCCAACTCGCCTTTATTGTAACCGCCCAACCAGCATCAACGATACCGGTAATGGCTGCATTTCAGTTGCTGTGTCGTTTGAGTCAATTAGCCATGAAAAGACAAGCGGGATAATGTCTTGTTCACGGTGCAATCCTTTACACTGCTGTGGAGTATGCCTTAAGTTGGCCGAATAGGTCAACAGCAGTTTCCAAGAAAAATCTATGAGACGAATCTCAAGCTCTTCATCCCTTGTTCATCAGTCGAGAATTGTAATTTCCGATCCAATAGGAAGATCGATTGAAGGTTGGTTTGAGCAACTAACCCATCCTACAAGTATCTCCCCGTCAAGCTGTGTTGATTCTTAGCTACATCCTTTGGTGAGCCCACTGCGACGATTTCTCCTCCAGCGTCGCCACCGTCGGGACCGAGATCAATTAGCCAATCACAGGCTCGAATCACATCCACATTGTGCTCGATCACAATTACTGTGTTTCCTCGTTCGACTAAGCCGTTGAGCACATTCACGAGTCGCCTGACATCATCGAAATGCAGCCCAGTCGTCGGCTCGTCGAGGAAATAGATTGTTTTGCCAGTTTCGGGACGAGCTAGTTCAGATGCCAGTTTGATTCGTTGAGCTTCGCCGCCAGAGAGTGTGTTAGAACACTGGCCCAACGAAAGATAACCCAAGCCAACTTGTTGCAGCGTTGATAACAAGCGATGGATCTTTTCAAAGTTCTCAAAAAACGTTGCCGCTTCGTCGATGGACATCGCCAACGCATCAGCAATCGTTTTTTCACGATAACGGACTTGAAGCGTCTGACGGTTGTATCGCAAGCCGTTGCAAACTGAACAGGTCACGTAAAGATCCGGCAAGAAGTTCATTTCGATTTTCTCTTGTCCCTGACCTTGGCAAGCCGGACATCGACCATCGCCTGCGTTAAAGCTAAATCGACTAGCTGTAAAGCCGCGGCTCTTCGACTCGCGAGTACTGGCCCAAACGGTTCGTATCAGATCGAAAACTCCGCAATAGGTGGCCGGCGTACTTCGTGGAGTTCGACCTATCGGATCTTGAGTTAGCTCGATCAGCTTGTCGACTCGCTCAACGCCTAGCAACTGCTTGAATGGTCCAGGTCGAGCCGTTGGGCTTTGGCCAATGTGCTTGAGAATCGCAGGCACAAAAGTTTCACCAATCAGAGAACTCTTGCCACTTCCACTAACGCCTGTGATACCTATCAACAGGCCCAGAGGCAGCTCAACATCAACAGTCTTTAGGTTATGAAGCGAGGCGCCCAATAGTTTTATCGAATTACCTTTAGTTGGCGTTCGAACTTGCCGCGGCTCGCTGATGACCTGTTCGCCGCGCAAGTAAGCACCAGTTAAGGATTGAGTACAATTCTCTACATCTGCTGGGGCGCCGATCGCAATGATGTTTCCACCGTGCTTCCCGGCCCCAGGTCCAATGTCAATGAGACAATCGGCGGCTCGCATCATGGCATCGTCGTGCTCAACTACAACCACAGTGTTACCTTGTTGCTGTAGATTGCGCAGTGAGTCAATTAACCGATCATTGTCGCGTTGGTGAAGCCCGATCGAGGGCTCGTCTAGGATGTAGCAAACGCCGACTAAGCCGCTACCGATACTGGTTGCCAAACGAACGCGTTGCAATTCACCGCCGCTCAGCGAATCTGCGCTGCGAGCCAGCGTTAAGTAGCCAACGCCAACGCGATCTAGGAATCGCAGGCGATGAAGCATCTCGGCGAGAATCGGTTTAGCGATCGGTAGTTTTTCTTCGGTCAATTGAAGAGTTTCAAACCATGGAAGCACTTTAGCGATGTTCTGTTGGCAGATCTCTGCGATGTTCTTTCCGTTGAGCCGAACGGAGAGTGCTTCGGGTCTCAGACGAGCCCCTTGACAGGTTGGACAAAGTTGCGGCGAGCAGAAGTTGTCGAGCCACGCCTGATCGTCTGGTTCAAGAGTTTTGCGCATATCGCTGAGTAGCTCGACAACTCCAGTTACGCCTTTAGAGCCTTGGATAAGCGGTGTTCGTTTGGCTTGCTCCAAGCCGTCTAGGGCGGTTGACCAAGTTAGACCAAGCGATTCCACCAAGGCTTTCAAGTCTCGCTTGAGTTTTTTCGCTATAGAAGCAGGAGCCGCTTCAAGAAATGCAAAAGCACCTTTACTAGGCGCGAGAGCCCAATCGGTAACCAAAGAGTTGGGATCGAGGGCGTTGGTTCGTCCAACTCCATCACAGGTAGGACAAGAACCATATGGGCTGTTGAAACTGAACGTTCGCGGCTCGATCTCCTCCAAGCTCGTGCCACAAGTTGCACAGGCATATTGAGTGCTGAAGAGTTGTTCGATCCAGAGGTTTTCTGAAGTTGAGGCTGCATCGGAAACGGCAACCGAAGAGTCCGCAACCGAGGAATCAGCTACTGATGCGGGAACTAGATAACTTGCTGAGACCAACCCACTGGCAAGCTTGAGAGCCACAGCAATTGACTGTCCTAGCCGATCGTGGTTGTCTGGGCGAATCACGATCTTATCGACCACAGCTTCGATGCTGTGATTCTTTCGCACTTCGAGCTCAGGTACCGACTCGATATCATAAAGTTGATTATCGACTCGAACGCGAAGCAATCCAGCTTTTTGAATGGTCTGAAGTACATCACGATGTCCTCCTCGACGTCCTCGAACTACCGGTGCCATAAGAACCAGTTTTGTGCCTTCAGGAAGTGAGGCCAAGGTGCGATGAATCTGATCGGGACTCTGTTGAACGATTGCCTCGCCACATTGAAAGCAGTGGGGCGTTCCGACTCGAGCCATCATCAATCGCAGGTAGTCGTAAACTTCCGTTACGGTCGCGACGGTACTACGTGGACTAGCCGCACCTATGCGTTGGTCAATACAAAGCGTCGGTTGCAGGCCTTCGATGCTATCGACATCAGGCCTTTGCAACTGATTCAAAAACTGACGAGCGTAGGTCGAGAGGCTTTCGATGTATTGTCGTTGGCCTTCCGCGGAGATCGTGTCAAAGGCGAGCGAGCTCTTGCCGCTTCCGCTCACACCTGTTATGACCGTAAGCTGATTGTGCGGAATCTTGACAGAGATATCTTTGAGGTTGTGAGTTCTCGCACCTACAACGCTCAAAACATTCATTGGTAGCGCATTAGAACTGGAGCCAGAAATCCCGGTTGAGCGTCCACGAACATCCTTGATTGCAGCTTGCATTAATTAAGATCCGGCGTGCAGTACGCTCGGTTAGTCCTGAGTGTAAAAGTCATCGTCGTCATCATCCTGTTCATCCTCTTCGAATCGAGGATCATTGCGACGTCGGATCATGACCACTTCATTTCCGCAGCCGATGTAACGCACCTCGGACATCATTTCGCGAATCAGCCACACTCCACGTCCGTGAACCTCTTCGATTCGATCTTCGCTTCGGGGATCTGGGAGGGAATTTGGGTTGAAACCGGGGCCTTCGTCCTTGAATCGCAAGTTGACTTCTTCGGCCGAGATGTAGATTTCGATTTCGACTTGTTTGTCGGAGGCTTCTTTATTTCCGTGGGTCACTGCGTTTACAAGCGCCTCTTCGCTAGCCATTTGGACGTGAAAATAGTCTCTACCTTCCCAGCCAGCATCGCGAAGTGCTTGGAGAAAGGTCTCCAAGTATTGGTGAGCGACAGGCAAGGAGCTAGGGATCTTTTCGTGAAGACTCCACGTCCAACCAGCATTTGACATAGGCATGCTCCGGCGACTTTCCATTCTAAAAGCTATTGTAGACAACAGGAAAACGGGGGCAAAATAATGGCTTCTGTCGCTCAGCGACTTAGTCCGCAACTTGCTTGGTTTGCCGATGACGTAAATGGAGTTTAGACACCGTAAGCCTTTAGTGCGTCAGCTTCGGTTTTGCGAATATCGAACACCTTGTTCAGCCGAAGCATTTTGAACGCTTCCAGTATTTCAGCTCGAAGACCCGTTATTCGCAAAACACCGCCGACATTCTTGACCGCCTTGTTTAGCTCGATCAACTTGTTGAAAGCCGCAGAACTTAGGAATTCCACGCCGTCAAAATTCAACAAGATTTGCTTCAGGTGCTGTGCGTTAACCAATTGCAGCATCTCGTCGCCCATTTGCTCGATGTTTCCTGCATCAACAATCCGTTTATCCTTAAACCGCACAATGGTCACACCGTTGACATTGAGTGTTACCAGACGCTCAGACATTGGAGATCCTTGAAAAATAGGGACACTTTGAAATGCTAGAAAAAGACTATGCTAAGTCATACCTCGACTAGTAGCAAGATGCTAGCGGCCAGGGGGTCAAAAGTTCGCTGGTACTGTCCGGGTTTTGAACGATAAACGCTAGGCTCGAAGTGTGGGCAGGTCGAGGCGGCGGAGGCTCCTGCCGAGCTTTTTCCGGCCGCCACACAACACTGGCAAGTTCAGTGGCACGCGCGACCCGTGCCACCTAAGACGAAAAACAATGAATTCGCAGGAGCGACGCCTCCCTGCTATTTCCCGATGCAAAAGCGGCTAAATATCTCACCTAGAATGTCGTCGTTGTGGACCTCACCGATAATGGAAGACAGATCATCTAGAACGCAGTGAAGCTCGCTGGCGATCAACTCCTCGCCTTCATCATCATCGACAAGCTGTCGAGCACGCTTGAGGCTTTCACCGGCTCGTTGCAGCGATTCGAAGCATCGTACGGCAGTGTGGTGGGTGGCTTGCGTAAATTTACCCTGTAGTTGAGTCGACGCCAGTTCATACAGTCGATCACACAACTCGTTCAGCGTTGCGGGGTCATGAACTGAAACGCAGATATCAAACTCTGCCTGCACGACCGGTTGTTGATCCAATTTAGTGCCAACCAGTATCCTGGGTAATTGATCCACTCCTAATCGATTCAATTGGGATAAACTCTCCGAAACACCGCCAAACTCCATATCAACGCAGATCAAAACGGCATCGCAGGACTGGAGTCGGAAATTCAACAACTTTTGAGCCAACGCGCGCGGCGACTGATCGTCGATCGATTCAACACCGGCAGTATCTAGGAGCACGATGGGTAGGTCTCGAACCATCAACAGAGCGGAAACAATATCTCGAGTTGTTCCAGCTTCATCCGAAACGATCGCTCGTCCAGACCCGAGCAGTGCATTGAACAGCGAACTCTTTCCGGCGTTGGGTTGGCCAACCAGTGCGACTTGTAGCTCACGATTGGTAGCACCTCGGGAGCCCAGCAATTGTGACAATCCATCAACGCGATCTTGAATGGCCCGCAGTTTGTTTGAAAGCTCTTGATGCGAAATGAACTCGATATCTTCTTCGACAAAATCTAAACCAGCTTCTAGATGAGCCAGAATCTCCATTAGTTCGCCACGCAACTGACGAACTGGGCCGCTTATGTTGCCCGCCAATTGCTCTAGAGCCCAATTCAGTTGTTCGGAGCCGTTTGATTCAATGACGCCCAAAATCGCCTCAGCCTGCACTAGATCCAGCTTGCCGGCAAGAAAGGCGCGCAGAGCAAACTCACCGCGCTCTGCCGGCGACGCTCCGCTGTGGGTTAGTCGTCGTAGCACGCGTTGCACTAATGGCGGCGAACCCAGGAAGTGTAATTCAGCGCAAGTTTCGCCGGTAAAGCTTCGCTGGTCGGGCCAAAGGTAAACTGCAAGCGAAATCCAGCGATCGCACCATCCCAAGTCGAAAGCTGCTTCGAATCGGGTTGGTCGTCGGGCCCCGAGAGCTTGATCCAACTGAGGCGAGTCCTTCAAAACGACTTGAAGGATTTCGACAGTCTGTTTACCTGACAACCGAACAACAGCTCTTTGTGCGGCAGCTAATGGGCTGCTAACTGCAACAATGGTTCGGTCAAGATCCAGCCTCATTTGCCAGGCGCAACGGGAGGTGGAGGAGTAAGACCAGGGATTGAAAACCCGGGAAATCCAGGAAGCGTAGGGGGCATACCTGGAGGAGTAGCACCGGCCTGTGGTTTCGGAATTGAATCCAGTATTTTCTTGAATTCTTCCTTAGTTTTACAGGCATCCAACTTGTTGAGAACCGGCAAGAAGGTGGCCATTGCACCGCCAAATGCTAGAGATGCTGCAGTACTTGGAGGACTATTCAACATGACATCCACACCCTTACGCATTTGATTCATGAGATCTGGAGAAACCCATACCTTGCCAACCTTCTGGAACGCAACTACTGAGGGTGGAGTACCGATCATGGTTAGTTCTACCTCAGCACGATCCGCAGACTCGCTGACAACTTTGTAGCTCAGTAATTGCATGCCAGATTTATTGATGGCTGGTGTGATGCACTGAAAATTAACGCCAACCGCAGCTAGGAAATTTGGAACAGTTTCTGGCCTAAAGGGATTTTCCCAAACCGAGGGTTCAGCCAGTCCCTCCAAAAAGGCCACTACGTAGGGCCATTGCTCGTTGAATTCAGTGATTGCCTCAGGAGGCAACTCTCTTCCAGTTATAGCGGGATCGATCAGCCAATCTTTCTTCTTCGAAGCAATGCTTGCCAAGAGAGTCGTAGCTTTCTTCATTTGAGTAGGAAACGTTGGCCCCAAATTCTGAAGATTCTTGCTGATTACTGTCGCCAAGTCTGTCTGCATCTTGGGTGGCAACATATGCCACATGACGAATAGGTTGCCTCGATTGACTTCATCGGTAAATGTGCGCATGAAACTGTCAATCTTCGGATCATCCTCGAACGGTGAAGTCATTACACTCAATGGTGCAATTTTGAAGGTCATCTTGGCCGCTTCAACAATGACTGGGGCCTTAACAACCTCTTTGTTGAATGCTTCTGGCTTGGAGAGCTTCAGCGCTTGAAGATGGCTTTCCAGGCTTAGACTAGCAAGCGGCACCTTGGCCTCTTTGCCGTTGTCCAACTTAATGACAACCGTCTTGCCTTCCATACGTATGAATTCGCCAACGACTTCTTTGCCGTCAACGTTTGTCCATTTCAGAGCGTCTTGAGCCAATAGATTGCCTGGCAGCGACATCAAGGCCAGAAGACTAAGAATGGAAAAACAGCGACCCAACATTACGACACTCCCCGAGGAATGATTAGAAAAGGAAGCCAAGATTATAGTTGCCGCCAAGGGTTGTGACCACCAACTAAGCCAGCGTTTGAGGCTGTGATTCTGCCGAATTCGGACTCCCTTCCTGGCCCGATTCAGCTTCCCTTGCGTACCAGGATAGCACTCCTTCCGACTGGCTGCCTGCTTGACTTCTCCGCAACTGAAAACGGAGCCCAACTGGAGTGCAGTTCACGACCTGAGCCGAGCAATCTAAGCTGTCCAGCTCGAAATCAACCTCAGGCAAGCCAGTAAAGGCTGGCACAAAGCCGACCACCAAATATTGCGTTCTTTGGTCTGGTTGCCATTGAATTACGATCTCTCCAGCTAAGTATCTACGGCCAGTCGGATCGACTCCATCCTCCATCGTGCTCCTGACTTGATTCATTTGGGTCTCATCTTCAAGTACCGACTGCTGCAGGGAGCTAAGGGCAGGGGTCGAGTCTTCATCAGCGCAGGCCGCTTCATTCGAAACTGGCGGCTTGACAAAGCCAGCATTCAATGGACTCGACTCCTCCTGACTTGTGTCTACAGCATCTGTTTGAACTTCTGATCGAGAATCTTTTAGCGGCGAAAAGCCTATTGAAAAATATCGAACGGACTTTTGTAGGGCTTCACGAGCCCAACAGCGAAACGAGCCCACGCAATCGTTTTTGGCTGCCTGACTCCACAGCCAAATCTCGGCAAGCACACCAATCACAATCGCGGGAGTGATTGCTGAAAACGCACTGCATTTAAGCCCAAAGTATCCGAACCAATTAACATTGGCCGTCAAACAAAGAATCCAGACAAAATGGTCTTCCATGCTGGATGTCTTTGGCTGAGGTGTCAACACTGGCAGCCTTAACGCAAGTGAAGCACTAACAACCAGTAGTGCGCTGAAGGTCAATGAACTGTCCAGCATTGGATTCAACTCGCCGTCAATCCAACTGGACATCCATGCAAACAAACTGCCGATCCACCAACATATTGCCAAATAGATCCAAAGCTGATTTTGCTGATCGTTGTACGTGGCGGTTTTCATGGGGGGTAAGGATTTGTAGGCCATAATCACTTGGGTTCAGCGGGCGGGCGAAATTGAGCGACCATGCGAAATTGCGTCCCCCGTTCCGTCTGCAACACTTTTTTCGTCAGGGTTTTGGGGGCTGGTTTTCTTGTACTCGTACTCAGCATCTCGGTACTCGTACTCGTACTCAATTCGATCCTCCGCAACGGTTTCCGATCATTGTATCAGCCGCGTGAGCATCGAAACGATTCATTTCGGAACCGATTTTCCGCGAAGGTTGGATTCGTTGTCAATGGCATCGCAAACACTCAGCACATCATTAATCGACGCACATTCCAGCGCCGAGCCACGGGCAATTTCGAAATATCGGATTTTGACTTTGAGGCTTGTTTGCCGTTGCCCTCGGCAATGTTTAGAGGATTCGATTGAGCGGCGCGAAGCCATTGGTCGCGAGCGGGTCGTTTGACACCGGAAAGAGCCTTGGCGATATGATACGAGAACGCAACGCAATCGAGAGCCAATAAACGTCACGCCGTTCATGATCAAAATTCGATTCTGCCATCACGATCTTTTCGAGTACGAGTACCGTTGCACTGAGTACGAGTACGACTTTCCTGACGAACAAGCGTTAGCGCAGATCCGGCACGCGCATAAGGTGATGTTACGTCTCTATCCAACAAAAAAAACCTACCTCGATAGCATCAAGGTAGGTTCATTGTGGTTCAGTTTACTGGCGGTGAAAAGTCGACTAGGCCAGAGCTTTCTTCAATTCTGCCGCTTTTGCTTCAGTAGCTTCCCAAGTAAATGAGGGTTCGCTACGACCGAAGTGTCCGCCAGCACTTGTAGCGCGGTAGATTGGTCGTCGCAATTGAAGGTAGTTGATGATTCCACCAGGAGAAAGTGGGAATAGGTCGCGTACCGCCTTGACGATCTTCTCGTCCGAAACCTTGCCGGAGCCCTGAGTATCAACGTGAACGCTAACGGGTTCAGTTACACCAATCGCATACGCAAGCTGAACTTCGCAACGATCTGCAACTCCAGCGGCAACCAAGCACTTGGCAACGTGGCGAGCCATATAAGCGGCACTTCGGTCAACCTTGGTTGGGTCCTTACCGCTGAAAGCTCCACCACCGTGTCGCCCCCATCCGCCGTAGGTGTCGACGATAATCTTACGACCGGTCAATCCGCAGTCGCCATGAGGTCCTCCAACGACGAACTTGCCAGTTGGGTTGATGTGATACTTGATTTCGCCCTTGACCAACTCAGGTGGCAAGCACTTCAAAATAACTTCATTGATGACAAACTTGCGGATCTCTTCGTTGGTTACCTCAGGAGCGTGTTGAGTTGAAACAACAACGGTGTCGATACGAACCGGCTTGTATCCGTCGTACTCAACCGTCACTTGGCTCTTGCTGTCTGGACGAAGCCATGAAACCTTCTTCGAAAATCTAGCATCTGTCAGCAAGTTGGTAATGCGATGGCTGAGCGCGATCGGCATCGGCATCAATTCGGTTGTATCGTTGCAAGCGAAACCAAACATTAAGCCTTGGTCACCTGCACCGATCTCTTTTCCGGCGGAAGTGTCTGCGTTTACGCCCATGGCAATGTCGGGGCTCTGTTCATCTAGAGCGATCATCACATTGCACGTATCTGCCGAAATCCCCATTTCGTCATCGGTGTAGCCGACTTCTCGAATTGCATTTCGAACCGTCTTGGCGTAGTTGACGTTCGCTTTGGTGGTAATTTCACCGGCAATCAAAGCTAAACCTGTTGTCACCAGAGTTTCGCAGGCAACACGGCTGGTGGGATCCTGTTCTAGAATCGCGTCCAAAACGCTATCAGAAATTCGGTCAGCCAGCTTGTCTGGGTGACCCATACTTACGGATTCACTAGTGAAAAGGTATTTGCCAGCGGCCACGAATGCCCCTCCTAAAGGGATGGAAAGTCAGATGTTTAGATCCAAGGAGGCAGAATTATAGCTACGGCGGTCCAGCTACGGAAGTGTTTCTTAAGCCGAACCTGCCAGTTTGGTGAGACGCTCGATGGCCGCGGATACCGTTTCTAGTTGTTGTTCCAGCTCAGCTAGACTTTGACGCTCCTTCTGGACAACCTCGGCCGGAGCTCTATCAACGAACGAGGCGTTGCTCAGCTTGCCTTTCTTGCCCTGAATCTGCTTTTCCAGGTTCTCGCGGAGTTTAACTTGCCGAGCTAGCTCTGCCTTAACGTCGATGAACTGTCCCATGTCGACGGTGATCTGCATGCCGTCGACAGTTACCGTTGCCGCTACATCTGGATTTGGGAAACCGGTCCCTAGTCCAGTACACTTAGCTTTGGCTAAAGCGACGAAAAAGCTGTCCATCGGTCTAAGTAGATTGGCCGACGTATCATCGCAGGCAACCGTGAATGAACCTCGTCCTTTGGCGGAATACTTTGACTGGCTCGTACTTCGCGTAGAGCCTTGATGACCGCTACGAGCGCGAAAACTGAGCTTCAATGCCTGCGTCCTGATGCGATTTATCGGCTACTGGCCACGTGGATTTCATCAACCACTTTTCGGTTTGAACATGACCATCCAGCGTGCGCTGCATTCCAAAGTTTGCCAACTGTTGCCAGATAGCTTCAGTAATGAACGGAATCGCCGGATGCAAAAGTCTTAACAGATGATCCAGCGTGTGCATCAGGACCTGCTGGGTCGCTGCGCTGGCCGTATCCTGCATGCGAGGCTTGGCCATCTCCACGTAGTACGAGCAGAACTCGTCCCAGGCAAAGTCGTACAGCAATCGCATCGCGTCGGCGTATTGGTATTTCTCCAAAGCTGAGGTTACAGCTTCGGTAACGGTCGACAGCCGCGACAAGATCCAACGATCCTCTAAAGGCAAGTGAGCGACGTCCAACTTTTGCGGTTGATAGCCTTCCAAGTGCATCATCACAAACCGCGCAGCATTCCAAAGCTTGTTGCTAAAGTTACGAGCAACTTCAAAGCGTTCGCTAATAACTGCGCCTCGCGGATGAGCCAGATCTTCTTCTTTCTTGGCCCACTGTGTCGAGAATTTTCCTTTGCACTTTGGACATTCTACGACTGGCAATTCGCGATTTTGCTGAGTTTGAATCACCGCTTCGCTGCAGTGTGGACATTCGAACTGAACTGGCATACGAACGTCTTGAGTTTCCGTCGCTAGCCAAGCCAAACCGAATCGCAATGCGTCAGGGCCGAACTTGTCCATCACATCGATCGGATCGACACCGTTACCCTTGCTCTTGGACATCGTCTCGCCATAACCATCCAAAATCTTGGGATGGATGTAAACTTGGCTAAACGGGATCTTTCCTATGTTGTTAAGCCCCATCAGAACCATACGGGCAACCCACAGCGTGATGATATCGCGACTGGTGATTAGAACACTGGTTGGATAAAAGTAGTTCAATTCATCAGTCTTTTCGGGCCAACCCAAAGTCGAATGAGGCCACAGTGCCGAGCTAAACCAAGTATCCAAAACGTCTTCTTGCCGAACATAACCTTCGGCGATCATCGATTGTTCGAGTACGTCACCTTCATCGCGGATACAGGCGTGAACGATGGCCGGCTCGTCAAGTGTTGCAAACAAACGGCCTGCTTTCGATTCCGGCAATGCGTTGATGCGAGCCGCTTCGGCCTTGGCCAACTCGCTGGATTCAAAGGACTTGGTCCAAATTGGAATCTGGTGGCCCCACCACAATTGACGACCAACTGGCCAGTCCCGTTTTTCACCGAGCCAATCGAGATAACCTTTGGAATAACGGTTCGGAATGATCTCAACGCGTCCGTCGGTAACAGCGTCCATTGCATTCTGAGCTAATTGGTCCATCTTCACGAACCACTGGTCCGCCAAGTAAGGCTCGATAGGAGTCTTGCTTCGATCGCTGTGAGCCAAGTCGATTTCGCGATCCTCGACTTGCAGTAAATTCCCTAGCTCTTCCATTGCGTCACAAACGGCCTTGCGAGCCTTGTTCAAAGGCAGTCCAGCGAACGAACCGGCATTCTCATTCAGAGTGCCATCTGGATTGAGAATATTGATCATCGGCAGGTCACATCGGCGACCAACTTCGTAGTCGTTGGGATCATGAGCTGGGGTAATCTTGACACAACCGCTTCCCAACTCAGGCTTGGCCCATTCGTCGGCTACCAAGCGAATCTCTCGGTTAACTAAAGGCAACATCACTTTAGTGCCAGCCTTAGCCATCTCGGCTAGCGTTTCTAGCATGGGCAAGTGCGTTGAGCGTCGAGTTTCCAGGTCTGCAAGTTGAGCTTCGATAGCCGGACGATCTTTAGCTGCAGCTTCGGCAAGCTTCAATCGCAGAGCTTGCTCAGCTTCGTCCATCGCTTTCTTCGGCTGTGGATGAACTGCTACCGCTGTATCCCCCAGCATCGTCTCCGGTCGAGTCGTGGCAACGACAACGTGCGTAGGCTGACCAGGTTTCGGATTGATGATCGGGTATTGGAAGTGCCAGAAATGTCCTTTCACAGCTTGATGGAATACTTCGTCGTCGCTAACAGCAGTTTGCAAAAACGTATCCCAGTTGACCAATCGCTTGCCGCGGAAAATAAGCTGCTTTCGGAATAGATCAAAGAAGGTTGTCCGAACGGCTCGAGCACACATTTCGTCCAGAGTGAACCGAGTTCGAGTCCAATCGCAGGAGCAGCCCATGCTGCGAAGTTGATTGAGGATTCTCGCCTCGTACTCGTCCTTCCATTTCCAGATGCGACGGACAAGCTCTTCGCGCCCAAGGTCATGCCGTGTCTTGTTTTCATCTTGCTTCAGGCGTTTTTCAACAACTGCCTGAGTTGCAATACCTGCATGGTCGGTGCCCGGCATCCACAGCGCCTCGTAGCCTAGCATGCGGTGCCAGCGAACTTGAATGTCTTGCAAGGTGTTGTTAAGAGCATGCCCTAAGTGAAGAGCACCGGTAACATTCGGGGGTGGAATAACGATCGTGAACGGCTTGCGATTCGGATTTACGTCAGCTCGAAAGCAACCATCAGCCTCCCAGGCAGCGTAAATCTCCTTGCAGGCGGTTTGAAATTCGAAACGATTCGGAATTTGATCGGCAATTTTGTTCATAATTCATTCATGCGGCGCGGGGCCACTTAAACATCGTCCTCTTTCAAGCCGAATGGCGCGAGCCACCGGGATCCAGCTACACCGTTATCGGGCAGCTTGCGCTACTCCGCTAGAAATTCGGTTCCAAAAACGACTACGAAATCACCAGCGCATCTCAGCCTCACGCCAAGCGGCAGACAGTATACTGCTAATGATATTTCCAGGAATGTCAGGTTCGGCCAGCCGGGTTGAGCTTGGCTATTTCGGCATTTTTTCTTCGGTTTCTACAATGAATAACTGCATTCATCTGCTTAGAACGCTTGGTGCAACAATTTTGCTAATCCTAGCTTTCTCAAACCTTTCAGGCTGTTCCCAAGCTCCAGCACAAACCAAAGGCATTCTCAAGGGGGACGCACCCAGAATTGCCGACGGCGAAGATTGGGCTTCGTTTCTCGGCCCCAGAGGAAACGGAACCTCTTCGGAAAAGGGCTTAGAACCGGCGCTTTGGAATCCTCACCCACCGATACTCTGGGAATTGCAACTTGGCGTCAGTTACGGTGGACCATCGATCGTTGGCAACAAGTTTTATCAATTTGATCGCGTTGGCGACAAAGAACGACTGTCCTGTTACGACTTGGCTACAGCTCAGCCGCTTTGGTATTGGGATTCCGGATCAACTCCTTATCGAGATCCCTACGGCTACAACAACGGTCCACGCTGCTCGCCGATTGTCGACGGCAATTTGATTTTCGTGTATGGAGTTACGGGCAATTTGTACTGCATCGACGCCAACAGCCATAAACTGGTTTGGAAGAAAGAGACTTTTTCAGAGTATGGCGTAATTCCCAATTTCTTTGGAGTGGCCAGTAATCCTGCTGCCTTCCAGGATAAGCTGCTCGTCATGATCGGCGGCAGTCCAGCCGAATCTCAAGGTTTGACAACGCAGATGCTGGCTCAAGTCAAACCCAACGGCAGCGCTGTGGTCGCATTTGACAAGAAGACCGGCAACGAGCTTTACAAAGTTGGCGATGATCTTGCCAGCTATACTTCAATGTCCGTCCAAACTGTGAATGGCAAACACACCGGCCTCGCATTTCTTAGAAGCGGCTTGTTAGCGTTTGATCCTTCGACGGGAACGGAGATTCACACCTATCCCTGGCGAGCCGATTTCTTGGAGAGTGTCAACGCTTCGGTGCCGGTAACCGATGGGCAGCGAGTGTTGGTGTCCGAGTCCTACCAGATCGGCTCGACGCTTTTGGACGCTCAATCGACTCCTTGGACCGAAGTCTGGAAAGATAAAGCGATCTCGAAACCGGTTGAACTTCCGAGCACTGGGCAACCCCGGTCTTGATCAATGGTTATCTGTATGGTTGCAATGGGCGCAATGAAGATGACAGCGACTTTCGCTGCATTCGTTGGGAGGATGGCAAAGTACTGTGGACTGAGCGACGGCACGAACGCAGCAGTGTTACGGTTGTTGATGGCTATATGATTGTGCTCGGCGAACAGGGCAATTTGGATCTAGTTCGACCCAATCCCGAAAAGCTAGACGTCGTCGCGCATGCCGACCTATCATCAGTTCAATCGACTAAAGGCGGTCCGCTGCTTGAATGGCCCTGCTGGGCAGCTCCAGCAGTTTCACACGGTCTACTATTTCTCCGCGGCAAAGACCGATTGGTCTGCATGCAGCTTATGAAAAACTAACATCTAGCTGGCCTCAACATGGGCGATCGCTACGCTGTTGTTTCCGCGTTGTTGTTTTACTGCATTCGAGCCAAGTAGTTTTTGCACAAGCACTGCGCAAAACAATGCACAAAGCCATGCGGGTCCATTGTTTGCAATCAATGATAGGGCCTTTGATCCGGTGGTTTGGCGTCAACCTTTCGGTTCAGTTGTGGACGCTGAAATCAAACCGTCAGACAATCAACTACCTCCAGTTGGCTGTGGAGACGGGAGCGACTATAACCAACTACGGTGTTAACTCCAACGTGTGTTTGGCTGCTCCAGGTAAGAATGGTGTTGGCTTACCGGTTGCCCAGTCTTGATGGGAATTGTTGTAGAAAGGAGAGAGAGGATGTCCAGATTGGCCACAAGGGATCTGCATGTAACCATCTTCCTCGCGCCCAGGTGATACCGCCATCCGTTGTGAAGCACCCGATGAAGGAGCTTGGATTCTGGGCATGTCGGACCAACCGCCGTCAAGCTGTTGCTGAGGCATATCCAGCCACGAAGCCAGTGATGGAACCGCAGCGCTCAACGGATGCTGGATTCGCGTGGCATTGGCCTTGCCCCAGGTGTACTCCGAGAGCTTCTTATCACCTTTGGTTGCATCTGCGATTACCTTGTCGACACTCGACAGCAACCAAGCGTCCCAAGTTTCGAACTTAGGATGTAAAAAATGCTCAGGTCGCTCTTCCAGTATCTTCCAGAAAGGCCCTTCAACTCGACGATTTCTTGCCAGTGTAAATCGCTTATCTACCTTTTGAATGGGCTGGCTAATCATGTCACTCAGTTGCTGAACGACTGCACTTCGAAACTCTAACACCAATCGATAGCCCACCGAATCTACCGCTGCACGACCTCCCCATGACTTAACCAAGTCGCGCAATTGAGTTCGACCAGCGTTCCCCTTGATTGCATCATCGCTCAAAGTTTTCAGTAGAAGCTGTTGCCAAGGCTCTAGAAAGACAGCTCGATCATCCAATTGAATATCCAGCATGTCCGCCTCTGTGGCCTTTTCCAACTTCAGCAGTCGATCACGAATCTGCTGCTGCCGAGCGCCGCGATCATAGCCACTATCACCGATGACCTTGTAGAAATCACCGCTGACTACACGAGCGTTAGCGGTCCAGATATTGTTGCTCTGAGGATTCACAACTCGTGGATACTCTTCTGGCTTCAGATAGCCATCCCATCCCTTGCTTCCATCGGCCCACGATTGCGGCAAGCGACCATCGTGACCAAAGCGACGCGGAATCTTGCCGCCAATAGTCCACGCAATAGTTCCTGTTGTATCACCAACAACAAAATTTTGATGAGGTATTCCAAACGTGTTTGCCTTATCGAGAGCCTCAGCGACCGTCTTCACCTTTTCCATGTCGATCAAATTAACATTCACCCCTTCGACATCGTAAGGCACCCACTTGCTTGCTAACATTCGACCCTTGTGATCCTTTTCGATCACTGGCCCCCAAATCGTCGACACAACCTCTAATGAAACATCCTTCGCATCCTTGACCTTGATCACTTCGCTATGCTTTTCAAAAGCCTTTGGCCCATCGGCAGTTTTGTAAGTATTTGCATCTCCATCGTTGGGTTCGACGATCACCACATCATTCCAATCGCCCTCGGTGTTGGTATAACCCCAAGCCACGCTGCCATTGGAACCGACAATCATGGCGGGAGTACCAGGCAGAGAGACGCCCGTCATCTCGTAACGCGACTTCATCTCATCTGCATCAGTCCATACCCAACGAGCTCGATACCAAATGTGAGGCACTGCAATTCGCAAATGCATGTCATCAGCAACTAGCGCTCGTCCATCTTTGGTCAGCTTGCCTGATACAGCCCAGTTGTTGCTACCCAACGTGTACGGCTCGGCAAAAGTTGGACGTGACGAGTTTTCTACTAGCGAATCTGCGGCAGCCTGCTCAAGCTCCGCTATTCGTAGTTTGCGAGCATCGAAAACTTCCGGTCCAGGAACCGCTGGAACTTCGAACGCTTCACCGTGAATTGGCGCATCCCATTTATTTCCGCGTGCCATCAGGAACTCGTACATTGGCTCGGGCACGTTGTCATGCAGCACGCCTCGGTCAACTTCGCGCCGAAACTGATCGCTTTGAAGATCCATGAACATCGAGAATACGACCAACATACAGTCTTCGGGCTTCCAAGGTGCGGGCTCTTGCCCCAACAAGATGTACTCAAAAGGCTTTTTACTCAGCGACTTAAGCCCGGCGTTGACTCCTTGAGTGTAAACTTCGATCAGTTTGACGACTTCGGGCCTTTCAACCTTAAGCCTTTGCTGAGCCACACTACGAAATCGGTGAACTCGAGTCGTTTTATCACGCTCGACAACTGCCGCTCCAACGACCCCAGCTAGCTCTCCAGCCGAGTTCCTTCTTAGTAGGTCCATTTGAAAGAACCGATCTTGACCATGTAAACCCTGTAAGCGGCGTAGGCGACATCTAAGCGGCTTGCGCCCTCGATCGTAGGCACTCCAAGGCTATCGCGTTTAATAGTCACCTTACCATCGATTCCGGTTACTTTGATAGAACCATCGAGTTGAGGCAAACTACCAGCCAGTTGCCGGTATCCCCATACACCCCCAACCGCGATGGCCACAACCAGGAGCCCAAGGAGACCGAGTAAGGATTTAAGAATCTTGCGTTTCATGTGCTAACTTTTTGAATGCGCTGAGAAACTGGGTTTGGCCCTCGACCAGGAAATGATAACATACTGGCATTATCGAGCTTTCAGAAGGCGATCGATTTTAGGCCAAAAAAGATTTTAGCGTTCTCGAATGACTCCAGCTCAACACTCGCGAGACCTGTTCATCCACTCAATAAAAACCGCTCAATGAACTTAGACAACACTCAGCAACAAACAATGGGAGATGTTCATCTGTCGAAGCAACTAAGCTTGCAGATGAGTAGCGCACCGACGATTGCTGGCTATCGAATTCAACGACCGGTTGGCGCGGGAGCGTTCGGTCAAGTTTGGTTAGCGACCGATTTGAACACAGGCAGACCTGTAGCTATCAAGTGTTATCTGAATCGTGCGGCAGTAAACCTGACAGCTTTGGAGCGTGAGGTGGGAATGTTGGTCAATATGTCTGCGGCTAGACATATTGTTCAGGTGCTGAAAGTAGGCTGGAATCACGAGCCGCCTTACTTTGTCATGGAATTCCTCGAAAATGGTTCGCTGGAAGAATTTTCTTCGTGAAGGCAATCTACCTGATGTTCAGAAAGCCATCGAATTCTTGGTCGAGATAGCTAAGGGATTAGATTTCGCACACGCAAAGGGTGTAATTCACTGCGACTTAAAGCCCGCAAACGTTCTGTTGGATCACTCGCACCAACCACGCATCGCCGATTTCGGTCAAGGTCGAATGGCGGGAGATCATTCACCTTCGCTTGGAACTTTGTTTTATATGGCGCCAGAACAAGCTGAAGCTGATGCGGTGCCCGACGTGAAATGGGATGTCTACTCGCTTGGAGCCATCGGCTATACGCTTCTCGTTGGTTCGCCACCGTTTCGAACTCCTGAAGCTACCGAATCGCTACACTCTGCAGAATCGGTAGCCGATAGACTGAACCGTTATCGTCAGGTAATCACATCTGCACCTAAGCCAAAGCATCATTACCAACGCACAGGGGTCGATAAATCCTTGGCGGCAATTATTGATCGTTGCTTGCAGGTCGATCCCAAACACCGCTTTCAGAACGTCAACCAAGTAATCCATGCCTTAGAGCAACGAAATCGAGACCGAAGCCGGAGGCCGCTGTACATTCTGGGACTAGTTGGCCCAATACTGCTGATGATTCTCATGCTGATGTTCTCGACACACGGTCGAATGTTGGCCGTAGATCGTTCTCAGCAGAGCATCATTCAGCGAGCCATTGAAAGCAATTACTTTGCGGCTCAATATGCCTCGCGAACACTAGAAACAGAGCTGCAGTCGCTTTATGGCATTATTGAATCCGAGGCGCAACGCGACGACTTGATTGCCAAGCTAAGCGAGACCAACAATACAGCTCAGGATACATTGAAACAGATCTACGAAGCTAAAGCGAGCCCAACGGAAATTGAGCAATTTAAACAACTTGACACAAGGCTACAACTTGAGCGATATCTTGAATCACGACTTCAACTGTTGACTAACGCCAGCTCCAACACTCAAAGCCTACTAACTTCGATGTTTGTCGACGATCTCCTAGGTACTAATCTCGCGATCGTATTTCGTAGCGAATCTGAGCGAGAATCTGCAGTTAGTCCTGTAGGTCGTAACTATGCCTATCGAAGTTATTTCAATGATCAACGCGATGATGGATTGCCCAGCGATGATCCGAGTAAGTTCCACATAACCAAAACAACCAAGTTATCTGCCGTCTATCGCTCGACATCTTCCGGAACAGGGAAAATCGCCATCAGCACCCCGATCTGGAGGCAAGGTGAAGACCACAAAACTGCAGAGCCAATCGGCGTATTGGTCATATCGATCAGCCTTGGCAATTTTCGCCTACTGTCCGAAGCCAATGATGATGAAAAGCGGCTGAATCGATTTGCAGTGCTGTTTGATGGCCGAGAAGGTAATCAACGAGGCACAATTCTACAGCACCCCTACATCAGTTCGATCGACCGAGAACGCATGATGAAAGTGCTCATGCCACAACTTTCAGTTCCGGTTATTGAGTCACTTGTCAAAGAAGGCATTGAGGACTATGCGGATCCTTGTGCGGATTTTGCTGACGGGCAAGCTTACGAAGGGAAATGGATCGCTTGTGTTTCGCAAGTTGACTTACCCAATTCAGCGGTGGGTAATACACATGCTGAAAAGAGCGATTTATGGATTATCGTTCAAGAGCGACTGGAAAACGTTGCTGCTCCTATCGAAGCTTTGGCAACTCGGCTGCAGCGCGAAATCATGGTTGAGTTCACGTTACTTATGGGTATCGTAATGACGATGTGGTACTTTGTTTTTCGGTTAGGTAAACAGTCCGGCCGAGCGGATCGCTGGTCCAGGTCGGGCAAATCCGAGTCGATCTCTGCAGCAGCAGCAACTGTTGCCGAGCGATCGTAGAGGGTGTTACGAACGTTACTGTTGAGCGAATCGTCAGGATCGCTGGGTAATACCTGTCTTTGGCGATTTCACTATAATGACCCACATCAAGGAAAGCAGGTTCACGCAATTACATTCAGGAGGATAGTTTGGAAGGGAGTCTCGGCAGGTGAGTCACCGCATTTTGGGCATAGACCCAGCCCTCGGCACAACCGGCTACGGAGTCATTGAAGTTGATGGGAACACCGTACGTTTAGTCGATGCCGGAATCGTTCGTACTCGCACAACCACGACTCTAGAGAATCGGCTTGTTGAAATCTATGACGGGTTGTGCGAATTGATCGATGACTTGAATCCTGGCTGCATGGCGATCGAAGAGTTGTATTCACACTACGATCGTCCGACAACTGCCATTTTGATGGGGCACGCTCGAGGAGCCATCTTTTTGGCCGCTGCGAAACGCAAATTGGAAGTTTTTCCCTATCCGGCGACCAAAGTCAAAAAGACGCTCACAGGAAATGGCCATGCTCCAAAAGCTCAGATGCAAATGGCCATAAAGCTGCAACTTGGCTTGAGCAAATTTCCAGAGCCGGCTGACGTTGCTGACGCTCTAGCCATCGCATTAACTCACCACCACAGTCGTGCTGCAAGCGCGATACTCGATCCATAGGTATACAACTCAAGATGATCACCAAGATTCAAGGCAAACTGGTTGAATTGACCGAAGAGGCCGCCACGCTTTCGATTCCTCCTATGGAGTACGAAGTGTTAATTGCCGACTATGCTCGACGCCATTTGCAGAGCCAAATTAATAAGGATGTTCTGCTCCACACGATTCACTACTTGGATGGCAATGTGACTAGTGGAGGTCGACTGACTCCACGGCTAGTCGGTTTTCTGAGTACACCTGAACGCGAGTTTTTCGACTTGGTTTGTTCTGTTGATGGCGTGGGAGTGAAAAAGGCTTTGCGAGCCATGACACAGCCGGTTCAAGACATTGCCATCATGATAGAACAGCAGGACGCTAAGGGACTCTCCACTTTGCCAGGCGTTGGACCAGCTACGGCAGAAAGAATTATCGCCAAGTTACGTCGAAAGATGCCAAAGTTCGCGCTAATGGTTCGTCGCGACACTCCTGAAAGCAATGTTCAGACCGACGGGGTGGTCACCGATACTTTTCAAGCGCTCCTGGCTCTGGGTCATGCAGAATCTGACGCTCGCCAACTCATTGAATCTGCCCTGGCAACTGGCGGAAAATTCAAAGATGTCGAATCACTTCTTCAAGCGATCTACAAACGTCAGTTTGGTGGCTAGATCCAAATGTCAATTCAGGGTTGCGGGAAGCATCTGAGCTAACACTAGCAGGCTCTCACCGTCGATCAGCGTGGAACCAATCAATGTCCAACTGTTCAAAGGCATCGAAGCAGCACCATGAAGGGCTGCTCGTAGTTTGCCTTCGTCATCTCTGTGTTTTCCATGGTGATCTTTATGTTTGCCTCGATGATGATCGCGATAAATGTTGAGCGATAATTCAACTCGGAACGCATCATTGTTTTCACCTAGCCGAGCGTTCCCGGTCAATTTGAACGGTACGCTACCGGATAGGGTTCCTTCAGTTTCAAATACGTGCTTTTGTGGCCCGACCTTACAGCGTACCATACACTGTCCTGTCAGTTCGAATTGACCGAAGCCAAGCTTCTTAACCTTGTCGAGCAACGCCTGAGCCGCAGTATCCCCATGGATAGACGTAGTTTCATGATCTCGACTACGAAGGACTGCGACTCGCAGGATTCGGCTCTCGCTGCGTTCCAACTCGGCAACCTTCTGGCCAAACTGCGTTAGCAACTGCTGGAACTGCGTGCGCGATGCAACTGGACCTTGTATTAGAATATGAGTCTGCTGCTGTTTGGCTTGAATAATGTTTAGGTTCAGCGACTTGGCAAGTTGTTCCAGTGTTGAATCAAGTTGCTTGTGCTGCAACGATTCGTTTAGCTCCACAAGCACTGTATTCGCAGCCTCGGCGGGTGGTAAATCCAAACGCTCAACCAACATCCCAGCGATTTGAAGGTCTGCAGGCTTACCAATCACGATCACTGCATTGACTCGTTGATCAGCCGCCAGATGAAGGTTGGTGCCGAACAACTGTTGTATGATTGGAACAACCTGCTCTGCACGCGCGTTCTTGTGCGGATACGAAATCGCATTGTCGGTGTTCGCTTGAGCAGATGCTGAGGTTGCTTGACAGAACCAAGCTGCGATTGCGAGCAGGTAAATTGCTGCAAGTTTCATGGGCGAATCCAACTTTAACTCAATTTTCCGACGAACAATTGTAGACTACCGAACGAATTGTAATTCGCGTATCACGATAAGTCTGGAATCTCTCGTTGTGTGGTTCTCCAAAATTCCCTCTTAAATGGTGCTGGCATTTAAGCCAAATGCCGCGAGAGATACGTTTTCCATTCCGGCGTAATGGCGCAAACCATACGGTTCTCCACACTCAACTCGCCTTCAAAATCAAACGCACTGCAAAAGAACCTCGGTGCTCGCCAACCTCCGCTTGATTTTTTGATTCCAGCAAACTTAGACTGGATTAATGACCCTAAAAGTCAAATCTGGAGTCTTCTTGCGATTGATGGCCGAAGCGACTTCCGAGCGGATTAGATGCTTGTGATGCAATAACGCTGCATCCAGATCCAACAATTCCTCTTGCGTACAAACTTGGCCAGCTTGAAGTGTAACGAGCAGCAAATTGGTGTGAGGGTACGGAGATACGGACAAGACCATCAGATCTCTAACGCGATCATCATCCAACTCTCCTGACAAGATCAGCGTCAATTCGCGTTGGATTTGCCGACAAAGTTGAAGAGCGTTACGATCGATCCTTGGCGCCGTAGCTCGATGGATCATTGAGTCAAAATTCTCAAAGCCCGACTGATCATTCCGTCCTGCCAAGCCGCGTAATTGAGTTTTCGAAAAACGTTTTCTTCGAGTCAAATTCTGTACCTTTCAAATTGGATTACCGAATTTGAGAATGGAAGTTTTTCGTGTTGGTTCGCTCCGGCGATAAATTTTTAGTGGAAATCAATACCCATGAGCATCCTGGAAGGCCCAAAGGAGCGTGTGATGAGGGGGAAAATTCTCCCTTGCCCCCTAACCAAAGGCTTAGAAATCGCACAAAGTTCTTGACACAGTGGCTATTGTAAAGATACTTTGTTGTGGTTATGGGAATTGTGCCCCACCGACCGCCCCTTTTCTGTGCTTTGTTTTCCCTTATCGAATTGACGAATTGGAGTTTTTTATGAAGAGACATCGTCAAGGCTTTACACTGGTAGAGCTTTTGGTGGTAATCGCCATTATTGGAATATTGGTGGGGCTATTACTCCCTGCCGTCCAGGCGGCCCGCGAGGCAGCTCGTAGAATGAGCTGTAGCAATAACATGAAGCAGATTGGACTCGCAGTTCATAATTACGAGGCCACTTACAAGTACTATCCGAAGTTAGCGACTACTGGTTATGCATGGGGCAGACCGAATATTGATTCTGGATGGAATGGTTATTCACCACACTGTGCAATTCTGCCATATGTTGAAGGCAGCAATGTTTACGACAAAATCAACTTCGCTGATACTGAAACCGTTGATTCGGCTTATCCTCACTACGTTTCCCACCCTTGGAACGGGGGACGTCTAAAGACGACTCCTACGCCTGGAATCACAGGCGGTATGACGATGGCTCAATTGGGTCAGGTTCGAATTCCAACCTACCAATGTCCGTCAGACCCCGCTTATGGAAACACTGACTATAAAGGCACAAACAACTATGGTTTTTCAGCCGGTCCGAGCATTGGCTGGGAAGTTGACTTTGGTTCCTACAATGGCTGGGCGTTTCGCCACAGATATCTGGCATTTAGCGACGTAATCGATGGTCTATCCAATACGATTATGGCTGGCGAGTACGTAAAGGGGGATGCCGATGGTGCGGTCTTCTCAAGAGCGGGTGACTTCGTAACTGACGTTCCGAACCCTGGATTGCCGAACACCTTTTGGACTGACGCTCAGTTGGCTCAGTACGCGGCGGCAACCGCAAACTTGTCTGGCAAGGCGCTTCAAAATGAGGCTGGGGACCTTTGGACAGCACCTGGTTTCTATAATTCGGCCATCAATACAATGGCGCCGCCGAACTGGATTGGAAACTCTGCCAGTATGTCCTGCTCAGGGTGTAAGGGCGACCAAAATGGTATTTTCCCGGCTCGAAGTCGTCACGCAGGCGGTGCTATGCACGCCATGGGTGATGGTTCGGTGCAGTTCATTAGCTCGAGCATCGTGCTGAGGACCTACCAAGCATTGGGTTCAAGACGTGCTGGTGATCAATCGGCGCTTGAATAAGAAACCTAGATCTTTGGCAGGGGCTCTCCGCTTTCGGAGAGCCCCTTTTTTTTGGTTAGAAGGAGAAACAATGAGACTTTTTGCTTGTTTGTTGTGCGTGCTATCAACCATGACTTTTGCTGGCTGCAATACTGGCGCCGACAATAATGCAGTCATTGAAATTAAGGATTACAACCCAATCAATGACCTACGTTCGGGCCTTGAGGATATTGCAAAATCAGGACGGCTTGGCAGCGGTTTTGGTTCTCTGAGAAGCGCAGTCACCAATCTAAAGAAAACAGACGCGGCCAAGGGCGATGCCATCGAGAAAGAACTCACTGAACTTACTGAACTTTCCGATCCAGCTAAGGTCAAGGCAAAGGCCAAGGAAATACTGGGTAAGCTGTAAAGTTCTGCTGATAAATGAAAAAACCCAATAAAGGAATTGGAACAACACGGCCAAAAAGATTGGTAGTTCTGTTTAGTCTGCTAGTTGCCCTGTTGTTCTGGTTCCTATTTCTAGGCGGTGCACGGAATCTTGCACTCCAAAGAGCGCAGACTAACATCTACGATTGGTCTGTTGAGAGCGCCGAATGGTGGTTGAGGGTTGCAGAATTCTTTGGAAAGAATGGCGAAACGGTATTCCTAAGGGCTCGCATCTCTCGGCTAAATGGCGACATTGATGAGTTTAAGTCGCAGCTTAAAGAAGCTCATCAACTTGGCATTGATCCTGCGCGGTTAGAACGAGAACAAGAGATTCACCTTTTGAACATTGGCGAGATCTCTCCAGAGCTTGAAGCGAAAACGGAAAAGTGGATCAATGAGAGCCCCCCAGACGTTCCGTTAATCGTTGATGCATTCGTGAACGGGCTAGCATCACAGTCGAAATTTCAAGCAGCACTTAGGCTATTAGAAGCTTACGAAGTTGTATTTCCAAATGATCCGATGGTGAACTATCGCCTAGGGCTAATACACGAACACTCTCGAAACAAGGCAGAGGCTGAGCGACAATACAATCTTGCACACAGTAAGAACAGCAGGTATTTCAAGGCTGTTTGGTGCCTCGCTCGAATTCGCTCATCTTCCAATTCTCCACAGGAAGCAATCAATCTACTCAAACTCCACCCGCCATCAGCAGCACTTGCAGCCAAGACTCTAATGGCCCATTGCCATGAGCAATTGGGAGACACTGAAACTGCTCGTACTATCTTAACGGAAGTGGTGAATGCTGGATTTGAAGCGACTCAGAAGTCACACCGTGTCATCGACGAAACGGCCGAGAGATTTCTGGCTGCTGCTGAGTTAGGAGTGATCGAGACCAAACTGGGTAACTGGGAGAACGCGAGGAAGTATCTCGAACTCGCCCTCAAGGCCAATGATCGAGACTTTATCGCACGAAACTCGTACAGCCAAGTTCTGCGTAGGCTTGGTCTGAAGGATCAAGCTGACAAGGAGTTAGCTCGAATCATTGAAGAGCGGGCTGAATATGATAAGATCGCAGTGCTTCAAGATAGAATCATGAAGGAGTCGGGGGTTGAGGCTCGAGTGGAACTCGGCAAGATTCTGTTCAAGTACGAGTCTGAGAAATCTGGGTTGTTTTGGATACGTAGCGCGATATCCCTAGATCCAAATTGCTTAGAAGCTCACCAATTCTTGGTTGATTACTTTGACAAGGAATCGCAGCGGCCTAATAGTTCTGAAGACCTAAAGAAATCCTCGGAACGTCGAGCCAAGTATCATCGCGGGGAGGTTGAACGGATAAATGCACTTTCGAAGGCCCCCTAAATCTCGCCGAAGCCGAAGCACCAAGTTATCGAAACTCACAAGAACCTTCTTTGTTTCGATCCTCTTGTTGGCAGTCATACTTAAGGTGGGCTGCACCAACAAAGAACCTGACTCCAAGACTAAGACTACTGAAGCCATTAAAGTGGCGTCAAGCCTTAGATTCACTGAAATCACGGACAAAGCCGGACTACAACATATCTTTCAAAATGGTGAGTCCGCTGACGAATACGCTATTTTGGAGATCATTGGCGGAGGTGTAGGTGTTTGCGATTTCGACCGCGACGGATTCCTAGATCTTTACTTTCCGACCGGCGGACAATTGACAGATAAGCAGGTTCGTGGCATAGGCTCAGGTGGTAGGCTCTTAAGAAATAAAGCAAACATCTCCTTTGAGGAAGTTACAGAAAAAGCTTCGGCTGGTTGTCCCGGCTTCTATACGCACGGCGTTTCCATCGGGGATCTCAACAATGACGGATTCCCGGACATCATGGTAACGGGCTATTCGCAAGTTGCATTCCTAATCAATCAAGGCGATGGAACTTTCACGGGAATACGTCAGACTGCTCAGCCCGACAGGCCGCTTTGGGGAACAAGCTCGGCTCTTGGAGACTTCAACAACGACGGGGGGCTGGATCTGTATGTGACTGAGTATGTGAACTGGTCCTTTGAGAACCATCCAGACTGTGAGTATCGAAGCGCGCGTGACGTTTGTACACCTGGAGTGTTCACCGGGATGGATGACGTTGTTTACATGAACGATTTAGATGGAAAGTTCTCGGCTAGGACAAAGGAGATTGGTTTGCAGCCAGCAGGAAAAGGGCTTGGAGTTCTAACGGCCGATTTCGATCAAGATGGCTGGATCGATGTTTATGTTGCCAATGATGCAGTGAATAATTATTACTACAAGAACAACGTTGGGCACTTCGAGGAAGTGGGCCAGATGAATGCAACTGCTGCGGATGAGGAAGGAATGGCACAAGGTAGCATGGGACTGTGTGCCGTTGACTTCGACAATGACTTGAAGCTAGACATTTTTGTTTGCAACTATGAAAACCAAGCATTCTGTTTGTACAAGAATGACGACGGATCAAACTACCGGTGCGTTAGTACAGTTGCGGGACTAATGGCGCTTGGTACTCTCAACGTTGCGTGGGGGGCGGTTGCCCACGACTTTGACCTGGATGGCGACGAAGACATTGTCGTAACAAATGGTCACGTAATGCGTAGCGCAGATCCCGCTCAACAGCCCATTGTTCTCATCAACTCGGAAAAGTCGCGATTTGTTCAACAGATCTTTAGTGACGGCTACCTGTCGAAGAAGTGGCGAGGGCGGGGTTTGGTGGCCTTTGATTTTGATGGTGATGGAGACCACGACCTGCTGTTTACACACGTAAACCAAAATGTAGCCTTACTTGAAAACGATACGGTGACTTCCGGAAAATGGTGGCGTCTTGACCTTGTTGGGGTTACCAGCAATCGAGATGGCATAGGCGCTCGAATCATTATTGAGTCGAAAAAGCGAAAGCTGCTTCGACAAATCAATGGTGGTGGAAGTTACATTTCGCAGAATCCCTATACCGTCCATTGGGGACTTCCAGCCGATGATACAGTCGAGAAGGTAACCATCCACTGGCCAAGTGGACAGGTACAGGTACTTACCGACTTACCTCACAATAGTCGCATTACCATCGTAGAACCCAACAAATAGTCTTTTCTGTATGAAGAATTGTCTGAATCATCGATTGATTGGCGTCAAAATGTTAGTCATGTTGGTCGCAGTAATCGGCTGCGACACAAAACCTTCCAAGACTAGCAATACTACTGTGATCGATGAATCTTTCAAGTTCACTGATATCACGGATAAAGTTCAACTAAACAGTGTATATGACAATGGAGAAGATGCTGGAGAACTCTCGATACTTGAAACCATCGGAGGTGGCGTTGGAGTGCTGGACTTTGACTGCGATGGATTTCAAGACTTCTATTTTGCCCAAGGCGGAAATCTCACCAATCGACAGGTCACTGGGCTAGGTGGAAAACTGCTTCGAAACAACCTCAATAAGTCTTTTCAGGAAGTTACGGCAAATTCGCGAACTGCTTGTGACAAAATTTACTCGCATGGAATTTCATCTGGAGACTTCAACAATGACGGTTTTCCTGACCTACTCGTTACGGGCTACTACGATATCGCTCTATTCATCAACCAAGGCGATGGAACGTTCGTTGAGAACTCCAGAGTTGCGGGAATGAATTCTCCGAGCTGGGGAACTAGCTCGGCTCTTGGAGATTTCGATGGTGATGGCTGCCTGGACATTTACATTGCTCATTACGTCAATTGGTCGTTTCAGAATCATCCTGCCTGCCAGAACAAAGGCAAAGATGATGTTTTTACTCCCGGACTGTTTGAAGGCCTGTCAGATATTATTTATCTGAACAACATGGATGGAACGTTTTCTCCAAAGTCAACTGAGATCGGTCTTGTGCAGGAGGGCAAAGGTCTAGGAGTTGTCACTGCAGACTTTGACCTTGATGGACGTATCGATATCTACGTAGCGAACGACACGACCTACAACTTCTACTACAAGAATCTTGGTGGTAGCTTCGAAGAGATAGGCCAAAAGAATGCTACGGCCTCGGACGATCAAGGCACTCCTCAAGGAAGTATGGGACTTTGTGTTTTCGACTACAACAAAGATCTACACCCCGACCTCTTTGTTTGCAACTACGAGAACCAATCGTTCGGCCTGTACAGGTACGACGAAGATTCTTACTTTCGGCATTCAACAACCTCTGCTGGCTTAACCGCATTAGGAACAATGTTCGTCGCGTGGGGAACTGTAGCACGAGATTTTGATTTGGACGGTGACGAGGACATCATCATTTCCAACGGCCATGTGATGCGTACCAGCACCGCAGAGCAGCCTCCGCTGGCACTATTGAATAACGGACAAAGCAAGTTCAAGCGACTTACATTCGCCGATGATAGTTACTTTACAAAGTTATGGCGTGGGCGTGGGGTGGTAGCGTTTGACTTCGACTTTGATGGAGATCAGGACCTTCTGTTCACGCACATCAAGTCGAATGTCGCATTGCTTCAAAACGAAACAAAAATATCTGGCAGATGGTGGAAGCTTGACCTGATCGGAACCAAGTCGAATCGGAACGGTATCGGCGCGAGTATTATCATTGAATCCACCTCGAATAAGTTTTTTCGAAGTATCGTTGGCGGAGGTAGTTACCTTTCCCAAAACCCATACACGGTTCACTGGGGACTTCCAAGCAACGAATCTGTCGTTCAGGTCACCATCCTCTGGCCAAGTGGTACTCAGCAGGTGCTCAAAGAGATTCCACATGGATCTTCGTTGGTAGTCGTCGAGCCTTAGAGACTCAACCGCCAGCTTGCGAACGCCTCTCAATTCCAAGTCGACTATGCTTGATCGCGGTGCGTCACTCCCTGTCAATTGGCTTTGTCATCAAAGGCCGCTTCGTCAGATCTATCCTCGCCTGTGTAATTATCCTCGCGATGCCCACTTTCAGTGCTTAAGAAAAACCAAAGCAGCAAAGCCAGCGTCGACGAAGTTAATAAGCCAACCAAATGGCAAAGCGACTCAAATCCGAATGACTCAAACTGCTTTCTGATGTAGAACCCGAGAGGCAACAAGCAGGAGGTTACGTAAACTAACACCCACCAGATCGCAAAGGCGACAGCTCGCATCCAATTGCGATCCAGTTTCAAGCGAATCATGAATAGGCCAACAACAGATGTTATGCCAACAATTATTGTTGGATACAACGATTTCAGATCATCTGCTAGCCTAGCATTTCCCGCAAATACAGCCAGAATCGCGGTTGGCACCAGATAACTGAGAAGTAATTGATGAACCACCCCATAGACCTTCTCGACTCAGCAGAAATAACATGCAATTCAATCGTGGCCAGATTCCTCGAAACGAATCTAGCGCGAACTGTGTCGTAACAAGTGAAGCCTCACAGAAGCAGATCTCCAGCATGAGCGCTTAGGGATTGCGGAGGTTCCAAAGATCGTCGGGCGTCGAACGCTCGTCGACTCGTTCTGTCGATTCGACTAACCCCAATCCAACGACTCAGGGGTGCGTTTGTGCCAAAGCCAATCGATGTTGGGCTGTTGCTCAACCACAACCACGCGACGAACTGGTTCTTGACAACTCGACCTATGGTTCGGGTTCGACTGCGACTTCGATCTCAGGTTCTAAATCCGCCTCGGGTTCTGGAACTGGCTGATCAGCAGCGACCGCAACAGGCTCAACAACGGTCTCTACCACAGTAAAACCGGGCTCAATGACCTCATTGATGCCTGATCCACCACAGGTGCAATCACTGGTGCTGGAATGATCACTTCGGGGTGATAAATCTCAGCTTCGCCTGGATGCCTGGAAACAGGAAGAACTCGCACTTGCACACCGATCTTGTGGAAGATCTTCATAATGTGCTCGTGGCAGGTGAACGCAGTTACCTGGTGACCCAGTGCCGCGAAATCTCGAAGAACTTTGGCGGCGGAAAAGCTGCTCGGATCGAGTCAGAGATTAGCAACACGTCATCCAGCACTAGTGGAACCATCACACCGCGACGCGCGGAAATAAAGCGCAGCAAGCGACAAACGTAGGCGATGAAAACTGCCTCTCGAGTTCCGCGCGAAAGCACTTCCAACGGTAGAGACTGACCCGCTCGGTTATCGGTCCGCCAGGTGGTTCTTACCAGTGGTGTCAAATCCAGTATATTTGCCTTCCAGTCAGTTGAGTCAAGAAGCCAGATGCTTCTCGTAATGTTTCTGGCTGACGCTCGTTCTCGTAAACGCGGAAACCTTGTCAAGCAAATGAGTCGTGATAGCCGAGTCTGCCAGAATTTCAGGCACATGACTTAATCTGATTATCCACACAAGCCAATTCGAAAAGCTTAGCCTCGGACAGTCAGGCGTTTGTCAGCCGTGGCTTCATCTCTTGTGACAGTTCACCTTGTCGTTGATTCAATTGATCGACGCGTTGTTTGGCTTAGGTTGGTACACTTGACCAATTGCCTCACGCCGCTTATCAAGGTCTTTCGTACCACCACCGTCAAGCATTCTGGTTACAACATCCATCGGAATCGTGCAGCGATCATCTCAGTGATGCCTTTGAGTGTATCCGGCCAACTCGTTTTCTAACTTTTGATACTGGTGCTTAGCATCTAACGACAGTAGATGTTCGTCGCTTTCGCAAGCATGTTCAGAAATGCACCATGAGTTCTTTCGACTTTCTCAATCGAACGCTCGATCACTGCGGTTTGTTTAGCTAGACTCTGATCCTTTTCGCGCAGTTCACGCTTCTGATTGATGTACTGCTCCTGAGAAGCAACCAATTCGGTCAACTTCGTTAACTGCTCTAGAGCACGATCACCGGCATCGATCGTAGCCTTAACAGCCACAGCCTTGTCCGGCTTTTGTTGCATGAACTGACGAGCCTTTTCCTTGGCCGAGAATTCATCCTCGAACTCGTCACCAGATTCTTGAGCAGCAATCGCATCGCTGGCCGCCTTGGCGGCAAACACTTGTCGATACAGAGTGTCAATTCGCTGCGTGATGGCTCCCATTTCCAGTTGTCGCGCATCCAACTCTTCACCCAACGTTGCTAATCTTCGGCGAGTTTGCATCAAGGCATCATAGCCATCAGCCATCAGCCGAATGCTCTTCGGTGACATCGTCTCGGAAAGACCAAAATGCTGCAGAGTGCGTTTCCACGTTGCCTTGGCCGATTTAAGCGACTCGGCAGCCTGAGCAGCTCGCTTTCGAGCCAACTGATGACGCTGACGAATGGCTTCAAGATTTTGCTGTTGAGGCAACAAAGCTTCCAAGGAGCGAGCCGACTCTTCCAACTCACGCAGTCGCATTTCTGGATCGCCTTTGTGAACAGGCAATCGTCGATCTAACTCGTCGCGTTCAAGCTGAGTCTTGTGAATCTCGCGTCGAACCGCATCAAGCTGCTCTTCGACATCTTCGAGCATGTTGCTTTTGCCGCGATCGTTCATAATGTTCATCATGAACGTAGCGAATAGGCCGAACAGCCCTAGAACAATAAACAACATTCCCTTGCTAGGATCAGCCGGTGCTCCGCGCTGCAAAATGTTTAAGCCGAACAACAGCCCAATCCCCCAGAACATCATGAAGGCACCGAAGACAAAGACAACGCCCTGCATCAGTGCTTTTTCAACGCTGAAAGCTTCGTCAACTTGATAGTCAACAGCGTCTTCATCCAACTGATCTCGACGAGCGATCTGCTTCTTAAGAACTTCTTCCAGAGCGATCCGTTTCTTCAGAATCGCTGTCATCTCCGTGCTATCGCTGAGTGCAGAATTTATGTCCGATTGCCCGCGATTTTGGAGCGCGGCCGATAGCTCGGACTCTAACCGATCCGACTCACGTTTCTCTTGATCGCATTGGTCAGCAGCCTGCTTCATACGGCTAGTCCACATGCGAACTTCGCTGGCTGGTTCAGCTAATTGATTGATCGCCTGTCGCGACAGATCCGGCGTATTGGTCATACGGCGATCTTCGAGAAGAGCTTGCTGATCCTCTTCATTTATACCTAGGCGCTGAGCCTCTTCGGCCAATTGTTGCTTGGTCTGATCGATCTGTGATTCAATGCGCTGCTGAGCCTTTTGAATCGTCGTGATCCAAGGAGCTTGTTCGGCGGCAGCTTCGATCTTCGCTGCCAGCTCCATGATGCCTTTTCGAAGCGGTAGCTTTCAGGCCTGTTCGCGCAGTTCCAGCTCGACCTTTTTGTTCTCGGCCAATTTCTGCTGACGCTTTTGAGCTCCAATTCCAATTCGGCCAATCGATCAACCACGGCAGAATCGAGCAGATCCATGCAGGCGTGAACTCTGCATGCGCTTGCTTCAGGTCGGCTCGTTTAATCCATGTCGGACGAATTTGCGAGAGCAACCTCCAAACGTCCTGGCTTCAACCGCCTGCTCAATCCGCTGTTTGAGTTCCTCTAACTCTTGAGCCTGCGAAGCGCGCAGCGCTGCTAGTTCATTCCAGCGTCGGCCGGAAGTTGCAAGCTGTTCTATCTCTTCCTTTAGCTTCTCACGCTGAGTCATCAAGAACGCCAGTTGACTTCTTCGGGGTTCTCGCTGGCAATCTTGTGCCGCGACAATCGAAGTTGACGCGTAACATCAACCAGAGAAACGCGATCTAATCCACTGGACAACTTGTACAGTTCGTCTGCCGCCGTGGTGTCATCTAGTGTGCTCAGTTCTTGCAGCACCGCGCCAGGCCAATTGCAAACACGTTCGTGAAGATCGACTCGTCAATTTGACCAGTGACATCGCCAGTCGATGCGGACCTTGAGCCAAACCGTCACTGCCAGTTACGGATAGAGCGCCCGACAATGCTATTAGCTTGATCTAGCTGCGGCGACGACAAATCTCATAACCACCACCAGGACCAGTCACGCGAATCGTTCCGCCTGGCTTACCGCCATAAACCGGTGGCAGATATCGCGTTCGTCGATCAATTGGCGCCCAGCCATAAAACATCGAACGCGAGAACATGACCGTCTTCCCGGCCTCGTTGGGCCCGTAAAAGACTGTCATCAGATCTGGCATGGAGTGGACGGAAAGACCTGACCAAACTCCGAATCCATCAGTTGTACATCCTGATTTTCACTGTGCTGATCCTCCAAATCGGCGGCATCAGGGGCAAGTAGGTCAACACAATTACCCTCATGTCGGCTGGAAATCCACTCCCAGCAAAGTACTTCGATCCAAAGGTAGCAAGCTGATTAGCGACATCGGCTGGCGTTAGGGTCGTTCCGCCAAATGTTCGTGGGTGGAACTTCGGCATCGATAATCGCTTTCAGATTCAATCCTTTTCCGCTTAACTCCTTGCGGTGTGTAGCCGCTGTTCTGAAAGTCACCAAGAATGGTGTCTTTCTGCTTTCCATTTGCTTGGTAGTTCTTTGGGTGGCAACGCTTCGATATCAGTTGACCAGCAACAAGGCTGACCATGACCAAATTCGCGACGCAGCCAGGCTAGTGGCTTCTAGTGCCTTGGGCCAACGAGTGCTGCGTTCTCTAAGTCCATGTTGGCTCGCCACTTCACCAACAGATGTCGGCCCGCTGCTTCGCTTTGAAGTCCGAGCAACTCGCTTTGCCAAGAATCTGTCGAAGATCTTTGCCCAGTGCTAGATCGTCAGTATCAATATCCTGTTCGATGAACCAGATCGCAATCGACCGAGTGAACTTGAATGTGCCGCTGAGCGTCGACGTCTACAAGAATGAATCCATGAGGACGCTTCTTCCTTTAAACATCGTGCTTGAGGCGATCCACTATATCTAATGGTCGGCTCTTCGGTTTGAACAATATCAGCCTGATGCTTGCCACCTAGAGCCCAATAGCTGATGTGCTCCATAGCTAACGAATCTGCATCGGCCTTGCCGTGGGCTAAACCAATCAAGTATCGTCGGGATCGCAGGCGTACTCAGCGGCTCGAACGATTTCATTTCCGTCAGCAGCACGCCCGATGATGGTTGCAATTGGCATTTGATTGCGACGAAAAACGAAGTCGGTGGCCTCTTTTTGGAAGACTGTAACGTTTGTGCTAGAGGTGGGATAGCTGAGGAAGTACCGCCAGGATCATCAACAACACCACCAGCCCAGTAGACTTGAATGTTCCGTTGTCGAAGATTTTCAAAATGATCAAGCATAGGCTATGCCTTGAGCTCCGTAGTGGCGGGATTCAAGATGTCTCCAGCTAGGAGAACAAAGTCAACGTTTTCAAGCACAGCATGTTCAAAGATCGACTCAGCAGCCTTCCACGGAGCCTCTACCAAGGTGCGCTTTAGATGATCAGGTAGATCGAAGATATCCTGAAACGGACGTTCGAGATGAAAATCACTGGCGTGGATAAATCGAAAAGATTCTTTCGCCATAGCTGAAACCTTCCTTGGCTTGCAATACTGACAAACGAGCGAATCTTGCACTCGCGGCGAAAGTCTAACCTATGTTGCCATCTTTTGCCAACGTCGTTTCCTGCCCATTTCAACCGATTTTACATTCAAGTTTTGCTAGCACTTCGCGACGGAGCTTCTTGATGTCTATTTGCGAGCGGCACATTTGGCGAACAAGCGCGCGAGGGAGGGAAAGGACCGAAAGTATCGATCGTAGCGGATATTCTGGGTTAATAAACGCTCTTTACAACGCGAGCTTTTCCGTAAATTCGCTCACCATTGCTTGTTGCGACCTAAGTTATCAGGTGAATTGTTACTCTTGAGTTTGGGAAATTCTCTGTCCACTGCAGTTGGTAACTCTTACGAATCGCCACTGCAAAATCGCTGGACTTGATGAACGTCCGTGGTCCTAAGGTAGAACTATGTCCGCAGCCGCAGTAGAAACTGAAGCAACAGCCGCACCCAAGAAATCGATGATGCCAAAGCTGATGGTTGGTGGATTCGTTTCCATGGTCGTTATTGCCGAGACTCTGATATTCTTTTTGATGGTTCCGAGCGCTGATGATGTAGCCGCATTAGCTGAAATACGACTGCGTCAACGCTTGGAAGAGAAGATGAAAGCAGGCAACGAGGACGTTGTAGACGACTCCCATTCGATCGAGGAGTTTCGCTTTGGCGAACCGTATTCGTTGACATTCATTCCTAATGGCACCGAGACGAACTATCGCGTTGACTTCACTTTGTTTGGAACCGTGAAGAAAAAAGACCTATCGCATCTGGAAGAACTGTACAAGAACCACGAGAATCGTTTTCGTCATCGACTAGCGCTCGAAATTCGCAATGCTACCATTGACGAACTGAAAGAGTCTCAGTTGGGCTTGATCCAAAGACGCATTCTTGCGACAACTAACGAAATCCTCGAAGAGCCGATCGTCTTGGGGGTGGGATTCCGCGACTATCAAGTCTACGAAGAGTAGCAGTAGATCAACGAATCGATTCGTGACGCGCAGGTTGCAAGGAGGCGGCCAGTATGTCAACAGATTCTAACGCGACCGATAAGCAGACCGGTGATTTCAAGTCACCGGATCTAGCGGACAAAGCATCGCAACTTCTGCAGGAGGCAGAACAAGCGCTCAACGCTTTGGATGCTCCCCAGGCGGTACCATTCCAACTGGAGGATCTGATTGGTAACGAAGGTCCACCTGAAAAGTGCTCGATCGACCTACTGCGCGACGTTGACCTCGATTTGAAAATCGAGCTTGGCAGAACGCATATGCTCTTAGAAGATGTGTTGAAACTGCGACGAGGCTCGGTGGTGACGCTGGACAAGTTAGCTGGAGATCCGGTAGATCTTTACGCAAACGGTCGTCTAGTTGCTCGCGGCGAAATCCTTGTCTTAAACGATAACTTCTGCATTCGCGTTGCTGAACTGGTTGGAACAGACCCGCTGTCCGGCCCACAATAAGCAAACGTCGACAAGGATGTCGATGATGAGACCCAGGAATACTCTAACCGCCTGCGCTGCTGGCGCTGTAGCCCTATGCTGCATATGGGTGCACCCTCTTTCTGCGCGCCTTCAGTCTACTGGAGAGCACCCGCCTTCGATCGTTCCAAAGTACGATGCGCCTCGAAATGGAACAAGTTCGGGAACCAGCATTCCAGATGAATTGTGGAAAGGCGATCGCAATCAAA
>JAXMBP010000028.1:0-81201 GCA_046349795.1 Pirellulales bacterium | reverse complement strand
GATCTCTATGACGATGTTCGCTGCAGTCGGTACGAGGACGCTTTCAAGCGGCTTGGTTTGTTTGCCTTAGAAGGTTACGCTGCGGGAAAAGCAATAAAGTTTCTTGGAAAGGCACTTGATCCGCTAAGAGAAACTCCGGCTGCAAAGGAGTTTGGTCGGTTTCTTAGAGACGAAGCTGGTAGCGGTCCAGGATTACCAGACTACCTCCTTGGTCCTTCGGGGAAACCAAAGATTCACAAAGTTAATCATCCATCATTGAAACGATCAGAGGATGCTGCTAGACAAAGAGCAGGTAAGAATGGTAGTATCGAAAAACACGCAAGTCCAAGCAAAGGGGAGCCACACAACCATGGAGTCAGACAGGATGGCACGAAGGTAGGAGTTCATGATAATTACCCAAGAAATCGATAGGACGATATTGATTGGAATCGCGCATGTGTTGCCGTTTCCAGGCAATGAAGCACTCGGAAAGGCGAAAGGAGCATTTGTAAATCTCTTAGGCTTTGCAGAGGATGAGACAGAGTTCACAAATTTAGCAATCGAGTTCATGAAGTTATTAGAGTTTGAAGTTGTAAAAATCATCGAAATCGAACGCTATTCGGACCGAGAAGCGAACGGTCTATTGTCGGAGGAGATTACCGAGTTAAAGCGCCATTTGACTGCATCCTGTCCAATGGGCTGTAGTACTTTTGACTCTTATTTGGATGAGTAGTTCATTGATGATCGATCGCTACCAACTCAGCCATTACCGTATCGTCGCTGAGCGAGACTTTTTGAAATTCGGTGCAACCGAGTTTCAAGGATGGTTCGGGAGAATAATGACTGCGGCATTCTCATCGGACTACGTCAACGTCCGTATTTCCAAAGGCGACGGTGGAATCGATGGCTACCGATTGTCGACAACGACCGCATACCAAGTCTACGGCCCACGTGTCGGATCAGACTCGTCGACAACGACCAAAATCCGTGACGACTTCGCCACTGCCAAGGCGACGATGAAGGAATATAGCTTGGAGTTGAAAGGTTGGGTGTTTGTTCACAACGATCCGCAGGACCTTTCGCACGAGGTTGCGTTAACTATCGCAGCGTTGCAAAAAGAGAATTCCGGCGTGACGATTCATCGCTGGGCTTTCGAGGCGATTTGGGATGTGGTCAAGCAACTGAATCTCGACAAGCTCGAAGCACTCTTTGGCTTTACTAGTCCGACAGCCGCGATCATGGATAGATTAGAGTTTTCCGCACTCGTGCCGATTATCAAGTTCTTGGCTAAGTCACCTGTTCCGGCATTTGCCGATCTCACAAAGCCAAGCGTTAAGAAGTTGGATTTTAACAAACTTTCTGCAGATCACCGCACAATCATCCAGACAGGGAATCGACGAAGCGGATTAGTTGCAGAATTCCTCGACGGAATGCCAAACCCGGAAGTCGGAGAGCAGATTGCAGAGGCGTTTCGCGCTCGGTATCGGACTCTGCGCCGGGCAGGTTTGGAACCGGACCGAATTTTCATTGCCTTCTAGGGAATTCAGCGGGGGTGATCACTTTACCAAACCGGCACAAATGGCTGCTGTTTCTGCTATCCTAGCCTACTACTTCCATAGCTGCGACATTTTCGAAAGCAACCACGTGAACTGTTGTACAATCAGGGTCCAGGTCAACAATCCTTACTGGTCCTACCTGGCCCATTTGCTCTGGATGGCAAGGAGCTTTATGACCTAGACTTCTCCAGCCGAAAAACTGGTTGTAAACGAACAACAGAAGATGCAAATTACCTCGACCAATTTGACGATTCTACACACGAACCGAGTGGCCCAATGATACTTCCAAGCAAGCACATGAGAACGCAGCGGTCTCTCCTAGGGATAGGGGCTGAGGTAATCTCGCTTCTGGATGAGCCGAAAACGGTATCTAGGCTGTGGAAAGACCTGAAAGAATCGCGAGGCAAGGACGGTTTTAAGTTGACCTTCGACTGGTTCGTACTCGCTCTGGATTTACTTCATGCAATTAGCGCGATAGAGCTTAATCGGGGACGGGTGCAACTAAGGTTAGGCCGATGATCGAACAGGTGACCAGTTCGTTATCGACATTTAAGAACCTCCGATTCGGTCGCGGTCTTAACATCGTACTAGCTGACAAGAGTCCAGGAGCGACCGAACGACAGACTCGGAACAGCTCCGGCAAATCGAGCTTGATCGAGTTGATTCACTTTGTTCTGGGTGCCAGTGCTAATCCGGACTCAATTTTTCGATCGGAAGCACTAAACGAGCATTCATTTTCATTGACACTAACGATTGGTGGGGTGAAATACACTGTTTCGCGATGCGGGGCAAAAGCTAACGACATTCTGCTCGACGGAAGTTCCGCTGAATGGCCATTGCAGCCGACATTGGATAGAAAGTCGGGCGAAACGAAATTCCCGGTGAAGCAATGGAATCAATTGCTCGGCAATGTTCTGTTTCAGGTCCCTTTGGATACTGAGGCAGACTATCCCTCGTTCAGAGTAATGATTTCCTATTTTATTAGGCGCGAAGGATCAAGTGGATTTCAACATGCTGAACAGGCAACTGAGAAGCAGCAGCCAAGCTCGATTCAGATCAATGTATCTCATCTACTGGGCCTTGATTGGAATGTGCCTTTATCACTCGAAAGGCTTCGCGATAAGGAAAAAACGCTCGCAACGCTGCGCAAGGAGGCCAAATCAGGCGTGCTCGGAAGTTTAGTGGGTGATTCTGCGGAACTCCGAACCCGCTTGACAGTTGCCGAAAACAAGAGTCGGAAGCTCGAAAAGGAGCTTGAGCAATTCCAGGTATTGCCGGAATATCGCGAATTGGAAGAGGAGGCTTCCACGTCGGCTCGAGAAATCTCCGCTCTAACAAACGAAAACACGGTAGACGAAGAGCATGCAAAAGTAATCGAGGAACAATTGCACGAAGAAGTGGAGCCGGGTGCTGACAAACTTGTGGAAATGTACGAGCGAGCCTTGATTGAGCTTCCAGGTTTGGTTATTCGTCGACTCGAAGACGTTCGCGCCTTCCACGATGCTGTCATTCATAACCGTCGATTGCAGTTACAAGGTGAGATAGAGTCCGCACGTGGGCGACAACTAGAGCGGCATCGAAAGATGGCGGCACTGGACAGTCGGCGTAGGGAGATTCTGACTCTATTGTCGTCTCATGGTGCATTGGATCAGTTTATGAAGCTGCAATCTGAATTGAACAGGCAGCAGGCCGAAGTGCTTGAGTTGAGGAAAAGGCTTGAGCTGGCTGATCAGGTTGAAGAGAAGAAGACCGAGTTTACGATCGAGCGAGCTCGTATACATCAGGAACTTTTCCGCGATCATAGGCATCACGATGAGGCCATTCGCGAGGCAATTCTGATTTTTGAGGATCTGTCGCGCAGACTTTCCGATCATGAAGGAAGCTTGCAGATTAGTGCAACGGAAAACGGTCCAACCTTCAAGATTCTGGTTGAAGGTGGTAAGAGTGGTGGAATTCGGAACATGCAAATCTTTTGCTTCGATATGATGCTGGCGATTCTGTGGTCAAAGCGAGGGTTGGGGCCTGGGTTCTTGATCCACGATAGCCATTTGTTTGATGGGATGGATTCGCGACAGATTGCCAAGGCGTTAGAGATTGGAGCCGAGAAGTCAATAGAGCATGGTTTTCAGTACATTGTTACTATGAACTCGGATGCAGTGCCGGTGGAAGAGTTTTCGAAGGATTTTGACTATACTCGCTATGTGAATCCAGTGCGGTTGAGCGATGCAACGGAAGTAGGCGGATTGTTTGGAATTCGACTCACATGATGTTGGAACAAAACTAGGTGCACCTGAACTGAAGTCTCTGCTTGACAATTTGCGAATTAGCAGGCAGGTTGCTCTGAATGATGACTCAGACAGTTGACATTCCACTTCGCTTGGAAACCATAACGCTTGATTGGCTCAAACAATTGGTAGTTTCATCCGGTCGATCGTTACCGGAAGTAATAAGCGACATTCTCAATGTCTTCGCAGACCCTGAGAATCAAGAGAATGAGTTAGTTGACAGGTTGCTCAAGAGTGCCGTAGTCTACTTCCCAGCGGTGATGGAACTCGACGAGCAATCAGAAATGCAGGGCGAAGTGATCGACTATCTCTGCACACGATTGCTGGAAGTCAGTGCCAGCGTTCATCGTACCCTAACTCTGAACGAATTGGCACAGTTTCGTGAGAAGCTGTTATCGAGATCCACTTTCGTTTGGTCTACCTGACGCTCAGTTAAGTACGACGACCAAATTCTGCTCGTGAACGATATGTTAATGTTTGTCACTTTGAAACTCAGAGAATTTCCCATCTCGCCAATGGAAGTAGACACCCTCATATCCAATTTTGTTGAGAATTAGACAGTTGATTCCGTGGTAGACAGCGGTTCGGGCTGCAACCAAGGTGCGTCGTTCATCGAACGAAACGTCAAACAGATCAAAGTGACCGTGAGCGGTTCGGTGCCGTAACTTTTTCCATCCTTCGAAGACATGCATCGATAGGCCGATTTTCGAACTGCTACATAGTAAACGAAGTAAACTAGATGAACTCTTTGTTTTAAGTGACGAGAGGGAACCTTTGGCCCGATTGACCAGAGTGTTCAACGCAACCTCATCCAAAGTCTGACCGCCTATTTGTCGAAAATTATCCGATCGCATGAAGTGCTCAATAGCATTGATTTGTGCTTCTGAAAACACACCTGGATTGTCCTTTGATTCTGACGTACAGAGTCCTTCAAGCACCGAGCAAGCGACAAGCGCTGAAACGGAGAAGGATCGATCGCAGGAATTCCATAGTGCGACCATTGCTTGATTAACGTCAATAGACTCAGGACGGAGGAAGTAGCTGGCAGCTTTGCTTATCATTTGCTCCCCAAACGCTGTTTTCCAGGGTGTACTGTTGGCCCTTTGTGCCCAGCGGCGAACACGATAGACATGAAATGTTGCCGGAGTGCGGATAAACGGACTCAATTTCTTCGACATCATTTGCAGTTCGTCGAACCTTCTCCCCTTCCAAGCGAACCACACGCAAGAGCGACAGCTAGATTGCAGCGTTAAGATTTCGTTCTAATACCTGTGAACTCATCAAATTACTTTGATCGAGTCGTAACTGTACGTTGTCTTCATGGAACGAGATCGATAGTTTTGAATCAGTGTTTACATTTGCCTCTAGTCGAAAGTTCTGGTCATTCGATGTCCAAAACCGGAAGCTTTCAGTCAAGGTCGGCCACTCAATGTATGCATCAGCGTAAATGCCTTTCGTGGCCGACGTGGGTGCTGAGACTACTTGGACTACACCTCCCAGCTTCTCATAGTTCCAGACTCGTGGTTCAGTACCGACCTCTCCACCTTGATAAAAACACTCGATCGACCGATATTCTTCGGCCAACTCGATCTACAGCTCGAACCTGAATATAATGGTGGTCACCAAGCAAATCTCCGATGCTTGTATCAACGAAGGCGTCGTACATTGGGATTACACCCTCTGTGACTGCCCAAAAACTGTGATTTCCATTCCAGTTGCACATTAGACGACCGTGGCCGCGAGCAACGTGCTCTCCGCGTGAAATCTCAAGGTTGAGCAATTCTGTATCGTAGACTCGTTTTGAGGTTAGGGCGTGGTATGGTCCGAAGATCGACATGGCTTAAACTACTGAGTAAACTAACGATTTGGGACTGGATCACTAGACAGGCGATGTTGCCAACTGGTTCAATTATCTTATCGTCCCTGGAAATCGCCATGCATGGGTCCGCAATAAATCGCTCAGCTTTACGCAGTGGGGTAGAGCGCCTTGAACCTCGGCAACTTTTTGCTGCTTGGCAGAATCCGGCGGACAATCTGGATGTGGATCAATCGGATCAGGTTACGGCTGTCGATGCATTATATGTCATCAACCATCTGAATAGTTTACAGAAATTACTGATTGATACTCCAAGTGGAGAAAATCCTCTGGTTGATGTCAACGGTGATAACCGTGTGTCGCCAGTAGATGCCCTATTGGTTATCAATGAACTAAATGCCAGGACCACTCCGTTAACCCTCACATGGTCGATCGCTCCAGAGGACGATCCAAATGGCAATGACGTTGTGGCGAATTCAGATGTTCGAATCGAGGTTCAAGCAACCGCGAATGCTGACCTAAGAGTGCAGGTCGAGTCTCTGGATGCCCAGTATCAACAAATTCAGAGCAGAACAAATCGAGTTAGCATGGGAGCCAATAGCGTTAATTCACTAGGGGAATCACTCTACCCCGGTTTGAACCGAGTTACGATTACGGTGCAAAGCAGCAACGGTCGTGCGACCAGCATCAGCAAGCAGATCATGGTTGGCGACTCAGTGATCGACTGGAACGCGTCGATACTCAACGTGATACGTGCTTGGACTGGTGTTTCGAATGACCCGTATCAAGGTCGAGTTGTACCGTCACAGCCTCCGATGGCGGCTCGCAACATCGCGATGATTCATTTGGCAATGTTTGATGCAGTGAACGCTATTGACGGTAACTACTTAGCCTATGTGCAAGAGTTACCGCCCGTTCCGTTAGGAGCTTCGGCAATCGCTGCCGGTGCCAGTGCTGCCTACACGGTTGCATCCAACCTCTACAATGCACCCAAAGAGCTGGCTATCTGGTCCGCAACACTGGTAGAAAGTCTCTCGAAAGTCCAAGACGAGCAGTGTCGCAACGACGGAGTTGAATTTGGTCGCGCAGTTGGCCTAGCTATGTTGGCTGCCAGAGCCAATGACGGTGCCCGCAAGATTGTCTCATTCGAACCCGGCACAGAACCTGGTGATTGGAATAGAACTTTTCCTGATTTCTTACCAGCCTTGTTGCCGCAATGGCCACAGGTGAAGCCTTTTGGCGTAAAGAACATTGAGGCATTAAGACCCGACGCGCCACCACCACTCGATAGCCAAGCATATGCCGAAGCCGTGGATGAAGTCATGCAATTAGGATCGCTAGACAGCACTGCGCGAACTGCCGAACAAGAAGAGATAGCCTTGTTTTGGGCTGATGGCGGCGGGACAGCAACACCACCTGGACATTGGAATCGCATCGCTGAAAATGCCAGCCTGATCAAGCAACTATCGCTGGTTGATAACGCTCATCTATTTGCCATGCTCAACATGGCCCTAGCCGATGCGGGCATCGCTGCATGGGATAGCAAATACGCGTTCAACCTCTGGCGACCCATAGACGCCATTAGGCAAGCAGATGTTGATGGTAATGCTGCAACGGTGGCAGATGCAAATTGGTTGCCCTTGCTTCGCACTCCACCATTTCCCAGCTATGTCAGCGGTCACAGTACTTTCTCGTCTGCTGCCGCAACGGTGCTAACTGAGTTATTTGGTGACGAATTCACCTTCAGCAGCACGACGGACCCTCAAAACGCACCATCGCAGCGACCGCTTTCCGCCAAACTCATCGTGACGCGCCACTTTAGCAGCTTCAACCAAGCTGCACAGGAAGCTGGACTCAGTCGTATTTACGGCGGAATCCACTTCTCCTTCGACAACGAAGCCGGACAAACACTCGGCGAAGCCGTTGGACAGGAGATCGTCGAACTTTGGGCTGCTGGTTAGTGCAATACGATTCGAAGCTCCTAAGATCCTTGCCCATCAGGTCGCATTTGCAGCCAATTGGCGTGTTTGCTAAGCTGTGAGTCACTCGCTAGTCCGTGATTTGACAGCAGTACTCAATTTCGGTCCAGATTGTTTAGTGGCAAAGTTCCGGTTGGATGGAGTTCGATATGACGCGCACCTATGGTACAAATCCTTCGTTGCTACCGGCTTACTATGGATTATGCGCTGGTATCATTTCAGCGGCCTTGCTGTTGGCAACCTTGATCTATGTTTTTAGAGTACTAAACAGGGGAAAAGCAAATTCCAAGGTTTTCTACCTAATTGCCTTTTTCTGGGCGTTCGTACCGCCGTTAGCATTTTGGTTCGAGTATTACTACATCTATCAAGTGCATGGTGATCCAAACGCATTTGAATTATTTAAGCACGGGCAACAGGTCTGCGCGGCACTTTGGGCCGCGGTAGTTGCGGCCCTGTCATCCTTGGCGGAACTGATGAAATGAAATCCTGTTTCGCTAATTTTGCCAGGTCTCAATCTCAGGAAGTTGATGTTGTCAGCCAAATGTGCTCTTTACTACAGCAACAAAAGGAGTTGCTCGATAAGTTTAGACAGGAATACGAGTTTAAGAAGTGACCGTTCCAGGCCCGGTGACCATTAAACGAATTTCGCTAAATCCTAATTCGTTCAATCTCATCCAGGCTGATTTCGTCACTGGTGCGATCGTAAAGTTTGGTGGTTCTAGCTGACTCATGGGCTGCAATCCGCATGGCGTGTTCTAGTTGGCCGCCGTTCAATAGGTAGGCGGTGATGCCAGTGGCTCGCCAAGAGTGGCAGCAAATTGTGGGTGGCAACCCAACGGCGGTGGCTCGACGCTTGATCATGCGTAGTGCATCAGAACGATGCATCCTGCGGTCTGATAATTGCTTATTGGGACCGATGGTTCGGAAGAGTGGTGTTCGGTTTTGCTGCTGAAGGCTAGCGGCTTGGATGTAAGCATCGAGATACAGTTCGGCATTGTGATGGGCAGGAATCGTGATGCTTTCCGCCCTTTTCATGCAGCCGAAACCACATGCGTCGTCCTTGCTGATAGTAGCTCTTCAACATCCATGCCCAAAGCCGCAGAGACTCTGGCAAAGCTATACACCATCACTCCGATTAAAGCCGCACGGTCGCGAAGACCGATGATGGTGCTTACATCAATCGAGTTGATCAGTTCGCGAGCCTGATCAGCATCGAGTACCGGTGTCTTGCCTTTCTTGACGACATGTTTCGGGCCTTTGACCGACGATGCCGGTTGGTGTAGACGACATGGCCGGTTACCAGATAATCAAACAACAACATGCGGATAGCAGCCAAATGAACCTTCACCGTCGGATCGCTGAGCTTCTTGGAAAGCTGCTGATGTAGCCCGCAATCACAATCGGCTCAATGTCAGCCAATGCAAACTCGTTTGTCTCGCACCAATCGAAGAACTGTTTGGCAGCCTGCAGATATACTGCCCGCGTGCCTTTGTTGCGAATCCTAGCAGCGAAGTACTCTAAAAATCGCTTTGATGCTTGCTCTCCAGCTCGCCTAACGACAGCAGGAATAAATTCGCTACGAGTTACTTCGGCAATAGAGTTGGGTTGATTGCTTGGGACTAGCACAACGCTACTCACGCTCAGCCTCGTGACGTCGCTGAGCCAAAAGCTCTTCGCTCCAAATCTCTTCGGATGGAGGCAGATTCAGATAGTAGTTCTGCACTTCAGCTAAAGTCTGCTCGAAGGTCTTGATCTGCAAATGATTAGAATGTGTATGTGATCTCATTTCGGTCATAATTTTTTCGGTTGTGCGGCGCGAAACAAGATCACCTCAACGCCAACATCGAGTTCCGCCCAAAGGCGATCACCTGAGACTATGGGTAAATTTCGGGATCGCCCTAACGAAAGGCAGGCTCGGTCGGCAAGTGAGAGGTTCATGCCGCGAGTCTTTTCAGCAATATCTGTGGCAAGGCGTGCTTGAGTTTCATCAAAACCAACAACTCGCAACCCTGCAAGTCGAACTATCGATTCTGCATGTTCACGCTTGTTGTCGGATTGGCTCTTCATCAATACTTCGTGAAGGTTGACGGCAGAAATTAGACCACTTCGCATTAGGAGACGAGCTTCCTGCATTCCGGTTTCTTGACGGCAAACAGCCAAGACCGTTGATGCATCGATAACTCTGGTCATGTGGAAGCTTCGCGTCCGCCTTCCGCGCGACGCTCCGCAATCAGCTCATCAACCAAACTACCGGTTCCTTCCGGCAAGCCACTACAGTAAGCATCTTGCAACTGCTGCATCGCTTCTTCGTAGGTGCGAAGAGTGATCAAACCATTTTCGACTGATGCGACAAGATCGTCGCCGCAATGAATATTAGTAAGTTGGCAGAGTGCTACTGGCAGAACGATTCGCCGCGACGTGTCAACGTGACATTGCCAAGCTGTTTCTAGCATACTTTCGAACATAATTCCTCCGTAGGTTCCAAAGTTGGTTTCTACTTCCGAGAATGCCACAACATGAACCAGAAGGCAAGCAAAAAGTGCAATGGGCTGAGCTTAAAATAAGGCAGTTCCGACTGACAGAGTGTGTTGCAAAACTACCTTTTTGATGTACACAGTGTAACTTTCGAGCAGATCCGCTTCCAACTGGACCAATTCTGAATGGCGTCAATGACGTTGAGTCAATTAAGAAATGCAACGCATTTGAGTAACCTAATGATCAATTGCAGGGTTGTCCCGAGTGGTGGCATCTACTTCTCGTTTCAACGCTATTTTCTGGCAAAGCTCTTGAAAGTCGTCTCGATGACGGAGTGGTAAGAAATCCTTATCCTCTTCCAGTGGGACTGGAAATTGGGCAAATTCTTTCGCAACTAACCGAAGTAGAGTCATTGAGCGATCACCAAATACATCCCGTTGGTCTGGCACCATGTCGCTCGCCAAAGAATATATCCCAGCAAAGGTAAAGGCGTGATCGAGAGTAGCCGCAAACTCACCACGACTCATCAAGTTTTCCAACATTTCTACATCAGCAATGGCCAGAGTTGCTTTACCAAGCTTAATGTTTGCAACTGCCCTCTGAATTAGAAGGGTAGGCCGATTGATCGATACAACAGACGACTGTTGTTCTAGCACCCAATCGAAATCCTTGACTGACACTTCAAAGCGGTTCAACTGTTGAGATGCCAAAGCTCTACGTATTCGAAGCTCAAAGTAAGCAGTGTACAAATCTTGGTCGGCTTCGATGCCGCTAATCAAATTCTCAATATCTTCTATCGCCTGATCACAGTGCTCGACACACTTTATTAGTCGACCTTCCTCGAAGAGAATTTCCGAAAGACGATATCTAATTGTCACAAGTTCGCTGAGGTGTTGCCTCTTACATTTCTTCCTGTCCAATCCATTCTCAAACTCCTTAACAGCATCCTCCAAGTCTGAAATCGAGTCAGTACGCTGGTAGGCTAATATCGAAATACGTGTCATGTAGCTTTTGGCGAGGTTTTGTTTCAGAACATGGTAACTGGGAAAACGCTTGATTAGTTCTTTGCTGATGGCGATTGATTTGGTCATCACTTCGAGAGCTTCGACTGACTGATGAGAAGACATGAGTTGATAGCCTTCATTGAGAAGATAGATTGCCTTCATTTGCTTCGCCATCATCTCGTCTCTTGGACAAGCTGAGTACTGAAAGAGTTCACTTAGCAGATTGTTGATTTCCTCACAAAGCTTACTTTGCTCCGACGCAATACGCTGGTTCTCCTTAAGTGAGAGATCAACGTCAGTGTCAAGCGCCGCTAGGTTGATTAGCACTCCAATGAGTAAGTTCAGCACATTTGTAGATCGACTATTAGTATTTCTAAGCTCCTCAAGTAAGGCTTGTGATACCCTGTAATGCTGCCGCGCTAATTCCTTATCCGACCGTTCTATTTCAGATGCGTCGCAAAACTCAAGGTTTGCCAGTTGATACTGTAGCACCTTTAGCTGTGGGTACTTCCTACTGAGTTCAGTAAGGAGCTTGCGGGCTTCTACACTGTTTTCGGTCTGATACCGAAGTGTATAACCCAATGGCTTGACGCCATTTTCAGTCTGAGCTGAATCGTCAATCTGTAGCAGCCGCAAACGGCAATTTGCAAGCCTCAACTTAATGTCATCACGTAGAGGGTTTTGCTCGAGTAGCATCATTGCCAATGAAATTGCTTCCATCATTGACCTAATAGCCTCTTCACCATCTCCAAGGTCGCTATGTGCACTTCCCTTTGCCCATAGGCTCCCAATTAATCCCAAGTGGTATTCAATTGAGCTGTCATTTTTCACGATGGCTCGATAGTGATCCAAGGCGTAAGCATGTTTATCTATGGCTTGCGTGATACTTCCGCGTCGCTGGAGATAGATGCCATAGGCATTGTAAGCATCGGCCAGGATTGACCGAACATTAGAGTTATTCGCATGATCAGGCACGCTCAACTCTTGAATTGACTTCTCAAAATACTGTGATGCCTCTGGTTTCTTAAGCTCCTCAAGCAAAACTGCGTATCGATAGCGACAAAAATTCAATGCAGCAAGTGTATCCGCGTTTTTTTCCAGCAACTCAAATTCGTCGATTGACTTTTCGTAGTTATCACGTGCCGACTCAGGTTTGCCTTGTATTTCGTAGAGCCTTGCAATGCCGAGGAAACCTTCAGCACAGATAATACGCCCACCGAACTTTTGCCTATCCCGATGAGCTTCTACCAATCGGTTCCAACTTGAAATCTTGCTAGCGACAATTGCCGATTCATCCGGAAATGAAAGTCCGAAACATTGCACATTTACATCGAGAAGCCGAATGAAGTCATCTCTTTCCAATCGAAACATCGAGACTAGTGTTGCAATATCGGAAATTGGTTCGTCAGGGGATGAAAGCTCTGGAACCAACTTCACAATTGGATTTGAAGCTGCAACGCCACCGGAAGGCGATTTGAGTTTGGAGACAAGTATTAGACCGACGATAGACGAAGAGACGAAGAATAATACTGAAGCGACCAAGTAGACGTGCAGCCTTTTCCTAAAAGTGGAAAGCCTTTTTGATCGATGTTCCTTTGTTGATTGAGAGATTTGTTCAGATTCGCGCTTACCGTCACTTCGAAATACATTCTCTAGATTCTCTAAAGTTGAATTCTGAACCTTAGAAGATTTGCTAGTTTCCGCTGAGTTAGCCGCCTTGCCACTATCTGTTCCCCAACCGTGTGTTGAGAAGGTTGGTTTCTTTGTCTGTAGAGAATTCCATTCAGACGCTGAAATTTGGTGTTCCCATAGATGGGGTCGCCCAGCAACTTCCGAAAAACCATCGCACGTTCTAGCGAATGAATGCAATTCCGCTGCACAATATTCTTCGTACGTCAGATTCCAACGAGTGTAAATATTGACAATATCACATAGGTTCCGGAATGTCTCCCAGACTACTCCACGATATGCACTAGTCCCATTAGATCGGGCGCGTCTAAGCTGGTCAACCGACATCTCTTTGCTAGTTCCATGTACTCCGATTCGGTCAATGAGATTTGAGACACCGATAACAATACTCTCGCTAAGAGCATTTTTTACTTCATCAGAGAACCAGTACTTTTGTTTGGTCACGATATCACGAAGGGCATTAAGGGCATTAAGTGTATTACGATCTTTGAAATCGAACCGCACTCAGTTCTTTCGAAGCGACAGGGATGGAAAGACCAGTTTGTGCAGACCTACGAAGAATTTCAAGTAGCGTTGCTTCAACATCAAATTGTGGGGGAGTAAATGGTTTCAGATCAGGGTCCGGCAGTGAGAAGTCATGTAGTCTGAAGACCTCAAGAATGTTTTCGCTGATTTTTGGTATTCCAGGCAGAAATCGCCCGTCTCGAATTCCCTCCAGGAGCCCTACAGCTTCAACCAATAACGCCCGCTCATACGGAACCAGCCGTCGATTGTTCCAATTGCAATCAAGGAACCAAGTCAATTCATCAGCCAACAATCGAGCCGATTCTTGTGTAGAGGTTGTTGATAAAACTTGGCTATTCTTCCTTAGTTTCTCAAACTTCTCCGCTCGCAGTCGGTTCTCAACTTCAATTGCTGCAAATTCATCCAACGAAGTTATGTCAACGTTCGATGGATTTCGCGAATTTAATTGATCTTGCGGGTCATTCTCTGCCATTAAACCAAATGCTTACAGATTTTTAGGTCAATTGTCAAAGCAAATCACTTTTTACACTTTCCCAAGTGTCCAATGGGTTCGCTCAGAACAGCGCCGGTCGATTTAGCGAACCGGGGGGCACGATTTCGCTACTAGGATGAGGCTGGGATATGAGTATGAGAGAGGGAATGTGGATAGGAGACTTGCGAGATAAGTCAAGACAATCGCGTTGCAATGCACAATGTAGATCATTATTTGAGTTGCCTTCGGTTAGTCGCGATAGTTGGTCGTGCCTTAACAAGGAAAGGAGAATTTCCATGGGCAGTCATTGTGACAAAATCCGATCGTTATTAGAAAACTTCATCAGTTTTCAACCAGTGGAGTTCGAGGAAATCAAAGTAATGCTAATGGGTTTCCTGATCCGGCGAGGATGGGGATCCCAGTACCACGACCGTATGGATATTATTAGCGAGGCGGTTTGCAGGCTGTGGACTGCATGTGCGCTGTCCTCAACCAATGCTGCCAAAATTCTCAGCAATCCAATTTCGTTTCGGTGTTGGCTAATTTCCACCGTAAGAAATGTTGCGCACGAACAGTTTCGGCAGCTTACTTCAAGAAAAAATCTACTGGATTCGCTGTACACGGAAGAACTTCAGAGAACTTGTGGTGGGACATGCCCTAAACCAAGTTTGGAAGAGATCGAAGTAGCACTGATGAAGTGTTCAGCAGTATCGAGGCTAATTGTCAAACTCCGAGAAGAAGGCGAGAGTCAAGAATCGATTGCGGCTATGCTCGGCATTACGCGAAATAAAGTGCGAAGCTACATTGCAGAAGCTAAGGAAGTTTTGACTATCGAACTCGATCTTGAGTGCTGGGATACAGAATCTTCCAGCAAATTCTACCAAAAGCCCGCCGAGGATCACTCTATGTCGGGCGTTGCTTGCAACCGACCGCGTTGGTCGAGCAAGCAAGGCAATAACGGCGGAGAGAATCATGCTCACCTACCTAGCAACGCACGCGCTGCTCTACTGGATCTTCCAAGGAAATGATGGAAATCGTACTGGAGATTTCACGAGCTTCTAGTGTTCAAGAGTAATTAATCAACACCTGGCGTTGAGGTGGCCTCCACGCCAGGTGTGCAACGATGATCTTTCCATAATTTTATTGAGGCAAATTGTGGTCAACTCCGATAATCAAGTCCCAGTATTTCCCATTGCATGCCTAGTTGGTTTTGCCGCGTGTGCGGCTGGGCTCATCTGGTATGACTCACTATCAGTTGCCAAGCAGGCCCAAGCGGACCGTTTGGCCGAACATCTTGCCCTCCGACTCTTTAACAAGTCAACGAACAACTTAACGGACGAAGAGGCGGATGTTGTCAATTCCATTGTTTTGCGTCGCCTTTCATAACTACTTCCACCAAGTTGCGATAGATCGAGGCAAATATGCGTAGCTTTGGATTCTGGTTTTGGTTTGTACTGAATGTATTAAGCGATGGATCTCGCTTTGCACTGGAACGCAATCTGCTTGAGCCGATTGCACTGCTTCTGGGTGGCACAATCCTACTTGCATTCTCGCCGGTGGGCTGGGTGTTGTTGGCAGTTGGAGTCGTGGCGGTCGCTATCGGTGTGGTGAAGGAAACCCAGCGAATATTTGGCAGCGAGGCATCTAGCTAGGCTAAAGGCCAATGATGTTCGATTGGATTTCCGAATTCACCCAGAAAGTGCGTTTTGGTTACCGACTCAAGGCTCCCTACCTAAGGCAAATAGCGAGATGGCTACAAGTGCCAAATGCTCATGTGCTCAATAACAACACACTTCGTTTTACAACAACTGGAGGCGTCAATGTCACCGTTTCACCCGAACGGGATAGGCTTCGCATTACTGGACATCCGGCCATCATGTTCCATCCGCGCGGCTTCGATCCACGATTCCTGGTTTCATTGTTGTTTCGTAATGGTGAGACCTCCTTGGGCGCTTGGCAACTCGTTGCGACCGAGGATCGGATTCACTGTTCCTACACGGCGTGCGTGCCAGTCATGTGGTGCACCAAGCGAGTGTTAAAGCGGCACATCGAGAATGTCTTGGAGGAAATCGATTCTGCTTGGACACGGTACAAGACACTTGGCACAATCTGACCTACCTGTTGTAAGCAGTATTGGGAGGCGGATGGCCTTACAAAACGCGATCGCCTCAATTTCAGAAAGAGGATACGATGAAGTTTAGAACAGAAATGATCGACACGAAGCTGCTCAAGTTCGATAGGAATATTCGCAGGCGATACGCAAATCGTCGACTGGAACAAATGAAGGAATCGATTCGTGCTCGTGGGATCGTCACTCCGCTACTTGGCTCGAGGGAGAGTGATTTTGTATCGATCATTGATGGCGGATGTAGAGGACTGGCAGCTATTGATCTAGGACTTACACAAGTGCCGGTGACACTTGTTGAATCCAATGGCAATGACCGAGACATGATTCGCGAACAGATGGTCAGCAATACGGTTCGAGAGAATTTGACGCCCTGCGAAGTTGCTGAAGGAATCGATCGACTGAAAAAAGACTCGAACAAACCGGTATCCGAGTTGTTTGCAGAGTTGGGATTCACTAGCAACGAAGCAAAAAAACTCGCGACTCGAAAATTGCCGTCGGCAATTCAACAACAGGTTGATCAAGGACTAATTCCATTTAGCTCCGCTTATCTTTTGACTCGCGTAAAAGATAGTGCGTCACAAGCAGAGCTAGCTGCGCAGATTGCCGATGGAAATTTAACACGGGAAGCACTGGAGCACATCCTACGTGCCCAAAAGTCGGGTCAGTCCGGCATTGCTAAACGATTCACCAAAGTGCAATTCAAAACGCCCGATGGTGGCTCCATCTGTGTGTCAGGCTCGGAACTGAGTTTGACGTCGCTAGTTGAGCTGCTCGACTGGCTGATGAAGCTGGCCAAGAAGGAGATGCGTCGGGGTCTTGAACTAGATACGTTCGTTCGATTTGTTCGCGATCAAACAACGGCAGAAAAGTAGAGGCGCTCATTCATGTGGAACCTCATTCGAAAGCGCCCGCAAACGATTGTCAGTCGCTGGGATCTGAGTAGAGCCATCATGCAGCTTACGCGATCAGATACCTGGACAATTGGCGATGCCTGCCAAGGTTGCCAGATACTCGGGACGACGGGGTCGGGCAAGAGCACAGGTAGCTTGTCAGCCATTATAGGCGCTTTTCTGCTGTCGGGCTTTGGAGGGATTTTCTTTACCAGCAAGCCTTCGGACTGTGCGACGTATCTCCAACTTTGCGAAATAGCAGGGCGAGGTAAGGATGTCATGATCTTCGGTCCCAATCAACCCTATCGATTCAACGCACTCGACGCAGAGCTGCATCGCAGTGACGCAGGATCTGGTCAGAATCAATCAATCGTGACTTTGCTAACAACACTGCTCGAAGTTAATGAGCGTGTCGGAACCAGCTTCAATTCCGAGGGATATTGGCAGAATGCAACTGAGCAGCTTATTCGCAATGGTGTTGATGCATTGGTCATGGGGAAGGATCGTTGCAGCGTGCCAGAACTCTTCAAAGTAGTTACGAGTGCGCCAACTTCATTCGAACAATTGGCGTCGCCGGAATGGTGCAAGAATTCATATTGTTGTCAGTGTCTCAGAGAGGCTGACGCGAGAACTAAAGACCCGGTAAAGCGGCGCGACCTAGAGCTAACAGCGTCATACTTTCTAAATGAATTTCCCGCGTTGAGCGATCGCACTCGATCATGCATCGTAAGCATGTTTACAAGCATGGCCGATGTACTCAATCGAGGACTTATCAGAGAGCTAATTTCGGACGAATCCAACATCAGTCCCGAGATGATGCAACATGGAAAAATCATTATTGTCGATTTGCCGACCTTTCTGTTCGGAAGCGCTGGCACCTTCTTGCAGGTCTTATGGAAGTATTGTACTCAGCGGGCTCAAGAACGCAGAGATATTGCTGCCAATCCTCGTCCAGTATTTATGGTGGCTGACGAAAGCCATCATTTCGCTGTTAAGCAGGATCAAATTTTTCAGACAACCGCTCGAAGTACTCGCACGGCCGTTGTCTGCGCGACTCAATCGATAAGCAACTATCTGGCTATGTTTGGCGAACATTCGGAATCGCTCGTTCATTCATTGCTCGGTAATCTCTCCACTCAGATTTTCCACCAGCAGACCGACATTAAGACAAATACTTATGCGGCTGATTTGATCGGACGTACCAAGCAACTGATGATCAATGCTAATAGTAGCTACCAACCTGGCAATTGGTTTGAGTCGCTTTTGGATGTCGGCAACAATCAAACGGTTAGTTCCGGCGTCAACGAAGTCTACGAATACGAAGTACAGCCCTCTGTCTTTAATTCCCTGCGAAAGGGTGGCGCACCGTTGTGGACAGCAGATGCGATAGTCTATCAAGGCGGTCGTCAGTTCAGTCAGACCGGTCGCCCCTGGACTCCTGTGACATTCAAGCAACAACTTTTCTAGTTGACTGCAAAGCAAAGGTGAGACGATGCAAACTACTCGACAATCAGACTCCAACGAAGGGATGCAGGGGTTTGGTCTTCTGCTATTCGTACTTCGGATTTGGGCAACGTCGGTAGAAGTTTTTCTTCATCGCGACATGGGATCGCGATATTTGGGCTTCAATGCAGTAGGAGTATTCTTCCTTGTACCAATCTACTGGAGTTTCAAATGGCCGCACCACAACGTTGAGCCCATGTTATTGTTCTTGTTGGCCTATTTGGCCATGGTTTTGGTGACTAGAGCTTCGGTATTGCGCCGAGCAGTGAGCGGCGAAATCTGCCACTCTTTCTACAACGGGTTCCCGCGACTCCTGGCCCAAAATGCAACCGAGAGAGAAGAGGCAGTTGCCAAGCGATACGCTGAGCCAATTACGCTTATCGGGTTTGGCTATCTAACAGCCACGCTGTGCGAGCCATTGGGATGGTATGTAATGATTGCTGGTGTATCGATGTTGGTACTCGGCATTCTCTCAAATTTATCTACTCAAATGCAGGTAACTAATTTACGTGATGCCATGATTGAACAGCGGTACATGGCAGAGCAGTTTCGTAAGCGTTGGTAATGTCACGACATATAGGAATCGACATGAGCAAACCCCATCCCAATACTGATCCAAAAATTGGTTCGGAGCACGCGGCAGCAATGTTTCGGCAGGGACTTCACGAGCTTCGAAATATTTTCAATTTTGAGAACTCCAATATCGTTACGACTACTGAACAAGGGGTATGGGGTACAAAGACGCCTGGCGAAGTGGCTCGCGATAGGAGAGACCTCAACCAACCGGAGCAGCAACAGGAGGCTGATTCAATCGTCGATAGTCATATGCATAGCGCCCAGCAACAACCTACTCGGGCTCGTGAAATCAGCTTAACCCTGGATCATTAGGCCTTGCTAGGATGACAGCTCAAAAGCACATGAATCAACAACTTCAAGATCATGACGCTCAAGATGTCAGCTTGATCACAATATTAGAGCTCGCCAAACTACTCAAGATTTCGACTCGCACACTTTGGCGAATGCTGAAAGCCGAACGTTTGCCCGAACCAATTCGACTGGGTTCCGCTGTTCGGTTCCGTTTGGACGATGTGAAAGATTGGATAGCTCGGGGATGTCCACCTCGCACGAGTGTTAACCAAGAAAAGTTGAGAACTCCCAAATGACCGCTAATATTCGCATCCGAGCTGACATCACGATTGAACTCACAGGCGCAACGATCGAATCTTCAAAAGTTGAGGATGCCGTCACGAAGGCACTATGCGATGCAAAGGAGTTTCTTGATGGAATTGGCCTATCAGCTTCCTATTTGAGATTCTTGGGACAGAAGCCTCATTCACTTGAGTTAGCCGAAGCGTACATTCGCGAATGTGGTGCATGGAATTCGTATGAGGAAGCTCTACATGCGAATGGCAAATCAGATTCCATCAAGCTTAAGTCTTAGCTTTGCTCGACAATCGCCAATAGTCTTGATACTCAAGCGTTACTTGAAATAACCGTGCGTAAGGTTTATTTGCGTAGTGTTTGAGCTGTTCGTCGGCATCGGAGACATGGGACAAAGCCAGTGTGCCAAGGTCCGCATGCGCCTTCATGGTTAAGAAATTGCTAAACGTCTTTCGCAATTTGCCGAGCGATAATTGTCGAGTGATTCGTGAATCTTTGAACGCCTTCTCTACTGCATTATTGAATCGCTTTGTGAATCTGCTTTCGGGCTTCGTGGTGTTCGGTTCAGGTAGTCCCAGTTCTCGGTAAATTGCGTTGTCGCGGTAGAGCGGCTCTCCATTTTCAGTGAACAAGTAGATCCAGCCTTTGCGTTTGCAAAGTTGGACTTGCTCTTTGACTAGAGGCACTACCCAATCCCAAAGCAGCGACTCACTGTGAGCCTGAGTTTTTTTGCGGCTCGAAATCAACCAAGACTGCTTTTGGTGAAAATCGACAACTTCGTGGTAGGGATGAACTGTTTCGAAATGAAAATCGCTCACCTTGAAGCGACCGAGTTCCGCGGCCCCTGCACAGCAGTTAAGTCCTAAGGCAATGATAAGCTTTGCCATCGGCTGCGCGGTCCGAAATATCTCCTGAAGTTCTTGTGGACGGAAAAACATATCTCGAGGGGCATTACTGCTTTTGTCGGTAGACAATTTCTTGATTCTACTGTCGATGGCTTGAAAATCTGGACAAGTAAACTCCTCGTAATTTGCGCCGATCCAGTGGCAGAGCTTTCGAAACTCGGTAATGTGCCCTTCGGCAAAGGATTGGGAGCAATGATTGCCCGATTTAGTCGCTGGCCGATTTCGCCAATAGTCGATAACAGCCTTGGATTCGCGAAAGCCAAATTCCGATAGGAGGCAATCGTTTGTACATTCGGTAATTCGGTTGATTTTGTCCTCAACGCTCTTACGACCTGTGAATTCGCCAACGTAATTGGCAAGCCGATCTTGAGAGTAGGATGCCAGAGCCTGGTGAAAAGTGGTTGAGCTTTTGATTAGTAGTTTATTGGGCGCGGTGTGGACTTGAAGGTCTTCGTCATCGAACTGAATGAGAACGCCTTGCATTTGGAGACGTTTTACTATGCTCCGAAACTTGAGTATTTTTTCTGCAGCGTTCTGGCCAAGAAAGCCCAAGGACTTTGATAGTGACTCCGTTTCTACCACGGCGAAGCTCGTTTGTTCAATCTGTCGAGCTAGACCTAAGAAGAACGGATTCCAATAGGGCGCTCCGTGCAAGTAACGCGAGTTCTCGTAATAGATTGCCTCAATATCCTTGCGCCTTTTAGCAGCAACCGCACTGTCGTAGCCAAGGGCGAACTTGGCAGTACTTTTGCTTGTAGCGGATGTGCAGCCAAGCTGTCTCAAATAGCCACGTTTGGTGATTTTGAGAGGAGTATTGCGAATGCGCGGAAGGTGATTTGCTGCGTCACTCATTGTCTGATCTCCAGTGGGTTCGGAGCTTCAATCAGACCTTATTAGACCTAAAAAGAACATTTTTCGCCACCACTGCGCACGAAAAAACCCGTAAGTACTTGAGACAGAAGAACTTACGGGTTTTTACCAGCGGAGAGGACAGGATTCGAACCTGCGGACCAGTTTTACCCGGTCGGTTCATTAGCAATGAACTGCTTTCGACCACTCAGCCACCTCTCCGGTCGAATTTCGATTCCACAACCTGTTCTTTTGGGGCGATTAGGCTCAAAAAAGAGTCGCGGTCGAGGAAAGTGTATATCTAAGCAAACCGCCAGAATTCTGCAACATCTCCTAACGGTTTTGGCCCGCGATTTGGTCGGAGAGTACCGCTGGCAGTTCCGAAATTGCAGTTTTCAATACAAACAATGAGGCTGTTTCACCGGAAAAGTTCGATCAGTCTGGATTTCTGAAACTTGCTTAAGCCTGATCGAATAACTTCTTCAAGCTGTTTGTGGCGGTTTTGAACGACCTAGGCAACTGGTAAAGTGTACGTGGTTTGCACCGCCATATTTCCGCACGACAGGACATTTCCATGCGAATTCGAAGAATGATTCCGCTCGGCATGCTCTCGCTGGTCATCCAGCCGCAGCTTTTGCCAGCTCAAGATGAACCAGCCAGACCGGCTCGACAACAAGCTCAACCCGACGCTCGGCCTCAAGAAGGTCCTGGTGGTCAACTAGGCCCGGGTGGGCCAGGTAATTCTGGACCAGGCAACTTCTTTGGCCCCGGATTCGGACCTGGAATGGGTGGTCCAGGGATGGGTATGGGCGGCCCCAATCGACCAACGATGAAAGTACTTGAGAAGTTTGATGCTAACAAGGATGGATGGCTGAACTCTGAAGAACGCATCCCAGCCAGAAAATACATTCAAGAACAGCGGGCCCAAAACCCTGGTAGAGGCGGCTTTGGACCGATGGGCTTTGGTCCTCCCGGAAACCAGCCAGGCGGTCAGCCACAACCTGGCCAGCCGGGTCAACAACCTGGTCCTGAAGGCCGACCGAATGAGACTCAGCCTCAACAACCTCGTCGACCCGAAGAAGGCGGTCGCCCAGATCAACGACCGCGCGAACAAGGCGGTCCTGAAGGCAGAGGACCAGAGGGCAGAGGACCAGAGGGCAGAGGACCAGAGGGCAGAGGGCAGGGCCCCGGTGGTGGGCAGGGCCCCGGTGGTGGACAGTTCGGGGGTCGTGGTGGCGGACGAGGCCCTGGTGGTCCAGGCATGCGCAATATGCCTCCAGCAGAACCGGGCAAGCATGTCGCCAAATCTGATGTTGCTCCCGTTACTGGCGGTTTGTACGACTCGAACGTACTTCGAACGATATTCTCCTGGACTTTAAAACAAGGATTGGGAATCCGAATTATCCGATTTTCGCGATACAGACGTAGAAGTTCCTGCAACGATGACTGCTGACGGAAAAAGAGTATCCGCTAGTGGGCATTCGATTCCGAGGCAACACATCTTTAGGCATGATTCCGAATGGATACAAGCGACCGCTCAATCTTTCACTCGATATGGCGAACTCCGAGCAACGCTTGCTAGGCTACAAGACGCTTAACCTGCTCAACGGCGTTAATGATCCTACGCTGATGAGCGCCGCTCTGTACCTGCACTTGGCTTCTCCTCACTTTCCGGCACCGAAGGCTAACTTGGTTCGCTTGCGGTGAATGGTGAGAGCTGGGGAATCTATTCGAACGTTCAACAAATCAACAACAAGGACTTTCTCAAGGAGCACTACGAGAACACCAAGGGAGCCCGTTGGAAGGTTCCTGGTTCACCTCAGTCTCGAGGTGGCTTGCAATACTTTGGCGAAGACCAAGCTGCTTATGAAAGATTATTTGAAGCCAAAGACGCTTCAGCTAAGGACTGAAGAAGCTAATCGAATTGTGCAAGATACTTAACGAGACGCCGAAAGAGAAACAAGCTGCGGCGATCAAGCCTTTGCTTGACATTGATGAGTTGATGTGGTTCTTGGCTGTCGACATTGCCTCCGTGAACAGCGATGGCTATTGGACTCGTGGCAGCGACTATTACATCTGGCTCGATCCCAAAGATGTTCCACATCTATCCCTACGACATGAACGAAGCGTTTCTGGCGGGCCACGGTCCAGGTCCTGGTGGGCCTGGTGGACGCGGAATGGGTATGGGTCCTGGTGGCCCTCCAGGTGAGCCTTTCCCAGGTGGTCCTGGCGAAGGTCCTGGACCTGGTGGTCAACAGGGTCGTCCAGGAGAGGGTCGTCCGGGAGAAGGGCGTCCGGGAGAGGGCCGTCCGGGAGAGCAGGGCAGGGCCAGGCGACGATGGTCGTCCCTATGATGCTCAGGCAGGTGATCGACCTCGCGAAGGTCGCCCGGAAGGTGGTCAAGGGCCTGAGGGTCAACGTCGCGGTCCTGGTGGTGGCATGGGAATGGGCGGTCCTGGAGGCGGCGGACCTGAGCTTGATCCGTTCGCGGAATGAACAACGAACGCTTCCTATTGCGCAGTAAATTGCTGGAGATAGGTGAATTCCGCAACAAGTATCTTGAAAACATTCGTACGCTAGGTAGCGAAATGTCTTGGGACAAGATCGAGCCACTTGTTACTCAGTATCGCAAGCTGATCGAAGCGGAGCTCAAAGAAGATACTGCAAGTTAACTAGCTACGATGGATTTTGTGCGAGCCACTCCCGTCTAAGCAGAAGGCGAAGGGGAGACGCTGAAGAAGTTCTTCGAGACTCGCAGTGAAAACTCAAGAACGCCAAGTAGTTTTTACCCTCGCTCGATTTGAAATAACGCGATTTAATAGCTACGATCCTTATTCCAGGACCGTAGCTATTTCTTTTGCTGCTAAGTAAAACCATCTGAATGCTAGCACGAAAACTGTGTTTCAGGTTGAACTGGCATGAGAGTGTATTTTCCCAGAGTAGTTCCGCATCCTCTTGGGGTCACCACCATGCTGCAAGAACAAGCACCGAAAAGCTGCTCAAGCAATCACCGAAGCCTTCCCCAAAGCCAGCGACGTTCAATCGCATCAGTCTTTGAAGGAAACGCTATCCCAAGCGTACTCAAGCGTCCTCAAGGGCGATGTGGCGACGGGTGGTACGCTACTTGTAAATGAACTAATTATCCCTGGAGCTGTCGGTTTACTTGGCTTAATCGCTGTCTACTTTGTGTCAAAATTCATTGCCAGTAGAATCGCATCTAAGCCGATTTTAGAAGTTGAGTCGATGAAACTCTTGGCAAGTTCATAGGCAAGATTACTTTTTATGGCTTCGATGATCTTAGCCTGCATCACCATCCTCTCCCAAGTTGGCTTAGAGGTTTCGGGATTCATGGCGGTACTGGCCACTGCGGGATTTGCGATTGGTCTAGCTTTTCAAGGTACACTCTCCAACTTTTCTGCTGGGATCTTGCTTTTGGTGTTTCGGCCATTCAAGGTTGGCGACACGGTCAACATTGCGAATGTTATTGGCAAGGTAGACGAGATCGACATCTTCACAACGACTCTCGATACCCCCGACAACCGAAGGCTGATTATTCCAAACTCAACTATAGCCAGCGGTACAATCGAAAACATCAGCTATCACCCTCACCGTCGAGTCGATGTGACAGTAGGCGTTGAATATGGAGCCAACATCGAAGCTACTCGAGCTGCTCTTTCTGAAGCTGTTCAATCGATGGCTGAGTTGATTCTACCTGGCGAAGATCGTGGCTTTCAGATCATTCTTACCAATCTTGGCGCAAGCTCAGTGGACTGGACCGTGCGGATTTGGGTTGCCAAGGAAAATGTGTTCATGGCCAAAGAGATTTTAACCAGCAGAATCAAACTGAGCTTGAACCAACATCAGATCTCGATTCCATTCCCACAACTACATCTGCATATGTCACCTGAGTCGCAAAAACATCTGTCAGAGGTTCCGCCGCAAGGGGAATTGGACTCCAGAATGGACACTCCCACAATCAACATTCCAACCATTCACACGGTGAGCAACATGAAGGTTCGCCCTAGACCGCGAACCGAAAATGCCGATCGATAGATTATTTTCCATCAACGATCTTTTTTAGCTCGACTGAGCTAGGTGCATAGCGAAGCCCTTCAGTTGCCGCGGCCTTTGCTTGAGCAGCTTCACCGTCACTTTGCAATTGATTCGCTCGACGGAGCAGGGCATCGGCAACGAGCCTATTGGACAATTCGGGAATTTTGGAGGTATTGGTTACGGCAACTTCTAATAATTCTGGAACGTCGTTGTATGCGCCATGAATTGTCAGGCTTTGGACTGCCTTCCAAAATAATGCAGCCTCGGTTGGATTCTTAGTTGACCAGTCCGGCCAAAACTCAACCGAAGTCGAACTCCAACCACTCCTTCGGGTTGTCAATGCATCCACGATGATAGCCGCAGGCCCAACGCTTTTTTCCGGCCTGTAGTCATTCAGCTCGATAAGATCCCATTTACTTGACGCACCTGGGGTCAAAAGGGCGGTGATGGTGGGGTTGATGGTCCAATTGACTTTTCCAGTACGATCAACGCCTATCAACTCCTTGTTAGTGAACGGATCTGCATAAAATTCGAAGTGGCGAATTTGCCAAGTTTGCGGATCAAACTCATAGCCCACTACTCTCGCCTGAGCAATGTAGACATACGAGGCGAATAGGGCCAGAATAAGCCCGACGCAGCCAAACAGGACAATTCGCATTGTTTTGGACATTCAGAGCCTCAGAAACTGAACTCAATAGGTCGAAACACTGGTATTCGTGATGCCTTCGGGCACCAAAAATGATAGATTGATCCCGCGATACTCAACGAATTGTACCAGCAAAACATGATTTTCGTCGGAAACAGTTTGCCACAAAACACTGGAAGTTGTTAATGCGCCCGGACGGCAAAAGTTTGAAAAGTGGTGTTCGACGATCACCGAACGGCTCTTTGCCGCAGAAATGTTGGCGTTTCATTCATTGTTGGACCATCAGTCGGTCACAGACCGGTCAGAATCCGCCCAATCCAGGAATTTCTGCTGAGGATAAACTGCGAAATTTGGAAGCAGTTTTATTCCTGACGCCCCAGGGTGTCAGCAGTCGAAAAGCTTCTAAACTGGCTGGCTTGGCGGACGCGACAGAAGTGCGTACACTAATCCGCCAACTCAACCTACTTTATGACAACCAGGGCAGGCCCTATCGCGTAGAGGAGGTTGCAGGTGGTTACGCAATTTTGACTCGACCTCAGTTTGCTCCCTGGCTAAGAAAGCTTAGCCATGTTCCCGGTGAACTAAGGTTGGGACAGTCGAGTCTAGAGACTTTAGCGATTGTCGCATATAGACAGCCTGTAGTGAGGGCTGATATTGAGGCGATTCGCGGAGTAGGTTGCAGCGAGATTCTCAAACAACTTATGGAAATGGACCTAGTTCGAATCAGTGGTCGCAGCGAAGATTTGGGAAGACCTTATCTTTACGGGACTACTCAACGTTTTTTGCAAATGTTTGGGCTGCGATCTGCCGATCGCTTACCCCGGATAGAATGGGTGAATTCAATCCCACCCAATGAATTTACATCAACTGAAGATCAAGCATCTGAATCGGAAGTAAAGGAGTCCACGGTGAAGAAATCAATGTTGGCCACAGCTCTTCTCGCAGAAGAAATCGTGGATGAACGCATACTAAAACTGACGAATGTACCTGTCATCGAAGCACGTGACGAAGATGACGATGAAGATTGGGAAGATGACGAGGATAGTGACGATGACGACGACGATGATGAAGAGGACTTCGACGACTGGGAAGAGGACGAAGAAGATGTAGATGATGACGCCGAAGAAGAAGAAGAAGAAGAGGGCGATCTAGAAGAAGAATCGGATGAAGAGTGGGAAGAGGTCGACGACGAGGACGAGGAAGAACTCGACGAAGAAGAAGAGGAAGATGACGATTGGGAAGAAGATGACGACGATGATTGGGACGATGACGAGGAAGATGAGGACGACGATGATGAAGATTGGGAGTAATCCCATTCGTTAATCCTTCGTCGTAATTCTCTTTCAAAGAAGCCGGGTCGTTTGACGCTGGCTTCTTTTGTTTTTGATTTCGGAAACAGCCGAGGAGGAAGAACTTGTTAACAGGCGTCTCGTTAACCTGCTTTCTTTTCAGCTATTTGCTGGTTCTTCTGCTGGAAGTCTGGCGGCTGTTCTTTAAGCTTCCCGCAAGGCAGGTCTTGATTCTTCTGGGTATGATTGCGGGTCTTCTGGCCCATACCATTTTTCTTGGAAACGAACTTTTCGGCGATCAATCCGGCCGCGTATTAAGCAACTGGTTTCAGTGGGTCGTGCTGGGGGCTTGGGGCTTGGCAATCGCTTGCACTTATTTGATGGCTCGCAATCCAACGGGCAACATCGGACTTTTCCTATTGCCCCTGGTGTTGCTTTTGATCGGCGTAGCAACTTTGGTTCGCGGGATAGAGCCTTTTGCGAAAGGATCTGCGGTAACTTTTTGGGGTCAAGTGCATGGTGTAAGCCTGCTCCTTGGAACCATGTTCATCTTCCAAGGTCTAGCATTCGGTCTGATGTATTTAGTCCAGTCAACTCGACTGAAAAACAAATCCAAGAAGCGAGCCTTCTTTCGCTTACCGGCATTAGAATTTCTTCAGTCGATCAATCGAATGACACTGTTCGCATCGGCCATCGCACTGGGAGTTGGAATGCTGTCCGGAGTGATGCTGAATCTGGCCCGGGGTGGCGTATCGTGGATCGGCAGCGGAACAATTGTTAGCTTCGCTTTGTTCCTTTGGTCTGCATTAGCCGCATTCTTAGAGTCTCGAGCTAGTAGGGCTCTGGGCGGGCGGCGCGGAGCATTCCTAAGCATCGCAAGTTTTGTTTTCCTGGTCGTTGTTCTCGTTTCAGTCATTTTGTCCTCACACGGACAAAAAGAACCATCCTCCAAAGACGAAAAGACCGACAATTCACCTTCCCATTCGGATGCAGTATCTCCTACGGCAAATTTCACGGATGACTCGACGAACGATGCCTCTAGCATTCACATTGATCGAGGTGCGAACTAATGCACTGGTCGATGATAGGCTGGAGTCACCACCATACACCGCTTGAATTGCGAGAGCGATTGGCATTTTCCAGCGACCAGGCTCACAAGTTTCTGTGCGAGTTTCAGTCGCAGCATCCAAATACTGAAGTGGTGTTGTTGAGCACCTGTAATCGAGTTGAACTTTACTGCGCGACAGAAAACCAGCCTGCTCCCGATACTGAGGATCTCGGTTTTGCTGTCGCAAAGTTTCACGATTTACCTCAAACTGACATCCAAAAACTGGCCAGCAGCTTTCTTGAGGAGGACGTGATCAAACACCTCTTTATGGTCGCTGCAAGCCTGGATAGCATGATCATCGGCGAAGCTCAAATTCTTTCGCAAGTGCGACAAGCTTACGAATTGGCTTGCCAATGCAATTGTGCCTCGACATTGATGCATCGAGCTTTTCAACGTGCTACAGCGGTTGCTCGGCGCGTTGCCAATGAAACTTCGATTCAGCGCCGACGCATCAGCGTCCCCAGCGTTGCGGTCAGCGAAATAGCCACGGAGTTCTTCGAACGTTTCGATGACAAGCGGATTCTGCTAATCGGTGCTGGCCAGATGGGTGTTGAAACGCTCAAGTATCTACTGGATGCAGGAGCCAAACGTGTTCGCATTGTTAATCGCAGTTTTGATCGAGCTGCAGAAGTGGCCAAGGAATTCTCAATTCAGGCTGACCCCTGGGACGCGTTGCACACAAACGTCGCTTCCGCCGATTTGATCGTTTCCACGACCAGTTCACCTGATCCGATCATGTCGGCCGCAACCTTCAAACAAATTCGAGCTAGTAGACAACAAGCCGTCGTAATCCTGGACCTAGCGGTCCCAAGAGACTTCGATCCAGTTATTGGTGACTTTCCGGATGCCTACTTGTACTCAGTGGACGATTTGCAGCAGGTTTGTGACCGCAACGTGCAAGCTCGCAAAGCCGAATGGCCAAAGGCTCTACAGATCATCGATCAGGAAACATCGAAGTTCATCGGCGAAGCGAAACATGCTGGAACCGGCCCGACGATTCAAAAACTTCGCCAGCAAGCCGAGCAGATCAAGCAGGAGGAGCTGAAACGTCTGCTCGACAAGCTCCAGGCTCACGAGATCAGCCCCGAAGTGGAAAAGGAGCTAAGCTACGCATTTGATCGCATGATCAACAAGTTACTACACCCACCGCTTCAATCGCTACGAGAAAACGCGGATAGTTCCCATCACGCCTCACTTCTCGATGCACTCAAGCGACTCTTTCAAATCAACGATTAGCATTCCGACTCTTCCTATTTAGGGCCAAGGATTCGTACGATCTCCCTTAGTCCTTCAACCTGGCCTGAATCTACTTCTGGACCTCCGGTCAGGAATCCAAGTAAAGCGTGCCGAATAGGCAAAGTTTGATGGCACTTGAGAAAATCTAAATGTTCTACTGAATTCAAGTCGATAACGAACCTGGGGTCTTACGGCCTCAACCGTTGGGACGCTCAGGATATAGAGCTTCCCAAAACATATTGCGCATGGATGCATTCTCAAGCGCAATGGGTGTTTGATGTCGATTGAGTGGTTTAATGCCGTTTTGGGTACGTTCTTTGTTGGGATTTGGCTAATCGTGGGCCAGATCGTTGCTAAAGACCGGCGAGCCGTCAGAAGCAGTTAGTATGCTGAAGGTGGCGACCCAGATACGGATCCGTGCCCGCATGTTTAGGCACAATACTATTCAATTAGGCCCGCTATCGAGCGGAATTGCTAGAGCAGTTCGGTCCCTCTCAGCGAAAGCACGGGGAGCGGAGGGCTCGCACCGATTCCGCTGGGAAGAATCCTGGCCTGAATGAACTGTATTGTGCTTAGGCAGCGTTCGAGAAGCGGTCCAAGCAACAATCCAGGTGAGCGATACACCTGGATTAGCTTGCAGATCGCGGAAAAAGGAAGCTGGATTCGACAGATGCAAAAAACAAAACCCAGGTGATCGTACACCTGGGTTTTTGCTTTTTTTATCTAATGGTTCACCAGAGAACTACTTGATTTCAACAGTAGCACCAGCTTCGACCAATTCCTTCTTGACCTTTTCGGCTTCTTCCTTGGAAACCTTTTCCTTGATCTTGGCTGGAACGCCTTCAACCATCTTCTTGGCATCCATCAAAGATGCACCGGTCAGGTTCTTAACGATTTTAACGACGTCCAGCTTCTTGTCGCCGAAGCCGGTCATAACGACGTCGAATTCAGTTTGCTCAACAACAGCGGCTGCACCCGCACCATCCGCAGGAGCGGCCATCATCACTGCTCCACCGGCTGCGGCTTCGATACCGTATGTATCCTTCAGGTAGTCGCTCAGTTCTTTGGCTTGCTTCAAAGTCAAACCTACGATCGAGTCACCCAGAGTCTTAATGTTGTCTGCAAAAGTTGTTTCGGACATGTTCTGTCACCCTTATTTGGAAAAAAGTATTCGTGTTTAAAGTTGTTTTAAGTCTTTATGGTGCGAAGCACCGTTAATTTGCTGCTCAGACCAATTCGGCTAGCAGATTTGCTGGTTAGCCTTTGAGCGACCCAGCGAAAAAACTATCGCTATGCTTCGCCCTCCTTGTTTTCGATCATCTTCTTGACCTGGCCAGCGACCTTCGAACCTGGGCCCTTAAGCTGCGAAGCCAAGTTTGCACCAGGGCTTAGAATTTGACCAACCAATAGAGCAATTTGCTCTTCGCGGTTTGGCCACTTGCTAACTTCCAAGACCTTCTTTGCCGACAAAGTCTCACCATCCATCACTCCACCTTTGAGTTCGAACTTTTCGAACTCTTTCATCTTGGAGATGGCGGCAATTTCCTTGCACAAACTAACGAAGTCTTCGCAACCCCAAACAATTGCGACCGACCCGCTCACATCATCAAACATGGGACGCAGATTGGAATCTGCTACAGCCCGAGAAGCCAAGCTTCGCTTAACAACCAGCATCGAAATGCCTTTGTCTCGCAGGTGCTTGCGAATTTTGTAGGTTGCGTCGGAATTCATACCGATGCAGTTGGCAACAACCGCGTCGGTGATTCCCGCAATGCGATTTTTGATATCGCTTGTAATTAGGTTCTTAACGTATTTGCTCATGATCGCTCAATATTCTTGGCGTTAGCTATTTGTATTAGGAAACGCGAACGCTTGGTGACATTGTCGCACACAACGAGATCGTCTTGATAAACGTTCCCTTGACCGTATTTGGCTTGACGCTGTTCAGGTAGTTCAGGAACGCTTCAACATTTTCAATCAACTTCTCGGCTGGGAAGCTCAACTTGCCAACCACAGCGTGAACGTTCGCACCTTTGTCATTTCGGAACTCAACCTTACCGGCTTTGTACTCTTTGATGACCTTGGCCACGTCGTTGGTAACCGTACCGGAACGCGGAGCAGGCATAAGACCTCGAGGTCCCAGTACCTTACCCAACGGTCCAACGATTCCCATCATGTCAGGAGTGGCGATACAGACGTCGAAGTCCGTCCAACCTTCCTTGATCTTCTTGGCCAAATCATCTTGTCCGACGAAATCTGCACCGGCAGCTTCAGCAGTCGCAGCCAATTCACCCTTGGCAAAAACCAGGATGCGCTGAGTCTTACCAATACCGTGTGGCAGAACCACCGAACCGCGAACAATTTGATCAGCTTGAGCTGGATCGACGCCCAGATTCAAGTGAATCTCAACACTTTGGTCGAATTTGCGAGCTGGGAAGCTCTTTAGAGTCGCAACAGCTTCCTTAAGACCGACAGGCGTTTTGCCCTTTGGGTTCTTGGCAACCATGGACTTCATTGCTTTAGTTACTCGTGCCATTGCATTAGCCCTCCACTTCCAGGCCCATGCTTCGCGCAGTGCCTTCGATCATTCGTTCGGCATGTGCGAGATCACGAGCATTCAGATCCGCCATCTTTTTCTTGCAGATGTCTTGAATCTGAGCGCGAGTTACTTTGCCGACCTTCTTCTTGTTCGGCTCACCAGAACCACTAGCAATTCCTGCTGCTTGCTTCAGCAACGCGGCTGCAGGAGGACTCTTGGTCACGAATTCGAACGAACGGTCGCTGTACACAGTTACCACGACCGGAATCGGGGTACCGTTGTATTCGCGAGTACGCTCGTTGAACTGAGACACAAACTGTCCCAGATTGATACCGTACTTACCTAAGGACGTGCCAACAGGTGGAGCTGGCGTTGCTGCGCCGCCAGGCACCTGAAACTTGGCTTGTCCAACCATTTGTTTGGCCATATCGCTTTGTCTCCAATCTTTCTCGACTCACACGCGAGTTGTTTGAATCGAAGATACTCTGTTGGTGATTCTCTATCTGCTGAGCTCGACAAAAATTGCCGAGGCTGATGTTTTGGTTAGTGGACCACAAGTCTGAAATCGAAATCAGTTGATTTACAACTGCTCAATCTGCCAGTGATCCAATTCAACGGGTGTGCTACGTCCGAAAATGTTGATGATCACGGTCACTCGACCGTTTGCTTCATCGACCTTTTCGACTTCGCCTTCCAGATTCTGGAAGTTGCCCTCTTTGACGCGAACTCGATCGCCAGCGCGATACGGTATCGACGTCTTCATAGGCTTTTCACCATCCTCGTCAGGCTCCGCTTTCTTGACGATCTTTGCGACGTCAGCAGCATCCATCGGAGTTGGCTTTCCACCAGAACCGGTGAAGTCACCGACGCCTGGTGTTTCCCTAACCAAGAACCAGGAATCGTCAGTAATGGCCATAAAAGCCATTAGATATCCCGGATAGAGCTTCCGCTTGACAACGCGGCGAGTACCGTTTCGAGTGAACGTGACAACATCCTCGGTCGGAATAAGAATCTCGCCGAAGCAACTCTCAAGTCCTGCCAGCTTAATGCGCTTGAGCAGAGAATCACGAATGCTATCTTCGCGATTGAATGCAACTTTAATGATGTACCAGTCCATTACCGGCACACCAGCAGATGCAGCACCCGCAGGTGCAGAGTCGGATTTTTTTTTGTCACTCACTGATGAGCACCCCCACGCCAGTACAAGCGATCGCGGTTTTCCACCCTTCACCGGGCAGTTCCCGCAGCCATCTCCTGGCTAGGAAGAGATAGTAAAATTAAAGGTCGACAATTTACTCTCGAAGCATGCAACTCTTCAAGAGCTTTTCTGAAACAGTTTTGCAAAAATTACTGTTTAATTGCTGATTAACGGCCGCCTACGAGGCGATACCCAACCCCGTAAATAGCAATCGCCAAAACGTATCGTAAAAAAACAACAGCACTGACATGAACAAAATGGTGAAAATCACCACCATGGACGCCCTAATCAGCTCTTTCTGAGTTGGCCAAGACACCTTGTTCAACTCAGCTTCTACTGAAATTAGGAAGTCAGCGAACTTAGCCCAGTTAACCAATCGGTAGCCAATCCATGCACCAACAATCCCGAACGCTACAGCGATCAGATAGCCAATCGGTGCTGAACCAACTCGACTCGGAGCCTCAAGATTACTTGTGAACCAAACGCTCAAAAACTGCTGGTGGAGGCGCCAGGCTGCCGCGCCTGCAAATACCCATACAGCCAAACAGGTCAATTGTCGAACAAGCCTTCCCTGATTTCGCTTATAGAGCGAAGCTGCGAAGAGTTCTTCGAAAAATGTTCGCGAGCCCGAAGGATCGGGAGCTCTTCCACCAAGGGTGGTATCTTTTGTGTTCATGTGTCGCTCTACACGAGCATTACTTGCAAAACAGGTTGTTGATACTTCCGAGGGTGGACATAACGCCGCCCCGAATGTTGCTAATCTGACAGTGCAATCGCAGCAATGTCAATACAGAATCCGTTGCTGTGCACCATCCCAAAATGAAGGACATTGCAAGCCAACATCATGCTCAAACAGGGGCGGAGGGACTCGAACCCCCAACCGCTGGTTTTGGAAACCAGAACTCTGCCAATTGAGCTACACCCCTAACACCCGCGGAAACAACGACTGTCGCAGCAAATACTGCGACAGCCATCGATGTTCACAGGGAATTCGCTACCGCATCACACGGAAGCAAAACTGATTCAGGTTTACTCAAGAATCTTGGTCACAACGCCAGAACCCACGGTCTTACCGCCTTCACGAATCGCGAAGCGAACGCCGTCGTCCATAGCAATCTTCTTTTGCAACTCTACTTCGATCTTCACATTATCGCCAGGCATGCACATTTCTGCACTAACTAGCTTTGCAGAACCAGTAACGTCTGTCGTTCGGAAATAGAACTGTGGACGATAACCGCTGAAGAAAGGAGTATGGCGACCGCCTTCATCCTTGCTCAAGCAATAGATTTCAGCTTCGAATCGCTTGTGAGGAGTGATCGATCCTGGCTTAGCCAAAACTTGACCACGCTCGATGTCTTCTCGCTTCATACCGCGGAGCAAGCAACCAACGTTGTCACCAGCGCGGCCTTCGTTCATTTCCTTACGGAACATTTCAACGCCAGTTACAGTCGTCTTTGTTGCTGCGTCCTTAAGACCAATCAACTCAACTTCTTCACCAACCTTGATGATGCCTCGCTCAACTCGACCTGTCGCAACCGTTCCTCGACCTTCGATCGAGAACACGTCTTCGATCGCCATCAAGAATGGCTTGTCTTCTTCACGGGTTGGCTGAGGAATATAGCTGTCGACTGCATCCAACAGATCGCTAATGCACTTGCTAGCTGCAGGGTCGGCTGGCTTGTTGTAAGCTGCCAAAGCGTTTCCACGAATGATTGGAATTTCGTCGCCTGGGAAGCCATACTTGTTGAGCAGTTCACGAATTTCAAGCTCAACTAGCTCTAGCAACTCTTCGTCGTCAACCAGGTCGCACTTGTTCAGGAACACGACGATCGCTGGAACGTCTACCTGACGAGCTAGAAGTACGTGCTCCTTGGTCTGAGGCATTGGGCCGTCAGCAGCACTTACTACTAGGATAGCGCCGTCCATCTGAGCGGCACCGGTGATCATGTTCTTAATAAAGTCAGCGTGACCAGGGCAGTCGATGTGTGCGTAGTGTCGATTGTCTGTTTCATATTCAACGTGAGAAACAGCAATGGTTACGGTCTTTGTCTCGTCGCGGACAGTACCACCCTTAGCGATTTCAGAATACGCCTTTGCCTTTGCCTTACCCTTGGCTGCTTGAACTGCAAGCAACGCGCCAGTGGTAGTGGTCTTTCCGTGGTCAATGTGACCGATAGTGCCGACGTTGCAGTGCGGCTTTGTACGCTCAAACTTATCTTTGGCCATTGTTCGTTACACCTAACAACTAAAAACTTGTGACATGCGCGGCCAAAGTGGCTCGCGACCAACTTAGACGAAAACAGACAAGCGACAAGAGTCGATCCTTGCGACCTCGAAGCATGAGCTGCTGATGGGACTTGAACCCATGACCTCTTCCTTACCAAGGAAGTGCTCTACCAACTGAGCTACAGCAGCTTTCGGAAAAGCGGGTGAAGGGAATCGAACCCTCGTATTCAGCTTGGAAGGCTGCTGCTCTACCATTGAGCTACACCCGCAATACCTTGTGAGCCGATTTTGGTTCACAAGATTCCTCCGAAACGAGCGACTGTAGTAGCAGATCTTATCCGCCACGAAGCACTTCACCCTTTCGGCTAATCCATCAGTTTGCCACCTTGGGCCTGTTTCGCCAATGGGAGGTGCAGGATTCGAACCTGCGTAGCCGAAGCAACGGATTTACAGTCCGTCCCCTTTAACCACTCGGGCAACCTCCCCCATCCCTAATCAAGATCGCCATAAGTGACGATCCAGCGAGGATTTACGCTTAAGATAAGGAGCCAACAGAGGGACTCGAACCCCCGACCGGCTGATTACAAATCAGCAGCTCTACCAACTGAGCTATGTTGGCCTAAATACTACAAGCGGACCACCTGCGATTTTGGGAAGGCGATAGTTTATCGGCGGACCAACCTACCGCAAGACGAATTTGAGTTCCAATTCGGCCTATTTTGAGGCGAAATTCAGCTTATTTCGGCAACTTTTTTGCTGAGTAGCCTCAGGAACTCGAACAGGTCATCCCATCAGACAGCTCAGAAGCACTTTCTGTTCACTCCAAAGCAATCTGAAAAACGATCTTGCACGAACTTACTTCTGAAGTGCCTTTCGAAGCACAGGCTCAAAAATCTCTGCTTGACGCATAAAACCCAAGTCGCTGGCATGCGAGGCATCTGTTGCACCTTCGGTGTCATCGCCATAAAGATGATCACCTTCGATGTAGTAGACCTGCTTATGCCCCTCTGCGATCAATCGATCAAAGGCTGCCCGCAATGCCGCGTGATTTTCCGTGTGAAACTTCTGTTTCTCAGGTGTAATCCAATCGTTGGTGAAGCGGCGATCCTCGACAAGAACGATGGGAGTTTCCGGTTGGGCGGCACGCAACTGCTTGACCAACAATTCGCATTTGGCCGTTACATCGGCAGGCTGCATGTTGGGTAGACAATCAATTACGAACGCAGCCGCATCAAGCTGAATTAGGAAATCTCCAACTCCTTTATCCATGCGACCGTTACCTGAGAAACCAAGATTCACGATTGGCATGTCGAGTTTACGGCCAAGAATTGCGGTATGTACCATTCCGGGCCGACTAGCGCAGGCTCCGTGAGTAATGCTGGTGCCATAAAACACAACAGGCTTTTCACGTGGAGCTAAGCCTTCAAAGCGGCTCGATTTACTAACGCCAATCTTTAGGAACTCAACGCCATTGTACAAAGGCAAATACGCTGCCATCTCGCGCATTCCTGGAGCCAAGCCCTTGATGACTTCAACTTTGACCTCTTGCGTTTCAGGCTTGGCAACCTGCACCCACTTCCACTTACCATCTTTGTCTCGCGCGTAAAGATCGACTCCACTCACGCCAGTTGCTGGCATGTGAGCCATTCCAAGTCGAGGCTTTGTCAACTTGTAGTGCACATGAATGGAGGTGGCGTCGGTGCGAAACCTAGCCATCATTCCCGCACTGTCACGACTCAGACTCCAAACAGCTTTAGGAACGATCTCCTCTGCGGCCTTGGGAAATCGATCGAACCAGCTCAGTCGCTCTTGGTCAGGCAGAATTCGACCTTCAACACCGAACTCGGTTACGTCATACCAAACCACCTCTGCCGCTGCAGCTTTGCTGGCAGCCATCGCAGGATCCAATTTGGAAACATCGGAGCCTTCCTGAACCTTAGTCTGTGCATTGCAATGAGTGCCTATCGAGCTTACGAAACAGGCCATCAAAATCAAAAAAATCGATCGGTACATTTCACGCTCCAGACTCTCAGCAAAGATGGTATAAGCGACACGACAAGTACAACAATTGAGGCAGGCGACTATGCCTGCGCAGCTTTGCAATACTGCTCAAAAATCTCTCGTTGCTGCTTCATGGCCGCTGTCTTATCGGTCGGATTTGTCCGCGCTTCGAGCAGTATCCAACCTTCGTAGTTGATATTGCTGAACAGCTTGATCAGTTGAGCATAAGGATAGCTCTTATCGTCCAGTTCTCGGACATGCACGGTGGTTCCGAAACGATCCTTGACCATGTTGAAGTTAGACTCGAGTCCCGCACCGGTCAGATCCTCGGGATTCGAATTCCAGCACACCGCTACATTCGAGTGCTTGGCTACTTTAAAGATATCGCGAATCACCGGCAATTCACTGGTATCCTTTCCGTGCACCTCAACGCGAATCTGCTGACCATAACCCTCGCCGAACTCGGCGACTTCGTTGAGGGCTTTACCGATCTGCTCAATCGTCTGCTCTTTAGTCAGCCCCTTCGGAAAACCGTTAGGCTTAACCTTAACGCCGGTGCCTCCACAATCGTGCATGAGCTGAACATACTTTTTGGTCTGCTCAATATTCTTTTTCACTTCGGCTGGATTGTCCGAGTGATATTCGCAGTTCGAACCATAGCCAACTAATTTGACCGGACTATCCGCAAATCGCTTCTTAATCTCCACGCGTTCGGCTGCCGACAAAGCTGGCTCGACGGCGTGCTTGTGCTCCGTTCGCAACTCGACACCAAGCAAACCTGAAGATTCGCAAGACTTGAGCAGCTCCTCCAGGTTCATATCCTTTCCCCAAAGATAGGTCACCAAACCCAATCGCATTCCATCGGTCGACCCTTTGGTCGAAGCTGCCGGTGTCGGAGCCGCTTGTGCCAATTTCGGGATCGAAGCCAACGAAACCGCAGCACAGGAACCAGCAATAAACTGACGTCGACCGATAGTCATGGTGAGAGTCCTTAGGGTGGGAGATTCAGATTTAATTGAAGCGCTTATGAGGCAGCGATATCAGCAGTGGTCCAGTTCGAGTCGACCAGCCGCCAAGTTTTGCCAGTCGGATTTGTGTTCTGCAATAGCCAAGGTAGCCGCTGCCCGCGAACATTATCGTAGCAGGTTAACTTACCAAATCGCAACATACTGGCGGGAATTCCCACAGCCGTAAAACCTGGATGGCCAGTAGCAGGGTAGGGGCCTCCGTGATTCATGGCGGAGCTGACCGCGACGCCGGTAGGCATTTTGTCATTCAAAAGCCGTCCGACTTTCTGGCTAAGCACCGATGCCAACGGGGAATTAGCCGCGTCGTCACTACCATCTTTGGCCGAATAGATACAGCCAGTCAAATTGCCTTCCAGTGAGGCTAAAACGCAGTTCGCTTCAGCCACATCCTTGGCAACCACAATCAACGAAGCATTACCAAAAGCCTCAGTTTGGAAGGTCTCTGGATCAGCAATGAATTTTGCTGCGGAAACTCGAAGCAACGTGTTCGTCACGCTGCAACGACCAGGAACAACTTGTCCGCCGCTAAGCAATTCTGCTCCAGCACCGGTCAGCACACCAATCGCTGAAGTCAACGATGATTGCACGGCTGGTGACAACAGAGTTCCCGAAGCTGTGTCTTTGAACTTAGCCAACACACCTTCGATAAACGACTGCGATTCGGCTCCTTCGATTACGACAACCAGTCCCGGGTTTGTGCAGAACTGACCTGTCCCCATCAGCACGCTTCCAACGAACTCGGTCACCATGTCCGCTCCGCGCTCTTTCAATACACCGGGCAGAATGACAACTGGATTAACGCTGGAAAGCTCCAGATAGATTGGCTTACCAGCAGCATCTGCTGCAGACTTAAGCGCCAGACCGGCCTTGCGACTGCCGGTATAGCCGATGGCAGCCAAACGATGATCTGAAACCAGCTTGGCTCCATCTTGATGATCCAAACGATAGATCAACTGAACTGTCGCTGCGGGCAATCCAACTTCTTGAACCGCGTGCAAGGCCAGCTCGGCAAACTTGCGAGTCGTACCTGGATGCGAAGTGTTGGCCTTGCCAATCACCGGATTTCCAGCAGCAATTGCCGCAGCGAAATCTCCACCCGAAACACTGCCGAATGCAAATGGAAAATTGTTGGGACCAAATACTGCCACCGGTCCTATGGATTCGTAACAAGAGCGAATGTTGGCCTTGCTGTCGATCGTAGGCATGGCCCACGATCCAGTCCTGGCCGCATTGGCAGCTTGCCGAAGTTGCCCGGATGTGCGTGGCAGTTCAACTTCAGACAAACGCGGCTTCAACGGCAAAGCCGTCTCGGCGTGCGCAATCTCAGACAGCTCGACGTTGTTCGCATCGATCTGTTGAGCATATGCATCCAGAAAGTCGGCAATGGTACTGGCAGGAATTTGCCGAAGTTGCTGTGAAGCTTCGTAGGCTGCCGCTAGCGCTCGATCGCACTCGCTCCAATCGCTGATGGGATAAGCTGGCGAAAGCGATTCAAGCGTGGATGGGTTTGTGGAATTAAACTGCTTCGAGCCAGTCGACTCTTGCCATTTTCCAGCGACCAATACGGGTGCTCGGCTACTCATGTTGTTGTACCATCCTCTAATCTTATGAAATCATCCTCCGCGCATCGCCTCTGCAAATATTCAACTGAAACGGAGCGGCTCGGAGAAAGCGGAAGTGCTTTGAAACCAAGTTTGAATGCCAATATTGTAAGCCGCGCAGAGGATCTTGGTAAGCTAAACCAACTCGTCCGAATGAGGTTAAATCGACTGATTGAGACTATCGTCCGTAAACAGCCACGTCGTCGAAGTCATTTTTGTCATCAAACGAACCTATACCGATGCGTCCCTTACCGAAACGAGTATTCTTGGCTTCCATCACCGGCTTGGTCATATCGTCAAAGTAGATCTTGATTTCGCCTGTAGACGCTTTTCGAACCAGTTTTACGTTGTGCCAGCCATCGCCCCAGGGAATCTTGTTGGTATTCTGAGTTATCGCAGTACGTGGAGCACCATCCACCACCATGATCTGCCCACTGTTGGGATCTGGCACTGCGCCGCAGTGAACGTAATAGAAGTGCTCGCCATCTTGATGACAGAAGAAGACACAGCAATCTCGATGTCCGCCAGTATCCTCAGTGTTTCTTACCTTGAAGGTCACAATCAGCTCTTCAAGCTGCAGATCCTTCACCAGAGCCATATTGTGGGGACTTCGATACTTGGGTTGGTAATCGCTGATTCGAACCTTAAGGCCAAGTACCTTGCTCGGTTTATCACCGACTTTGCCCTCTTTGATCTCCCATGCCTTATCGTCAGTCATCTGCCAGCGGCCTGCCCCCGATTCAAAATCCTCTTGGAAGACCAATGGCAATCCATCCATTTCCTTGGGCACAGTTGACTGCGCCCAAAGAGTCGAAGCGATTCCCACCCAAACAAAACAGCTCATGCAAATTCGATATGCCAAGATCATTCCCCTTACTTTGCTCGCAACGGATGTGTTGCTCGCCTAGCTTAGCACAAAATCATGGCAACTTGTTACTAGCCGTCTCTGGGGTATTCGCAGGGATGCCGACATTCCCATTACAAACACTCCAGCCGCAGTATTTCAGCCATGCCTTGCAGGATTTAGTAACGAGTACCAAGAAAAAAGTCACCGTTACGCCCACAGCCAATTCGAAAACGTAGTGTTCCAGGCTGAAGTTGAAGCGAATTTTCGTTCGAAAGTTCTGTCCCATGCCAACATGCATCGTGAGAGTTACAAGAGTTATCATCCATAGCCAATAGATCCCTCGAAATCCTCGACGTAGCTTTACAATCTCAAAAACAATGAGAACATGGCTGATGCAAATGGCGCACATGAGAACCAAAAACACGATTGAATGCACCGTGGGCGACATCTCATAGTTCATCAGCGATCTGGTCCACATCAGGAGTGCGGTGACAAAAACTGCCACGATGCCCGTCAACGCAATCAATGAAGCTGTGGATAGCCTTGAGTTCGTTTTTTGTTGCCACGATTGTGCTTCCCACAATGTTCCAAGGTGAAGTTTCCGCATGAGTGAGGCAGCAAAAAACACGAAGGCATAAGCACATATAAAGGCAACTATCCACGACGGCGAGGGCTGGTCCATCGAAGCGATCGCAGCACAAGCGGCTAAGATAATCACGCTGTAACAGACGAAATCAAAAAACAACCGACTGTTCTGAAGAGCCTTTAAGCGCACCAGTAGCGGCAAGCTGCCCCAGCAAAGCGCGACACATATCGCGTTCTGTAGTTTCATCCAATTGCTGTTTATCTCATGGAAGTAAAGATCGCCAACAAAGTCGAAAAGAAAACAAACGCAAGTGAACAGAAGAGTGGCTATCGTGAATCGCCTGATCAAGTTACCTCGCCACAATAAGACCGGAAGAATGGCAAGCCATGCACACCCACCGACTAGTGCAGCTAGACTATTCCGCAAGAAGTCTTGAGCATCAAACGACCGTTGAAAAACCATTCCATTCGCCAAGGTATTGTAGGCGTCGAGTTCCCGAAGCATGATCTTCATAAGAACCTCCTCAAAACCTCTCTCACCTACAACAACTGCAATGCCAGAACATACTGCAATCAAGCCCAGCCCGGCCACGCCACTCCAAAAACTCTTCAGCGATTGCACATTCTGTTCGCCGAGAACTCCAGAGTTGCACAGCGATTGTTGGCTTCCGTCATCAATATCCCAAGTGGTTGCGAGACTGTCGGTCATTGTAGAACCTATTGGCGATGTGATTTGCTGTACATTGATCCTCACATCCGCATCACGAAGCCACCGTCGACGTTGATCGCTTGGCCGGTAATCTGAGCGGCTCTCGCGCTGCTCAGAAATAGTATCGTGTCGGCAATATCATCTGTACTCTGCCAACGGCCCAACGGACAGACCTTGCGTATCTTTTCCTCAGCCCAAGCGTCATAGTCCATTCGGTCTTCAGGCTCTGCTTGGTTGAACCAGGCTTGCCAAACACTTCTATTCAGACTTGTCTTCACCATCCCAGGACACACCGAGTTGACGCGCACGTGATGCCGAGCCAAATCGCGAGCTAAACAGATGGCGAAGTTCAGATTGGCCGCTTTTGATGCGCTGTAAGGTGGGTCGGTCTGCGAGCCTATCTGACCCGCAACGCTGGACAGGAAGACCATGCTACCGCTCCGCTGCTTGATCATCTGTGGAGCAACCGCATAAGCTACCTGAGCCATGCCGGTAATATTTACATCCAGGACCTTGGACCAACTTTCAATCGGCACGTTATCGAATGGGAACCCAAAGTATCCCGATCCAACCGCCGCTGTATGAACCAAGCAGTCGATCGAGTTAACCGACATCATTGTCTGATTCAGAGCAGCTTCAACCGATTGCTTGTTGGTAATGTCGCACTGAACGTTAATAAAATTGGACTGACTGACTTCAGCCAGATCCCAAACAATTACCATGGCACCTTCAGCCATAAACCGTTGCGCGCAGGCCAGCCCTATCCCAGCCGCACCTCCAACAATCAATACATTTTTACCAGTCAGCTCAAGGTCCATCAAACTCTTCCCGTTAGCGAGATGTTTTCACGCGAGCAAGTGCCACGGCAGCCATCAACGTTCGACCAATGTCGTCACGCTTTTCAGCGTACTTCGCCTGCTCAAAGGCTCCATCGTCGTAAACTTTCGGATCTATAAAGGTCATAGAAAGACGCAGTGATGCTCCAGGAATCATTGGACATTCCGCATCCGCCTCGGAGCATGCCATGATGGCGGCGAATCCCATCTGCGGATTGTTGGTATCAAAGTATGTTTTGGAGTACTCAGACGCTTGCAACTCGTTTCCCCAAGCAATTCGATAGATTGGATTGGCCGTCTTGGGCTCTCCTCGCGGGGCCTCCTGTCCCGTGGACTCAATCTGAAAACCGATCTCCGTAAGCGTAGCAATAGTTCGCTTGTTAAATGCTGAGGGCTTAGTCCCTCCAGAGTAAAATCGTACCTTGTCCAAACCATAGTAAGTTGCCGCCAAGTTGCCCATCGACGCGCACAGGATACTTCGCCTTGAGTTTCCAGTACAAGTTGCGATGACGTGAGACTCCCGCTTATTACGCTCGTTCTCTGCGATCCAATCTGCGAGCCGTTCGATCGATTGATAATGAGTGGATTCAATCATGTCGAAGGATGTCGTCAATAGCTCCGCATGCTGCTTAAGCTTTGGCAATAAGCTCTGCCGCAACAACTGCTGGTTCTTTGTGCAGGCGACTGAAATGTCCGCTTCAGAGATTAAATTGTCCTCGCCTGCAATTCGCGAAAATGTAGCCTTCTCAATCCAATCATCCAGTTCGTCGAATGCAAGTTGACGATCATTCGCCAAGGCCTTGGCCAGATCCGCTTTTAGAGCGCGATCGTTTCCAGGCAGACAACAATCCTTCCGGCCATAGTCATGCAATAGGGTCAGAGCGTTGACAAACAGTCCTGGCTCTGAGGCATTGTGATCTTGTTGAATTCCAATCATCATCAAGACTAGGAGGGTAAACATCCGATTTTTCCTGGGAGCCAAAACGAAAACTCTCGAGAACGAGACGCTATTGTAACTGGAATTGGCGAACCATTCCCCAAGGTTTGAATTTCCAGCATTCTGAAATCAGCAATTGGATTTCAGCAGACCATCAAAGCGGAATGAATAGACTTGCATTCTGAACCCGCTTCACCGAAAATCCTTTCGAAAAGTTTCTTTTCTGGTTCCCCATCAAAGCTACGCGACACTGGTTGCAGCATGAGTTCCAACGAAAATTCAACATTGAACGAGGCGGATTGCGCCAACTACCTCAAAGCGTTGGGAGATCCCATACGCTTACAAATCGTACGAGCTCTACAAGTTGGTTCTTTGAGCGTAGGCGACTTGGTTGAACTGCTTGAACTGGAGATGGCCAACGTTTCCCATCATCTGCAAGTTCTGTTCCATGCATATATCGTTACAAAAGAACGCGACGGCAAGTTCATCTACTACAATCTGAACAGCGAATTCCTACGAAGTCGAGCGGTTACAAAGTCGTTAGATTTTGGTTGTTGTAAAATCGACCTGCGGTAAGCGACTGCATTGACCAACATTCAAACGATCGTTAGATTGTTTTAGTATGGCTGAGCTGCTAGTCGCTCAATGCCAACGCAGATCCATTCGAATTTGGAAAAGTTTATGCAGTTAGCTCCACGCTTTGTGATGATTGGTGGCTTTCTAGGTGCTGGTAAGACCACAACGATTTCGCGTCTCGCCAATCATTATCGGCAGCAGGGAAAAAACGTAGCGATCGTCACCAATGATCAGGCCACCGATTTGGTTGATACCTTGCTACTTCGCTCCCAGGGCTTTAATGTTGGCGAAGTAGCCGGTTCCTGCTTTTGCTGTAACTTCAACGCGCTCACTAGTACCGTCGAATCGCTCAGCCAAGCTCAACGGCCTGACATCGTCTTGGCCGAACCAGTGGGAAGCTGCACAGACTTGGTTGCGACGGTGATCCGCCCGCTCGAACAAATCTATGAACAGAAGTTTGATATCGCTCCCTACGGTGTTGTGATCAAGCCCAGTCACGGCATCAAGATCTTGTCAGGCTCTGGCCAACGCGGCTTTTCGAAGAAGGCCGAGTACATTTTTTTGAAGCAGATCGAAGAGGCTGACTTCCTGATTGTCAATCGAATTGATGAACTTTCCGACGAGCAACTCGCACAACTGGACTCCAACATTCAATCACAATTTCCCGGCATTCCCGTGGTGCGTGTTTCGGCCAAGCTGGGCACTGGCTTTGACGCACTGACCGAGCACCTAAGCCTGCAAGGCGTGTTTGGCACTCGCGTGATGGATGTCGACTATGAAATCTACGCCGAAGGTGAGGCTGAATTGGGTTGGCTGAATTGTCAGGCTCAGGTAAGTGCAAAAAGTTCGGTCGATCTCGATTCATTCTTGCTCAATCTAGTCGAGCGTCTGAAAGCAGCCTTCCAACGGGACGACGCCGAGATTGCTCACCTGAAAGTCGTCGGACAAACCGAGGGAATTGTGGCAGTAACCAATCTTGTCAGCAACGACAGCTCGGTCACATTGTCTGTGCCATCGCAATGGTCCGGCAAGCAGTTCGAGCTAATTCTCAACGCTCGAGTAGCAACATCACCTGAGAACTTAGAAGCTCAAGTGCGTGATCTTGTTGATCTTCAATCGCGGGAAGTTGGCGCTCAGGCAACGATGGAAGCGCTTCAGTGCTTCCGCCCCGGTAAGCCCGTGCCAACTCACCGCATCTAAGACGGGAGTGCAACGCCTGCTCCCTTGAACAATGTACTTGTATTACACGGATCAGTTCGAACTTCCGTTGCCAGAGGGGCACAGGTTTCCGATGCGCAAGTATCGCATGCTTCGCGATCGAATCGTGGCAGATCCTATTCATGCTGCAGATCTGCTTTTTGTACCAATGGCTGCTTCAGTCGAACAGTTATGCTTGGCACATGATGAAGATTATGTAGTTCGAGTGCTTGGCGGTACGCTCACGCCCCACGAGATCAAACGCATCGGTTTCCCGTGGAGTGAAGCCATGGTGGAACGCTCGCGGCGCAGTAGCGGAGCGACGCTCGCCGCTGCTCGAACGGCCCTCGAGCAGGCCATATCGGTCAATCTAGCCGGTGGAACTCACCATGCCATGCGAAACGCGGGTGAGGGCTACTGTGTTTTTAACGATGCAGCCGTAACCATTCGAACCTTGCAAGCCGAGAAGGTGATTCGTCGCGCGTTAGTCATAGACTGCGATGTTCACCAAGGCAACGGTACAGCAGATATACTCGGCGGTGAGGCTAACGCCTTTACCTTTTCGATTCACGGCGAAAAGAACTTTCCGATTCGAAAGTTCCCAAGCCACTTAGACATCGATTTACCCGACGGAACTCAAGATGAACAGTACTTGGTGGAATTGAATCAAGGACTAGAGGTATGCCGTCAGTCTGGCCCATTCGACTTGATGATCTACCTGGCCGGAGCTGACCCATTTTGGGATGATCGTCTTGGCCGTTTGAAGCTGACCAAACAAGGTTTAATTCTGCGAGATCAAATGGTGCTTGGGTTCGCCAAGGTGAATTCCACTCCAATCGCAATCGCCATGGCCGGAGGTTACGCTCGAAACATCGAAGATATCGTCGACATTCACGCCGCTACCGTTCGGCTAGCCTCGCAGTACTGGTCCGATTGGAACAGACCTGCTATTAGCTGGAACAGCCGCGGCTCGGCTTCGTAGCTGGACCGTCCACGGTTCAGACGCTGCTAGCAGTTCGACTGGCCAGAGATCAGAGGGTTCTCAATCCGAGAAACTCTGGGATCTGAACCCTGGCGGGATCAGCTACGACTAGCAGCAATCAGTTGCTCGATACGCTGCAATGCCTTGTCGACACAACTTGTGTGCAAGTCATATAGAGTGTCGGCCGATGGTGGTTGATTACGCCAACTCTGTCGAGCTTTCGAAACAGCCTCAAGATTTTCATCTTCGACCTGAATCGTCTGCTTCCAAATCAACTGCATCTCCTGTCCGTGCAGCATTTCACTACCATCTTTGTCTGGCTGGCTGTAGTGCTTCGACCGAAGCTCTCGTACCGCCGAACAAAGTGGGCTCTTTCCGTCCCCAACTAATGGCTGTGACGTCTTTCCGGCCGCAGTCCAACAGGGCACAGCGACGGAAAAACCTGGTTCGCCCAGCATGACCCACATCGTTGTCAAACTGGGGGCCTCTCCCGGCAATACGCCATGAAACACAGCCGCCGAAACGCTGGTACGTCGGCTAATGGTTGAAGCGGTATTGATCATCTCTGGCAACGATCCGATTGTTCCATTCACACTGCCGCACAGTGGTTGTCCCGAGGAATCAGCTAGATCGCGAGCACAGTGTTGAAGCAGATACTTTGTTGTAATCTTGCCGTCAACCAAAGCAGCCTTGAGTAGATCGTCGGCTCGCAGATAGCGATCACCGGAGTAGATCTTCTGAGCCTGCTCTTTGGTGACCGTTCGCAAGTCTTGATCCATGAAGGCAAAATTTGATCGCACCACGTAGCCGTTCGGAGCATCGACAGGATCGTTGGCATCCCAGCAAGCGAAGCGAGTTGGCGAGACTTCGAACAACATCGCGCCACCGTTGCGATCGATGACGCCATATGTTGCATTGGTTGAGCGTTTGCCGTTGGTCTGCTCCAACAACTGCTCGAAGTCAGCTACCGTTTCGCAAGTCTGTAGAGCTTTAAGCATCAGACCTCCATTGCCCAGTCCCTTTGCATCAGACTCGGTAAGGTCGCGGCACAACGAGTTTTCGATGCACAGTCCGACTTCGTTTGTACCCATCCACACCGCGTCGCGTTTGCCTGCGTTGACGACCGCCACGCATTTGTACTTACCTTTTGAAATGTACACTACTTGGTTATCGCGATATGGAGCGTCGCGGTTCTTCCAAAGAAGCGGCCTACCATCAGCAGTCGCTCGACCACTGATCACAGCCGTCGTACAGGCCAGCAGATCGCCTGGAACTAGTAAGACGCATATCGCTAAAATGGTCAATCGTTGTAACAGTTGCATTGAAAGAGCTTTAACTACTTCAATTCTCATCTTGGAATTCACTTTCCCCTCGCAACTTTTGCGATCAAGAGTTTCTTTCGATAAGGTAGTACAAGCATCGAAGCCATATCGCCTATATTGCCCGAGTTCATGATGACGTTAAGCATTCAATCCTTCGCTGCAGTTACCAGCGCTTTAGCCATTGTTGCCAGCATCGTTAGCTTTCCGGGTTTCGGGATTGCAGCCTTGCTCATCATACCCATGATTGTACTTGGTATCGCGCTCAGTTCACCTCAAAAAGGCACGCAGCTCGACCCCACCGGCAGTTGGACCTGTAAGTTCTTGACCAAAACATGGCTGTTTTCGATAGCGTTTCTAATTTGCGGAGTAATCACACTAATCCTATTTCCAAACCTAGGTGCCCGTGTATCTCGAATGATGACCACTGGAGATATGCGAGCCTACCGAGTTCCCATTCTGTTGCAAATACCAAGCTCAGCAACTGCTAAATTAGATGGAAAAACGACTTGGATGGTTAGCGACCAATCAGGCAAGTTCGTTGGTGAGTTGCGCCATGTTCACACTCGACAAGCGCTACTTTACTCACCAATGCGTCTTGCGAAGCCTGCCACGTTGGGCTTCCTGAGTACTGACAGATCAGAGTACAACGGAACCTATGAATCGGGAAAAGAGTTTGCAATTTCGATTGGCGAGGACGATAACGTCATACTGAAACCAGCTCCGCAGTCCTTGTCGCCGCAATCAGTGCCGTAATCTTGGTAGAGTCCTCGTTTGTCACCAGCAAACATCACTCTAAATATCTATTCATTGGTTATTGACTAGGAATTTGCGCACAGGGAGCGAGAGGCTCCTGCCGAGCTTTTTCTGGTCGCCACGCTACTTTTACAAGCAAGCGATGAGTCAAAGGCGATTGATACTCAAGCTTGAATTACCTTCACCTATCGCCCTCCCCGCAAATGCTCGTTGAACTCGCTGTGCGACCCTGCCCGCGAAAAAACTGAGTGGTCGTTAGCTGAGTTCAGCGCGCGGGAAGGTCCAAAAACAGCCATCGCGATCAATCTACTACCGCCTCGCTTCTCAGCCGTAGTCTAAGATCAACTAAATAGACTTCAACACAACATTAGCTCGCGTTGGTTTGCAGCAGCACCATGCGTTGATAGGCACCGCATTGTTCCATTAGTTGCTGGTGAGTTCCACGCTCGACGATCCGACCATCTTCGATGACTAAGATCTGATCGGCATGCATAATGGTGCTCAAGCGGTGAGCGATCACGAATGCCGTTCGACCTTTTAGCAAACTCGTTAGGCTCTGTTGGATCAAACGTTCACTCTCGCTATCCAAGTTGCTGGTGGCTTCGTCGAGGATCAAGATTCTCGGATCTGCAAGTATCGCTCGAGCTATCGCCAAGCGTTGTCGTTGTCCACCGCTTAACTTAAATCCTCGTTCACCGATCACCGTTTGAAAGCCTTGCGGCAACTGTTCGATAAAATCGCGAGCAGCCGCGGCTTGACTTGCGGCAATAACCTGTTCCAAAGTTGCTCCTCGGCGGCCGTAGGCAATATTCTCTAGGATCGTTCCGTCAAAGAGAAAAACTTCCTGTTCAACGACTCCCAAGATCTTGCGGAAAGAATCAAGCGACAGAGAGGAAACATTGACTCCATCCAGCTCAATTGTACCGCTCGTCGGCGCATAGAATCTAGCTACCAAATTGCTGAGCGTTGTCTTACCAGCTCCACTCCGACCAACCAGTGCAACAGTAGTGCCGGGCTGAGCTTCGAAGCTGACATCGGCAAGCACTTCGCGTTCTGTTCCTGGGTAGTGAAAGCCAACGCGATCAAATCGGATATGGCCATTTACATTTGCTGGCTGAACCTCTTTGGTTCCCGACTGACTTTTCAGCTCCGTATCTTCTTCCAGCAGATCTAGCACTCGATCGAGTCCAGCTAGATTATTCTGAAACGACATCGCGCTGGAGGCGATCGAGGCGATTGGGCCGAGCAGCATTGTTAAGTAAACCAAGAACATCATCAAATCCCCCAACGACAATTCGTTATTGAGGATCTGCCAACCTCCGTACAGCAACAGTCCGGTCGAAGCGACTGGAATGATGATTTCCCAAACCACCTCCAATAGTCGACTGGACCACCAAACCATAATCTGCTGTCGCGAAAGAAGATGCATCAAACGAGTAAAGCGATTGGATTCACTCTTACCTCGCGCGAAAGTTCGAACAACTCGAATTCCACCAAAAGTCTCGGTCGTAGCAGCATCGATCTGTTGGCGTCGCTTGCGAATATCTTTGTAGAGCGGACGAACCCGGTAGATCCAAGTTCGGTGAGTGATCCAAACGGCGGGCAATAGCAACATCCCACCGACCATCAATCGCCAATCGACAAGAACCAAAACGACAAAGCTACCGATTAACTGCACGATAGCTTGCCACGGGTTGTAAATCATATTGAAGATCAGCTCGGCCACACCGCCAGCATCTTCACGAATCAAGCTTGTTGCACCACCGCTCTTCAAAGTTTGAATTCGGTGAAGAGGCAATCGCAGCGTGTGCTCAAAAACTCGCCTACGTAAGTCGGCCTGCATCATTTGAACTGCTTTGGTTGCGTACCACCGGCCCCAAATGTGAATCACCGTTCGCACCATCGTGACCAACAGAACCATCCCGCCAATCAGGCTCAACAACTGCATCGGCGATAAAGCGCCGAAAGTACTAGATAAAGAAGCTGACAACGGAATTGGCGGCTGAGTCAAAACGTAGTCGATAGCTAGTTTCGTAGCTGCGGGTGGCACTAATCCCAGAAGTGTCGAAACGGTCAGAGTGGACAAGGCGAGAACAACTTTCCCGCGATGCTCACCAACCTCTCTCCAAAACTGCCGAAGGAGCTGCCAGAAAGTTCGTGTCCTCGGCGTATTTGTTTCCGACTCTGGCCGGTCGCTGTGGAAACCTGTCGGTCGATGCCCCTTCTTACGACGTTCGGCAACTTCGGTTTGGTAGGTCTCAAATTGTCGTCGGCTGGTGGCGGTCATCGAACTACCGTAATTGCAGAGTCTAAAAGCTTCCGAACTGTACGCCCGAGTATGCCTATTATTGCGGACCACCCAAAGTTGTCAGCCGCCGCTTGGTCAACGAAGAGGATTTATCTGGGCAAAGCACGCCAACGGCAATTCAAGCTGTTTTGGTCCGATTGGTATGGGTTACAATGCGTTCAGGTAACAGCAATTGCTCAGCGACTCGTGCATTGGATGGGAATTCATCAATTGAGCGAAAAAATTACGATTATCGGAATAGGCGACGACGGCTTCGAAGGTTTAACTCGCACAGCCATGGACACTATTCAAAACGCCGGAACACTGTTTGGTCCAGCCGGTCTGCTAAGCAAGCTGCCGGCAGGAGGTTTTCAAACGGTTCCTTTATCGGCGGATTTAGACCAAGCTGCGCGTAGCATCGCCTCTAGCTCCAATGGTCCGTTGGTGATGCTGGCCAGTGGCGACCCTCTGTTTTACGGCGTCACACGATATCTATGTGACAAGATTGGCAAGGACAGGTTCGAAGTTATCCCTCACGTCAGCAGCATGCAACTTGCTTTTGCTCGCGTGAAAGAAAGCTGGGACGAAGCCTATCTATCGAACTTAGCAACACAGAATCTGACACACGTGATTAGTCGAATTCGTGGAGCCCAGAAAGTTGGCCTGTTCACCACCGAAGCTGCCTCGCCGACCAAGATCGCCCAAGCATTGCTGGAGCAGGGCGTAGACTACTTCACCGTCTATGTCTGTGAAAATCTGGGCAGTCCCGATGAACGTGTGACTCGAGGAACGCTGACAGATATTGCTGGCCAACAATTCTCGAATCTCAATGTGATGATACTAATCCGGTTGCCAGATGTACCAGATCGTCCAACGCGATTGCAGGGCAAACGATTGTTCGGAAACCCTGACGAGTGTTTCTTGCAGAGCCGACCGAAGCGAGGTCTGTTGACTCAGGCCGAAGTCCGAGTCATCGCACTTTCGCAAATGGACCTCGGGCCCAGCAGCATTGTTTGGGACGTTGGTGCCGGAAGTGGTTCCGTTGCGATCGAAGCTGCTCAAATTGCTGCCGACGGTCAGATTTTCGCCATCGAGATGGATCCAGAAGACTACAACCTGATGGTGCAGAACTCTCGAACGTTCGGAACAACAAATCTAACTCCCGTTTTAGGTGAAGCTCCTGATGCTTGGCGCGAGCTGCCCGATCCCAATGCAATTTTCATCGGTGGAACGGGCCGAGCGGTAATTCAACTAATCGAAGCCGCTTGGAATCGCCTGCGTGGCGGAGGAAGATTAGTGGTACATGTTTCCAGCTTGACCAATGTGACCACAGCCGAGTCTTGTCTGCGATCCTTGGGACACGTTCCCGATGTACTCATGATCAACCTTGCGAGAAGTCAAGAACAGATGGAGATATTGAGACTGGAAGCAGTCAGCCCAACGTTCCTCGTTTCTGCAATAAAGCCGTGAGCAACTAGATGAGTGATTCTATTGTTGATGTAGTTGCAGTGGGCGCACACCCCGATGATATTGAGATTGCCTGTGGGGGGACTCTGGCCAAGCTTGTTAGTCAAGGCTATCGCGTGGCCATTGTGGATTTGACCGATGGTGAACCAACACCTCGTTGTGAAGATCCCGCCATTCGCCGCGCTGAGGCACAGGCTGCCGCAGAAAAGCTTGGAGTTACTCGAACAATTCTCGAATTACCGAACCGTCGCTTGTTCGACTCTTTTGAGGCGCGTTGTGTTCTGGCAACTGAGTTTCGAAAGCTCAAGCCAAAACTAGTGATCAGCTTCGGCAGGAAAACTCCATTAGCTTCACCAGACCACTATCAAGCCATGCTGATTACTGACGCTGCTGTGTTCTATTCGCGACTTACGAAATGGGACGAGCACTTTCAGTCGTTGCCGCCACATACAATTTCTGGACAAGTCTATTTCACTCCTTGGCTACGAACCGGCTCCTCAGCCCGAGTTCGGAACCAACATCACAGTCGACATTACTGATCATTTGCAACAAAAGATTGACTCGATCCTTTGTTATCAGACACAATTTCCTCCTGAAAAACGCGGCATATTCAAACGTGTTGAGGCTCAAGCACTTCTGCCGCAGGAGCTGCCGCTGGATCTGAGCCGGGCGAGCTATTCTCGACTACTCGATCATTGGGTTGCCAAGACTTGCTCCGAACAGTCCTTCACGACAACACGCACTCATCGTAGATAGCTCATGCGACTCGCCACATCTGACCTCACGTTTACGCGCACCCGACGCTGGATACAGCGATCTGGTTTTTGCACCTTCTAAGCCGGCTGGCTGTTGTCGGGCAACTGTTGGCAATTTTGGTGGTAACGGTAGGGATGCGAGTCAATCTACCGATGCGTGAGGTCTTTGGAATCATCGGCCTAACCGCAGTTACAAATTTGGCCTACTGGGCCTGGCTGGCCAGATTGCACGGAAAGGGTTTGCAGGGTGGAGAACGATTACCTGGCGATCAGGTTATCTCATCGCTGATGTTTGTTGATGTCCTGTCGCTGACAGGTTTGCTGTACTTAAGTGCAGGAGTTGCCAACTTTTGGCTCTTTTACTTTGTGAACATTGCGATGGCTGCAGCCATTATTACACCAGCTTGGGCCTGGACACTTTGGGCCTGCACGGTTGGTTGCGTCACCGTTCTACTAAAGATAAAGACGCAACCAATCAATGTATTGAGCGCGCTGCATCAAGACTTGAGCTACGCCGAGGGCTGGTCGACTCCACAACTTGGCTACTTGGTGGCGTTCGTTACCAGTAGCGCTATCATCACTTACTTTACGACAATACTAACAGGTGAACTCCGTCAGCGTGAGCAGTTGATTAAGGAAGCTGAGGAGGCGAAAAGTCGCAATCGGCAGCTTGAGTCGCTTGCAACTTTAGCCGCTGGTGCTGCCCACGAATTAGCTTCACCGATGAGTACCATTGCGGTCGTGAGCAAAGAACTCAGTCGAGCGCTCGAGAAGCAAGCCGCACCCAAGTCGGTGCTCAGCGATGTTGGATTGATTCGATCGGAGCTGAACCGTTGTCGCGAAATCCTTGATCGCATGACGACAGCCGCTCGAGATGCGGCTGGCGAACAACTTCGAGCAATAACACTGGACGAGTTCATTCAGGAAACGCTGCTGGGAGTTCGAGATGCACAGCGAGTGTCCATTGCACCGAAGAAGAGTCAATTTTCAAGCTCCAGAAACTTGCCAACCGTACAAGCTGCAGCACAGGCACTCCGTAACTTGGTTCAAAATGCGCTTGATGCAAGCCCGCAGGATTCGACGGTGACTATTGAAACATCAGCCACTGAGTCCGAATGGCTGATCGATGTAAAGGATCGTGGGGGAAGGCGCACATGCCCGCCGAAGTCCTAGAACGGATCGGACAACCGTTTTTACCACGAAGGAACCTGGTAAAGGCATGGGACTAGGGGTTTACCTTGCAACCAACGTAATGCGTCGCTTGGGAGGTTCCTTAAAGTTTGCCAGCCAGCCCGGACAGGGAACAACTGCGCATGTCCGTTTGCCCCTGATCCGATGAGCGACTAAATTAGTGCTTTGCTCTCAATAAAGGCCTGCTAGTATGACCGCTTCCGACTTTGCTCAATCCAAGAGCATTCTACTTGTTGACGACAACATTGTTTTGCGAGACAGATTGGCAATTGCCTTTCAAGAGCGAGGTTACGAAGTCACTGTTGCTGGCGGCTACGACGAAGCGGTAGCCGTTTTCACTAAGAAACCTAGTGCTTTGGCCGTTTTAGATTTACGAATGCCAGGCAAACCCGGGCTCGTTCTTCTGCAGACTTTGAAGCAGATCTCTCCAGAAACTAAGTTCCTCATCCTTTCCGGTTTTGGATCAATCTCGACGGCCATTGATGCCATCCGACTCGGTGCAACAAACTTCCTGCCCAAGCCAGCGGATGCTGATGATATCCTTTTAGCATTTGCTCGCGGCGACTCTGAGATTGATATGCCCGAGGACGAGGATGACATTCCGGTTCCAACACTGGCGCAAGCTGAATGGGAACATATTCACCGAATCTTGGCAGATTGTGGTGGCAACATTTCCGAGGCAGCTCGCCGGCTGGGTATTCATCGTCGATCGCTACAGCGGAAGCTCCGCAAGCGGGCTCCCTGATCTTTGGTCTTTTGGTCTCATGTTGGAGCAAGGTTGGGCGGCCTAGTTTATCGGGGCTTCCAGTTTGCCACTCTTCCACAGTAGTACCATTTTGAACGGGCTTCGCACTAATCAGTATTCCGCAAACTGCTCGTTACGGGGGCATAACTTCCGGCAATAGCCTAAAGACCGTCCCATTTCGTGGGCCTTCGCACGTGGAAGCGTACACGTTTAGGCCATTTTTGAGCGATTCTTAAACTAATCCTGACACTGCTTTCCCGAAAGCTAAATTGCGTATTTCGGCAAGGCTAAAAAGCGCCATTTTTGCTAGAAAAACCAACAAAAAACTTGATTCCAATTCAATGGAATTAGGCCTGGGAAAGAACGGCGGATCTGGCATACTATGTTCACGCCGCAAGCCGATCGGGAGTAAGCGCAATGAGTGCCTACCGACTGTTTAGCTTGCTTTAACCCACGATAGTGACGCTATCTCAGCCATTAGAGTGGCGTCCGCATACTTTGAGCTAAGTGATTGGAGGATGTTTGTGTACAAGACATTAGATACCAACCTTTTGGAAATAACCGGACGCTCCACCGAAGTCATCGAACTGGCAATGACCTACGGCTTCGTTGGAATAAACGTAGACATGATGGACATGTTCAAGCGAAGCCAAAGGGCTTCGTTCGAAAGTGCGAGCCGCTTTCTGGTCAGCTCGAAACTTCATGTCGCCAGCTTTGCTGCCCCAGTTTCCCTGGACGACGATGACACCTCGTTCGCGAGCAGTCTAACCGTTCTACAACAGGTCGCAGAGATCGCTGGCAAGCTTCAGGCAAATTGCGCAGTAGTGAACATTCCTACAGGTACCAACCGATTGCCCTATCACGAGTATTTTGACGTGATTCGCAAGCGGATTGACCAAGTTGCTGAAGTATTGGGGCAACACGGAGTCAGGCTGGCGCTTCGATTCTGTGCAATTCCTGATGCTGAAGAAAAGCAGTTCAAGTTTGTTCGCGATGTTGAAGGCTTTGTCGCTTTGGTGAAAAGCTGCTCGTCGAAGAACGTTGGAATCGTCCTGGATACCTGGAATTGGCACCTAGGCCGAGGTAAGCAGTCGCAATTGGACGAAATTGGGGCAGACCGAGTTGCCATCGTTTACATCTCTGATTGCAAAGATGGTGTCGATGCGGCCGCAGCTACCTGCGAAGACCGAATTCTACCGAATGCAATCGGAATCATCGACAACGTTGCTTGGCTGAAAAAGCTGGGCGATCGTCAGATTCCTATCACCGCATACGGCGCTGCACCAAGCGGAATTTCGACCCGCGATGCGTTGATCGCTCATGTTCAAGACACGATCGACGAGCAATTGACTGCGGCTGGACTGCCAACCAATACGCGTCGACCAGAAACATTTGTGGCCGCAGCAGCTTCGACTCCTTACCGCGAGTCGTAATGAGTCGCCTAACGTCTATCTGATTCAAAGAAAAACCTCGCAGTGATCTGCGAGGTTTTTTGTTGACCTGAGCGACGTTATTCTACAAGCTGAACTACTTAGTGTTGGCAGTGAACAGCGTCTGACCAGGAACTTGCTCCTGTATTGAAGCTCGCGGTAAAACATCGTGCGACAAGACTCGGCTGCTTCCAACAAAGTAGTTGTGAGTATCTGCCACAATCAGATTGTGCGTCGGCAATTCAGGTCCTGGAGTGGAACTTACTACCACTGCAGGTTCTGCAGTGGTATGCAGCAGATCGCCAACTTTGATTTCTCCAGCTTTCACCCAGCCCTTGCCGCTGACCCAAAGCAGGTGACTTGTTGTGGCATGAATGGTGTCGTCATCTACCTTCAGGATGACCGTCTTGGCAGGATCTCGATTGGTTGCACAGACAACCGGCTTGTAACCAAGTTCACCGGTTTGTATGTCTTGAGATAGGACCTGATCGCCAGGCATGATCTTTTCAATTTCCATGAGACCACGCAAGGTATTGATCTTCGTTCCAGCCACAAAACAAGATGCCTTGTAGATACTATAAGAAGACTTGGAAGAAACCGGCTCGCCCAAACTCTCAAAAGTGTAGGGCATCGGTACTGCATAATTACTGCGATCATACTTGTAGCGACTATACTTAGACTTTTGATAAGAGGTCTCGTTATACTTGTCCCACCAATTCCAGGCATCACCTGGAATCTGCAGAAACTCAACGTTAACGATGTCAGAGAGGACATTGGCGATGCGTCGATTCGTAAGCCCAATCCGGTGATTTTCCTGCTCAACTTGGGCTTGCCTTTGCACTACGCTGACAATTGCTGCGGCCTTGACCATTTGTTCGATCATCATGGCCTGCTCAAACATAGCTTGAACTTGACTAGGATCCGTTTGCAAGTACTTCGAGGTCGTCCTGATATCAAACCAAGTCCTTCTTTGACCAAAAGGTTTACTCAAGTCAACATCCAGTAAGTATCGAGAAGACGTTGTCAACTCTTTTGTTTCAGAGTTAACACCTTCGCCCACCAATTGAGTTACCAACTGGGTATCAAAATCAAATGTGCGATAGTCTTCCATGCCTTCCTTTGCAAAAGACTGTCTAAATCCCGTCACCTTGCCATTGGGGCCAAAGATTGGGGTAGTTAAGCTCAAAACCGGCGACGACATTGCACTCAGCATTTCTGGCACAAAATCGTGGAGAGACTTCTGCTTGAGTCCTTCGATGGCGGCATCTCGAATCTGCTGGTCTGGAAAGAGAACTGCAATTCGCATCAACGATTTGGCCGACTCAGGATGCTCCAGTTTTGTCAACAGACTAACAGCTATGCTTGCCGTTGCGGTTCCTAAGTTGGCAGTTCGCTCCAAAACTGGAATTGCCAGAGAATCATCAATCCTATCCAATTCCGCCTCTGCGGCTTGCTTTTGAATTGAGCTCCCAAATATTGCCTTTCGAATCAATCCTTCTATCTTAGCCCCATATTTTGCCTCGCCGCTTCGGACAAATTCGGCCCTTTGAATAAGTCGAGCTTGATCAGCGGGCGTAAGCCAATCGGCGCCAACCAATTGATGCCCGAGTAATTTTCGAGCCTCTTGGTTGTCATGATCGAGCATCAAGATGTTTTCCAAGTGTGCGCGGCACTGCGTCGCCATGCCATTCTTTGCACACCATTGAGCTGCTTGCCAGTTGCCTTGAACACTGGCTGGTTGCATCGCTCGCATCGACTCATATTCAGCTAAAATTCGATTTGACTTAGCATCGCTAATCGAATCCTCGATCGTTGTCCATTTTCCGTTGATGAAGACCTGCCCCTGCAGCCAGTGTGCTGGCGCAAATGTCGCGTCAATTTGAGTGGCCTCCTTTAGCATTCGATCACGACCCACGAGATCGCCATCGATCTCCGCTTGGATCGCTTGACCAACTAAGGCCGAAGCTTGCATGACGGCATCTGGGTCGGATGCGTTTGCAGAAGAGAATGTTACCCCAACGAACATGAGATAAAGTGATCTACCAACAGCTTGGAGATTCATTGAATCGCTCCCTTTGAGAAGTTCCTAGACGAAGAGAAGTACTTGGATTCTATGAAAATTAGCTATTGACTGCAATAAAATTCTGACTCCCCCTCAGCAGCGATTACGGGTGTTCCTCCTTTCCAGTAGTTGCCACAAAGTCAATCCCCAGGGAACCCTCGCCGCAATACAAGCAAAAACGGAGGCTGTTATGCGAGCATTGCGTCAATAACTTTGTGGATTCTCCCAGATACACACCAGCAACTGGTGCAGCTTGACCTGAAGTCAATCACTCCAAGTGTTGCCAGCGGTCAATCGCTCCGATTTCAAGATAAGCAGACAAGTTTTTGCGCGGATTCCGCCTTGAGTGCAACGTGCAGCCATTGGGAATCACTATATGTTTTGCGAGCGGCGAACAATGAGTCGATTCATTCGTACGAGCTTTTCGATGGCAACCATCGGCCTAGCTTCTTTTCAAGCAGCTAGGGCTGACGATTCGTTCATTGTTCAGCCTAAACTGCAGCAGGCCATCGCCACAAAGTCAACAAACAACGTTCCAAACATTGGTATCGCTAATCCTCATCCAGCCTTGGTTGTTCAGCCATCAAAGACATCCCAATCCACCCGCACAGGTTCATCTCAGTCCGGCGTTCAGTCCGACTTAGCAAACCAAAGCAAACAAGCACATCCAACCTCGGGCTCAGATATTGAACTTCAGCCAACCCCAACTGTAGAAGTGAATCGACAGTCCGATGCTCAGTTCTCACACAACTCGCATTTTCCAACACCACTTACAAACGATTCTTGGAAGGACCCTAACGGACTAACTTGGATCAAACGAGGCAGTATTGAGGCCAACAAGGCGGCAGAAGCAACTCGATACAAGAACGATACTAGCAGCTCTCATTTCGTCGATCGTAGTAGTCCTGTCCCTTCAATGGTGACAACGCCACTTGCATCGCGTCAACCAGTGAATGGTTCGGGGAATATCGAACAGTACAGCAATAACGCTCTGCAAGGCCAAGCCACTGCCAGTGCGTTTTCGCTCGCTAAGGCTTCGTCTTCAGTTGCTCCGGTCTGGCTGGATGCCAATCCGGCAAATAGCCCTGCCAATAATCCTTACAGCCCAGCAGTACAAAACGCAGCCAGGGAGAATCAGGGCAACGACAGCCGCGCCCAAAAACTGCACTTAGCCTCGAAGGTTTCAAAACAGATTTTGGCCGATCGAACCGAACCGACCAAACAACTTTCCCTGAATGGTACAAGCATTACAGGTCCCGCTGCTGTCGAGCAACAGTTGACCGCGCTGATGTCGCGAAGTGAGCAGCTTTGCCGTCGCGGAATGTTCCTGTCGGCGCGGGAAGAGTCGTTTGCTGCAATGATTCAGCTATCTAGGTATCTGGATTCACTGTCCAATAACTTGAATAGCGAACCGTGTTTACGGGCAGCGAGAACTGCCATGCGAGAAGCGGAAGATTTCAGCGAGTTATTGCCCTTGAGCAGCGTACAAGAGTTGGCAGGCTCTCACGAAACTCCTGTGCTGAAAGGTGTCGACCTTACTCGAGTACCACCGGCCTCATTGGCACAACTCTACTACCAACATGCCGAATCCAAGTTGATGGAGGGATCGCAACAACACCCTTGGTTCAGCGATATTTTTTATTCAGTTGGACGTACCTATCAAGCAGAAGCTGACAGTCAAGCGGAACTTGGCGCGACGCATTTAAGGCTGCAAGCTGTCGTGTTTTATCGAGCAGCAACCACTATTCGTCCTAAGAACTCGCTAGCAGCCAATCAGTTGGGTTTTGTGTTGCTGCAAATGGATCGACCTCGAGAAGCTCAACTGGCATTAGTTGCAAGTGTCGACACCAAATTGGATCTTCCAGCTCTTCAGAACTTGGCAGAAGCCAGTCGCCGCCTTGGCGATCAACGCATGCATCAGTGGGCCGTGAATATGATTGCTTCGTTGCAGCGTCAATCACCCTCGCCCAACCAGCCGCAAGCACCGCAAGTACTTGAAGTTGATAACCGAACATTCGGTCAGACTACGCCAATCGTGCCTACACGTTCAAATAGTACTCCAGCTCAAACGGCTAACACGGCTGGAGCGGCCTTACGATAGCCCGTTTGTAAGCTTCATTGAATAAATCGTACGAACATGAAACTATTTAAGAATCGCCAATTGGTCCGTCCAACTCAGATTGCTGCCTTCGTAGCCTGTGTGACATCTGGGCACATCGTGCAGCAAAGCGCCTTGGCTCAGCAGATTCAACGACCTTTTATCGTTCAGCAAGCTGCTGCACAACAACCCATGGCTCAACATCCCCCCATGATGATGAGCGGCGACGTGCAGGTTATCGATCTCGGCCAGAGTCCCGGAATGGCTTGTGGAACGCCTAATTGCTCGGGAGATCACTGTAACTACTCAGCCGACAATCCGCCGACGCAACCCAGCGTCGCCAAAAGTCGTTGCCAGCCTTGCATTCGAGCCGTAGACTGCGCAGATAACTGTGGTGGACAGCAAACTTGGCGAGACATGCACGCCTACAATTTTCAGCCTCTTGGCCATGGACAATTTCAAGGGCCAGTTCGTGTTCCAGTGACCCGCGAGTATCGAGTCCGACGTGGCGACAAACTAACTTTCCTGTTTGCTCGATCGCGAGGTAAACCGATCGACCACGATTATGTTCTGACTGTTGGCGATGTTCTGCAGATCGATTCTACCTCCGATGAAACCCTGAGGATGGGCGATCAACTCCAAGGCCGCGGTGTAACGATCGACATTGACGGCAAGATCTACTTGAAGTTGTTAGAAAAAGGTGTTAGGGCAGCCGGATTAACAATTGATCAATTGCGCAAGGTGCTCGAGCAGGAGTATAGCCAATACCTTAATGAGCCGGCCATCAATATCATGACCATCAAGACCAATACGGCCGTTGAGGACTTATTGGAGACGATTGACGCGCGTCAAGGATTTTCGGGCGGTCGTACACAACAGGCATTAGTCTTGGACGATGGAACGATTCGACTGATCGGGCTCGGTGGTATTTGCGTTCAAGGGCTAACCCTGGATGAAATCAAGCGAGAACTCAACCTGCGGTACCGCGATGCAGCTCCTGGCATCTACGTCGAAGCCTCGAATGTTGAGACTGCCCCACACTTCGTTTATATCTATGGACAAGTTGTTCAAAGTAACCGCTACCAACTAACCGGCCCAACCACCGTAACTCAGGCTTTAGCATTGGCAGGTGGTATCAACACTCGCGGAAACGCTCGGGAGATTGTGATCTTTCGTCGAGCCGAGGATTGGCGGTACATTGCCACGCGAGTCGACCTAAAAGGTGTGCACCTAGGCAAGGTACCGACCCCAGCAGACGAAATCGAGGTTTCCGATAACGACTTGATCATCGTTCCAGCTACGCCTATCGCTCGCTTCAACGACTTTGTCGAACAGGTGTTTCAGAAGGGTGCCTACGGTATCTTCCCATTAGCACAGGTTGGCTCGGGCTTCAACGCTTCAACGGCTGTTGTTCGGCAATGAGATAGAGTGCAAGGCAGCTTGGGCATCGACTGGATTCAAGCTGCCAGAACGAAGGCCAGCTAAGTCCACAGTTACGTGTCGGAAGCCGAGCTGCTTGAAAAACTCTAGGACCTGTGATAGCCGCAGCGCCTGAAGCAACTCTGGTATTTGATCGAGAGGAAGCTCAATTCTGGCCAGCTCGTCGTGGTGCACTCGAACGCGACAATCTGGCGTTCGCATAAGCTGCTTGAGGTATTGTTCGGCAGCCTCAACTCTACCAAGCCGTTCTTCCGTAACCTCAACTCCGAATGCAATCCTCGAAGCCAAGCAAGGACTGGCTGGTTTATCCGCGACGGGCAACTGCCAATGAGAGGCTAATTGACGAACAAGTTCTTTAGAAATACCTAGCTCAGCCAACGGAGCTTGAACAGAGGCATTCTTGGCCGCTTCCAGCCCAGGCCGAAAGTCTCCCAGGTCGTCTGAGTTTGTTCCCGTGATAATTGTCCAGCCCGGAAATTGATTTTGCAAAGCTTGAAACAAATGAGTCTTACAATGGAAGCAACGCTGGAGATCGTTGCTGCGATACTGTTGGCTCAGATGTTCATTGGGTTGCACCCAATGATGTTCTATTCCGATCAAATCGACGATTCGTTTTGCATCTTCGCGTTCCTGCTGGCTTGTTGCAGGCCCAACACCGGTAGCCGCCTGTACCGTTGCTCGAGACAGCTTACCAGCACATGCCACAACAAGCGCTATCCACGCCTCCGCTTAGTGCGACGACATAACTTTGTTGCGGGTCGAACCAGTTTACTAAACCATTGGCTAAATCTTCGATGCCAATACAGCTCATCTCCATGGCTTGTTCGTCAGTTAATTAGCGTGCGATTTGACGACAAAGTTACTCAAACTATTCGCCCAGATCCTGTTCCTGCTCCATCGGTTCCATGATCTTGGTGTTGCGTTCCACTCCCACGACGATGGTACGTTGATGGCTACCATCGCGAGCAACGGCAACTGCTGGAATCACTTGTCGGCGATCAGGAAAGGGCAGGCGAACCACAAATGTTCCGTCAGGTTTTAATGCAACGGGCTCTTCGTTCAACGTCAGGTAAGCGTCTGGTGAAGTTGAACCGTAGACAACCAGCTCAACATCCATATCAAAATGGAAGCCGCCACGTCTTTGGTACATCGCATCTGCTGCAGCACCTAATCGTGCGAGCGTTGGCGCGCCCAAGGATCGATTCAATCGATCTTCCAGAACCTCTTGCAACTCAGCGGTCTCTCGTTCGCTGTCATACCCGCCGCTCATGGCGAAGATTTTTTCACCCTCGCTACCCAAGTCGGACCAATGTTGGTCGACTGCATCAGTTGCAGTTGCAGCCGGAGTTCTAACGATATTGCTTTGAGCTATGACATGATACCGGCCGTTTATGCCCAAGTAGCCTACGCTGACTCGGAAATTGGCCGATTCACCACTCCAGGGAATGTACCAGTTGCGAACTCCACCACGAATATCGACTTCCAATTGAACAGTTTCAGAGACTGAAGTCGCTTGGCTATCTTCAATACGAATCAATCGCAACACAGGTCGTGCGCCGTACCATTGCTCTGACAACGCCGATTGAGCTCGCTCGATGGCGCCCCGAGTAATATCCCAGGTCGCATGTAGCCAAAATGGATCACGAACAAACAAAGCAATCCGATCCTTTTGCGGCTCTTTGTCAAAAATTGGATCGGTAGCCCCAGGTGGTTTGATCAATCGTGGACGGTAGCTGATATCCTTGTTAGCCTCTTTCTGAAGCTGCATTTCGCGTATTTTTTTGAGCACCTTCGGACTAGTAGTCGGAACCTCTTCTTTTTTCTTCTCGACGACCGGTTTCTTTTCAACCGCAGGCTTCTTAACGAGAGCGGCTTTGGTAGATAGATTGGTCGATTCGCTTTCCTTTTTAGCTGGTGGGCTTGCCACCGCTACTTTTGATGCTCCACTTGTGCCGCTGACTTTGCTAGGCGACGTTTTCTCCACGACCTTCTTCGATTCAGTATCTTGGACCGGCTTCACTGGTGAAGTCTTGGAAGGTGACTTTACCTCGACTGATTTTGTTGGAGCTGGCTTGGTTGGCGAATTCTTGACTCCATTTTTCCCAGTTGTTTTAGCTGGCTCGACTGCAACTTTGGAAACAGGCTTGGCTTTCTTGGGGACGTCGACTGCGGATTTCGCGGAGTTTACTTTGGCGGTAGGCTTGGCTGTTTTGGTGGGACTGTTTTTTGTAGCAGATGCCTTTGGACTGACTTTGACGGACTTGCCCGATTTCACCATAGGCTTAGACTTGGCATCAGATTTTGAGACAGTGCTGGCTTTGCCCTTGCCGTTTTTTGCTGTTTTGTTGGCTTTTGAAGCCTTTCCGTTAGCCGACTTGCTTATCGCCTGAACCAATTGATCCTTACTTAGACCTGCCGCTTGGATGCCTAACCGTTTGGCAATTGCTGCAAGTTCAGCCTTAGATTGGTTCTGTAGGTTGCCTGTAGTAATCAAGATTCAAGTCCCCTGGGAGGGTATACGAGCTGGCTTTGAATTTGTTCGAGGTGTCGCTAGCCTTGACTCCAAAAGGGAGGCTTGTTCTCTGCGTTTTCTGGGCGTAGACAACCAGAGCGAATCAAACCGCCACCCTACCGCTATTAAGGGCCAAATGACCAGTACATAGTATGCAAGGGAATTGGATTTTTACTAGATTAACCGTTTGCGAAACTTGCCAGTTGGCTGTTTCTCGCTACGCAAAGAGAAACAAAACGCCGCAAAATGGCCACAAGGCGACAATATCTGCAGCAAAAAACGCTTTGCCGCCCAGCAAAACCCCTCTTAGTAGCCAGGCTCTGTCGGAACAATGAGTACCGGATCTAACAAGTCAAAAAGGGACGAAACCGCGATAGCGGCTTGGCAATCTACGACGCATTGGATGGCAAGAACAATTGCTGTCTGCCTGCTGATGATTGTACCTGGTGTTGTCGGCTCCACCTTAGATAAGCGATGGGGCACCAATTTTTTGGCGATAACTGGTTTTGTTGGTGGCATGGCGCTGGGCACATTCATGCTGATTATTCTCTTGAAGCAGTTTGCACCGCCAGCACGTGGCAAGCCATTGCAAATCGATGACGAGAATAATGAAGCCGGTTCCAAGCAAGATGAATGATCCATTTTTGCCAAGTGATTTTGAAGTGAAATCGAATCATGATTAAGGACTGTGTGATCAACTTCCTTGCAGCTTCAGTGGCTGCAATAATTGGATCACTTATTGCGACAAATGGTCGCATCGAACCAGAGTTAATGGTGCCAGCTTGCGTTGCTTGGATGGCCAACCTATTAGCGATAATACCATCCACAATTGTTAGAAACCTTGTTTTGCACGATGGAATTCGACACTTGGCTTCTATCGCATGGCGGTTCCCGAGTGCGCTAGCTTCAAGCTTGCTTATTGGTCAATTCGAGGGTCCTCAAAGAAATTGCTTTCTAATCACCTTGTTGACCTGTTATTTCATAACACTGACACTAGAATCTTGGCTCCAGATTCGGCAAGTGCAAACCCAGCAAGCATCTAAGCCTAGCTGAACTGCCATCCGCTTATTCCATCCGCTCATCCATTCTCACAGCTCCTCGTCATGTCAGACATCCTTCACATTAAGGACAGTTACTATTTCGACGTGCCACGAAAATTATGGCGTGTGAATTACGGAAGTTCTGACGACATTGCGACCAATGTTGGGCAATGGTTCGTCCAGAATGATCCTGATTTCCAGGAATGGGAAGCAGACTATCTAGTTCCTGAAATTCAGAAGATTGTTGGAAGCGACATCGATCTGAGTCATCTTCGATCAAACTGGAATCACTGGCAACACGCCAATGAAGCTCAGCATGGCCGGCCATTAGATCAGTACATCGAAGATTCCGTAGCTGAGCTAAAAACTATTGCCGGCAAGTGGGCTGCAAAATTGCCCGCCGATCAGAAGCCAACCGACCCAACACTCGCCTATCTAGCTACGTATCCCGACTCGCAACTGACTTGGATGCTCTCCTTATATCAGGATTCGAGTAGGTCTAAGCAGTGGCAAGAACTGCGCACGCAACTGAATGCTTCGGATCGAGTTAAACAGTACACAGCAAGCGACCGCGGTTCATGGTCGCCCGAAAAGTTGCACAGCTACAACCACTATCTATCTGGCAAAGTTTTCATTCCTCAACCGTTTGGCACTTTGCGAAACGCCTACGAACCACAGTCTGGTTTTGCGATTTCGAAGTACATGGTCATCGAAGTGATGGTGGCCGTGATCATGGTCTTAATTTTCCGTTGGTTGGCTAAGCGAATGGTTTCCAGCGAATCGCCGAAAGGCAAACTCTGAACGCGCTGGAAGCGATGCTTCAGTTCATCAAGACGGATATCGTGGAAAAAGGCATTCACCATCACCTCCGAGAAGTATGTTCCGCTGTTCTGGACCATGTTTATGTTCATCCTTGGCTGTAACCTGATGGGAATGCTGCCTTGGATCGGCTCACCCACTGCTTCGATCGCAGTCACTGGCATCTTGGCGTTTGTGATCTTCGTGGTTGGAACCGTAGCTGGCGTCAAGCAATTCGGTGCTGTTGGATTCCTTAAGAATTTCTGTCCAGAACTTGGCCTACCGTGGTACATGGCGATAGTCATTGTCCCCATGGTTTGGATTATCGAATTTGCCTCGCTATTCATTAAGCACACGATCTTGGCAATTCGATTGTTAGCCAACATGGCTGCCGGCCACTTGGTGCTTCTAGGCATCCTTGGCCTAGCCTTCGGAGTCGAAGCCGCACAAATGCAATCTAGCACTGGCTGGTCAGCCATCGCGGTGATATCGATTTTTGGCACAACAATATTGAGCATCATGGAATTGGGGGTGGCATTCCTTCAAGCCTATGTATTCACACTTTTGGCTGCATTGTTCATTGGCAGCGCAACTGAGCATCACTAGTCCTTAACTAAAACCTACAGTAACACTTTTCCAACTTTTAGGAGAATTTTCAGTGATTAACGTCGCAAAGGCAATTCGTTTGGCAGTTTGGTTCGTCGGCTTGCTGGTTGTTATGTCTTCACCTGCCGCTGCTCAAGCTGCTGGTGGATTCAGCATGCCTGCTCAAATCGGTGCTGGCTTGGCAGTGATCGGTGCTGGTTTGGGGATTGGCCTGTTGGCAAAGGGCGCGGTTGAGTCGGTTGCTCGTCAGCCTGAATCAGCCGGTACTATCCAGATTCTGATGATTATTGCTGCCGCTCTGATCGAAGGTCTCGCGTTCTTCGCGGTAATCGTTTGCAACCAGTAGTTCAATTCGTTGTCCCTTTCGTTTCTGTCACAGTCCTGGTGTAAGCATGTTGAACTTGAAGATTGTTCGCTGGTCGATGAGCTTAATTGCATCAGTCGGTCTTGCAGTCATCTTTGGTGGCTCAGTCGCAGTCGCGCAAGAGGAAAAGCCTGCCGCGGTGTCTGCTGATCACGATCACGCGGGCGATCACAAGGCGAGCCACAATCCGGTCCCTCATGATGATCCCAACCATGCAAACAGTACTCCCCAGACGTACCAAGTTGTGGATTTTCGAACGGACTTGGCTTTGTTCACGGCCGTCGTGTTTCTCGTGCTGCTTGGCGTTTTGGGGGCAACCGCTTGGGGCCCAATTTCCAAGGCGCTGGAAAAGCGAGAGCAAATGATCGCATCGAATATCAAGTCAGCCGAAGACGCTGTGCGAGATGCCAAGGCGAAGTTGGCTGAGTATGAAAACAAGCTTGCTTCGGCTGCTGGTGAGGCTCAGCAGATTTTGGCCGACGCGCGTAAAGATGCTGAAGCTACTGGACAACGTTTGATCACCGCGGCTCAAGAAGAAGCAGCTCGTCAGCGAGAGCGAGCCCTAGCTGAAATCGAGTCAGCTAAGTCGATTGCCCTTACCGAACTTGCTCAGAAGTCTACTGATGTAGCGATGAGCTTGGCAGGACGAATCGTTGGACGAGAGGTCAAGGCATCGGACCACAATAGCATGATTCAAGACATGTTGTCCAATCTTCCAAGCAAGAACTAGGCTCATCAGTACTAAAGTTGATTCGCTGGTATATCCATGAGTGAACCTGAAAACAAACTGCACCCAACCGTTTTGGACAGCGATGCCCAGCAGGTTGGATCTTTGTACGGCAAAGCGATTCTCGCTGCGGCTGGCAAAGATGTCGATGAAATCGTTTCGCAACTGAATTCCATTGTGCAAGAGTGCTTGGCAAAAACGCCAGGCTTGGAACAGGTTCTGGGATCTCCTCGAGTCTCTCAGGTTGAAAAAGAGAAGTTGATTGATCGTATCTTTCGTGGAAAGGTTCACACAACTCTACTTAACTTCCTGAAAGTACTTTGCCGCCGTGGTCGCATTGATTCATTGCGAGGAATTCAAGTCTCCGCCAATGAAATGCGTGACGAACAATTGGGACGAATTCGAGTAACCGTTACTTCAGCTTTTGCTTTGACCGACGATCAACGCAAGTCGATTGCGGCCAAGCTGGGATCAACACTTGGCAAAGATGTCGTTCTCGACGAACAAATCGATGAGAGCCTGCTTGGCGGAATCCTGATTCGTATCGGCGATCAAGTTTTCGACGGGACTGTTTTGGGCAAGATGTCAGCGATCCGGTTAGCTGTTTCCAGTGGTATCAACAAGGCGATTCGCGACAAGTATGCGTCGCTACTATCGTCGTAAGTCATAAACTTAAATTTTCAAATCATCCATCAATAACAACGTAGTTTTTCGAGGTTAGGCATGAAGTTCAATTCGGACGAAATCGCCTCAGTCATTCAAAAAGAGATCGAGTCTTTCGAAAGTCAAATGGACGTTCGCGAGGTAGGTACTGTACTGGAAGTCAGTGACGGTATCGCTCGTGTTTACGGTCTTTCCGGCGTAATGTCTGGCGAAATGGTGCAGTTCCCTTCCGGCGTTATTGGACTAGCCTTTAACTTGGAAGAGAACTCCGTCGGTATCATTATTCTTGGTGATTACCTGACCATTAACGAAGGCGACGAAGTTAAGGCTCTTGGCAAGCTGCTCAGCGTGCCTGTTGGTCCTGGCGTTATCGGTCGCGTTCTAGATCCACTCGGTCGACCACTGGATGGTCGCGGTCCAGTTGAGTCCACCGAACAGCGTCCTGTCGAAGTGATTGCTACCGGCGTTGCTGAACGTCAACCTGTTTGCGAGCCGATGCAGACCGGTATCAAGGCTGTCGACGCCATGACGCCTATCGGACGCGGTCAGCGCGAGTTGATCATTGGTGACCGAAAGACTGGTAAGACTGCGGTTGCGATCGACACGATCATCAATCAAAAGGGCACTGGAGTTAAGTGCTTCTATGTTGCGATCGGTCAAAAGGACTCGTCAGTAGCTCTAGTTGTTGAAGCTCTGCGTAAGCACGGTGCGATGGATTACACCACAGTGATCGTTTCCGGCGCAAGCTCACCAGCTCCTCTGCAATACATCGCACCATACTCCGGTACAGCAATGGCCGAGTATTTTATGTTCAACGGTCAGCATGCACTAGTTGTCTATGATGACTTGAGCAAGCAAGCCACGGCTTATCGACAGTTGTCGTTGTTGATGCGTCGTCCACCAGGACGCGAAGCTTATCCAGGTGACGTGTTCTATTGCCACAGCCGTCTGCTCGAGCGTTCCGCAAAGCTCTCAGATGCAATGGGCGGTGGTTCGCTAACTAGTTTGCCAATCATTGAAACACAAGAAGGTGAAGTGTCAGCGTACATTCCCACCAACGTGATTTCGATTACAGATGGTCAGATCTACCTGCAACCTGACTTGTTCTTCAAAGGTATACGACCTGCGATGAACGTTGGTATTTCGGTTTCTCGCGTGGGTGGTGCTGCTCAAATTAAGGCGATGAAGAAGGTCGCTGGCGGTTTGCGACTCGACTTGGCCTCCTTCCGCGAGTTGGAAGCGTTCGCTCAGTTGGGTACCGACCTTGACCCAGTTACTCAATCGCGTCTTGATCGCGGTTATCGAATGGTTGAATTGCTCAAGCAGTTGCAATACAAGCCGATGAGCGTTTTCGAACAAGTCATCAGTATTTACGCAGCAACTCGCGGTCACATGGACGACGTTCCAGTGGACAAGATTTCGGACTTCGAAACGAAGTTGCTTGAGTTCATGCGAGATCGCCGCAACGACGTGATGAGCAAGTTGCAAGAAACCAAGGATTTGACTTCGGAAGTCGAAGAAGGCATCAAGAGTGCCATCGCCGAGTTCAAGAAGGGCTACAAGGCATAGTTCCAGAGTCATCTTCCTAGCCACGGTAAAAACACATGGCCAATATTCGAGCACTTGATAAACGACGCAAGTCAGTTCGCAACATCCGCAAGATCACGCGAACCATGGAATTGATCGCGACCGCGCGATTCAAGAAGGCCATGGACCGCGCGGCGGCTGCCAGCGATTACACTCAGCGCATTACGCAGATTGTGACCGACCTGGCTAACGCTGGTTTGGAGGTCTCGCACCCGTTGCTAGCCGAACGCCCAGAAGTTCGTAAGTCGACGGTACTTGTGCTGACCAGTAATCGTGGCTTGTGCGGTGGTTACAACGGTTCCGTCATTCGCTGCTTCAATCAAACACGAACAGGCTTGAACGAGCGCGGTGCAGAACAGTCTTTGGAAGTCAGTGGCAAGCGAGGTATTTCAGGTCTGAAGTTCCGCGGACTGAAAATCGATCGTGAATACACCAACTTCGAAGATGAACCCAAGTTCGATGATGTGGCTCAGATCGCGGATCGCTTGATGGACAAGTTCATCGCTGGTGAAATGGACCGGCTAGATGTTGTCTACACCAGGCGCAGTATTTGAAGCAGATCGCAGTCCGAGATCTGCTTCCATTTGCTTCATCAACGCCAACTGGCGGTACAGAACAAGCCGCAACGAAGGCTAACTACGAATCCCTGCCGTCAGCCAGTTCTATCTGGAAGAGGTTGTACCAGCCAGCTTCCGAGTGAAACTGTTCAAGTGCTTTTTGGATGCAGCCGTGAGCGAGCAGATCGCTCGAATGGTGGCCATGAAGAGTGCAACAGAAAACGCTGGTGGCATTATTAAACAACTTTCGATGACCTTCAACCGAGCCCGACAAGCCAAGATTACCCAAGAGATCATGGAAATCATCGGCGGCGTCGAAGCGTTGGAAGGCTAGTCGCTGAACTTCCGGTTGATTGCTTCGGCCTTCAATCTTTGAATTATTAAATAACAAATTCACAATCATTCACAGTTAAGAATCCAGTCGAGGATTACCAATGGCAGCTACCAAGACCGGTGTTGGACGTATCACTCAAGTGATCGGTTCGACTTTTGACGCAGAGTTCCCACAGGACGCTCTGCCACCGATTTACAACGCGGTGAAAGTCACTTCCGAAGAGAAGGGCGTGAAGATCAATCTGACCGGAGAGATCCAACAACACTTGGGCGGTAACCGAGTTCGTTGCGTGGCCCTGGGAAGTACCGATGGTCTTCGTCGTGGTCTGGATTGTGTCGACACAGGCCGACCAATATCAGTTCCTGTCGGAAAGAATACGCTGGGCCGCGTGTTTAACGTTTTGGGCGAACCAGTGGATCAGCGTGGACCAGTCGAAGCTGAAGACTATTGGCCGATTCACCGTGCTGCTCCGAACATTGATGAGCTTTCGACCAACACCGAAGTTTTCGAAACAGGTATTAAGGTTATTGACTTGCTGACACCGTTCGTCCGCGGTGGTAAAGCTGGTCTGTTCGGTGGTGCTGGTCTAGGCAAGACGGTTATTCTGCAAGAGTTGATCGCTCGCGTGGCTAGCTCACACGGTGGATCTTCGGTGTTCGCTGGCGTGGGTGAGCGAACTCGTGAAGGAACCGACCTGTGGCTAGAAATGCAGGAAGCTGAAATCGGAAACACTGGTCGCCACGTTATCGAACAAACTTGCATGTTGTTCGGGCAGATGAACGAACCACCAGGGTCTCGTCTTCGAGTTGCTTTGGCCGCGCTGACGATGGCCGAGTACTTCCGCGATACGACTGGGGTCGACACACTGTTGTTCGTGGACAACATCTTCCGTTTCTCGCAAGCTGGCTCCGAAGTTTCGGCTCTACTAGGTCGTATGCCATCTGCAGTAGGTTACCAGCCAACGCTGGCGACGGAGATGGGTGCTCTTCAAGAACGAATTACCTCGACAAAGAAGGGTGCTATTACCTCGGTTCAAGCCGTTTATGTTCCTGCGGACGACCCGACCGACCCAGCTCCTGCAACTGCTCTCTGGTCAGCTTGACGTTCATTTACTTGAACGATCGATTTCGGAGAAGGGTATTTATCCTGCTATCGATTCCGCTGGCTTCGAACAGCCGTATTCTTGACCCTCAATACGTTGGTGAACGTCATTACGCTATCGCTCGACGCGTTCAAAAGACTCTTCAGCGATACCGAGAATTACAAGATATCATCGCGATTCTGGGTGTTGATGAATTGAGCGAAGAGGACAAGATGATCGTGCATCGCGCTCGTCGAATCGAGCGATTCTTGTCCCAGCCGTTCTTGGTTGCTGAGAAGTTTATCGGTCGCCCAGGTGAGATCACCACAATTGGCGATACCATCCGCAGCTTCGAAGAGATTTGTGACGGCAAGTGGGATCACCTGCCAGAGCAAGCCTTCATGTACGTGGGTGTGATCGAGCAAGCTGAAGAACAAGCCAAGAAGATGGCTAAGAAGTAGGCTGGCAAAGCTAAAGTTTGAAAATCCTCTCAAGGGGCAATTTCAAAAACCCTTGAGATTTTTATGTGAGAGTAAGAGTTCACTGCCAAAGCGAGAACCATGAGCGATCTTCAATGCGTCGTCGTAACACCGGAGAAAACTGAAGTCGATGTTCGCGCGACATCGGTTACTGTTCCGTTGTTTGATGGTGAAATGGGAATTCTCAAAGGCCACAGCCCTCTGGTTGGCCGACTTGGTTACGGCCTTCTGCGTATGCAGGTTGGCGGTGAGACTCAGCGTTACTTCATCGAAGAGGGTTTAATCCAGGTTGACAAGGACGTCGTGTCCATTCTGACCGACAAGGTCACACCGGTTAGCAAAATCACTGCTGACGTAGTGGCCAAGGCGACCGAAGCCGCTCAAACCATGCCGGTTTCTCAGGCCTCTGAAATAGCAGCTCGCAAGCGAGCACTAGAACGTGCTCGCGCACTCTCGCGCGTCGCCGGCAACTAGCCGGTATGTCTTCGTAGCTGGACCGCCCACGGTTCAGACTAATACTTGACTTGGCTATTAATGAACCCGCGCTCTGAAGTTGGCTAACGACCGCTCAATCTTTTTCGCGGGCAGGGTCGCAAGGCGAGTAATGCGAGCCTTGCGGGGAGGGGACAATCCACCTTCTGGCGAAGGTAGCTACGTTGCTATTTCCGCTTTGGTGCAAAGATCAACAGTGTTCCAAGTTGCTGATAACCAAGTCCTGGGTAGACCAGCGCTCCAGTGTGACTCGCCAGTAGCACGGATGTTTTGGCCTCGCGTTTCCTATCATCGCGAAGCATCTGTGCCAGAAGGGCACTTCCAATGCCTTTGCGTCTAAAGCTCTCCTGTACAACCAAGTTAGATACCCAATGCGAGTTCGTGTCTGTCTTAATACTGCTAACCCACCCCACAATCTTCGGCGCAGACTGATCATTGTCTTGTGGTAGTTGCACTGTTGCCAGGTAGTGCCACCACTCTGAACTTGTTTCAAGAACGGTTTCAGGCATCGGACGCATTCTTGCCGCCTGTGCATAACTCAACAACTGCGTCTTGGATTTCATTCTGCCGACAGTTGCAAACGATTTCTTCTGCGGAATGCGTTGCAAGGAGTGTACGAATAGGAACTCTGAACTGAGCAACCGGTAGCCTAGAGCCTTGAAGTCGTCGCGGATAGTTTCGACGCATTCCTCAGCATCCACAAAGGCTCCGATAAAGTACCAGCCCTTAGACTCGCGGCGAATTACTCGCTCAACTTTCTCAGCCGGAACACCGTAAACGATCCATTCCTCCTTGCGATAATCCGCAGACGGAGACTTGCGCGGTGCATCTCGCATCACCCAAAGACCATCGACTTGTTCAACCAGGTAAGGATGAGTTCGGCTCTTGGTGGTTGCATGGCCACGGACAAAGGTCTCAATGACATCGGCGGGGATCGAGTTGCTGGGCATTTCTTTTATTCGGGAATGGCTAAAGATCGGGAAGTCGCACACAATTCGATTATGATATGACATCTTCTTGTAGAGAATATCCGAGATGAAGCAGGCGGACCGGCCATCCATAAAGTTTGATCAAGGCACACTGTTGCTGGGTGGATTTTCACCAAAGGCAATCGAAAAGATCTTTCCGAACGTGCCCTGGCTATTTGATCCTCGCGTCGGTCAATATCGCACAGACGCTAATCACTTCGTCGATATAGCTCCCCGACTAGCGCTAGTTGCCGGGGAGATCGAAAACGATGTCCATCGCTGGCAGAAGATAGCTTGGTCAAAAAACAACCTGCCTGAAATGCGTCCACAACAAGCCGATGCGATCGTCAAGTTGACTGAGAATCATTTTCGAGGGCTGGTTGTCATGCCCACCGGAACGGGAAAAACCGTGGTCGCCCTTGAGGCGGCTCGACGACTGTCGATAAGCACACTCTTCGTTGCTCCCATTCGCGACCTGATGTATCAATGGCACCGTCGCATTCAAGAACTGTTGGGCTACGATGCTGGCATCATCGGTGACAACACATTCGATGTGCGGCCGATTTCTGTGACAACCTACGATAGTGCGGCGATTCATATGACCAGTCTCGGAAATCGATTCGGACTGCTGGTGTTTGATGAATGCCATCACTTGCCAGGAGACTTTTACCGCGACGCAGCTCTTATGTCCGCCGCGCCACATCGCATTGGACTTACCGCAACGCCTTACCGAAGCGATGGCAAACATGAATCGCTGACGCATCTGATCGGCAAATTGGTTTACGAACTCAAGATCAGCGAAGCCGCTGGCAACATCTTGGCTGACTACAGAATCGTTCGTATTCCGGTCGCGTTATCACCATCTGAGCAGTTGCGATACGACCAACTTTCCGAGCAGATTCGTGCGTATGTTTACGAACGCCGACAGAACGATAGTCAATTTACTTGGGAGAAACTTTGCCAAGAATCCAATCTGGATGCATCCGCTCGAAATGTAATGAAAGCCTATCGACAGAAGTTTGCGATCGAGAATCGAGCCGAAGAGAAGCTTCGAGTGCTCGAGGATATCTTTCGCTTGCACGCCGGCGAGCCCACTCTGGTTTTTGTTGGATCGAATGCAATGGCGAGAGAAATTTCGTTGCGATTCTTGATCCCGAGCTTGCTTAGTCATTGCGGAAAGAAGGAACGCCTAGAGATCCTGAGCGGATTTGAGAAAGGAGCGTACCCAGTTCTGGTCGCCAATCAAATTTTGGATGAAGGCGTTGATTTACCCGATGCAAAAGTGGCCGTCGTCATCGGTGGCAGCAGTTCGACGCGGCAGGCTAAACAAAGACTCGGTCGAATTCTGCGCAAGTCGCCCTTTGGTGGAGCTGTGCTATACGAAGTAGTATTGTCGGAGACCAGCGAAAACAATCGTTCACGAGCGCGCCGACGGAGTGACGCCTATCGAGGTAATAAGCTCGTCTCGAAATCAGAAGATCCACTCGATACGGAGCCGCAGTAAGCCATGCTCCGCTCCGAAGAGTGTTTGGTCGAATACGATTTTCGCCGCGGCCTGGTTTTCCCAGATCGCCTAACGCGACCAGCGCATGCGCACTACTTGCAAGCAGCTCAGGAACTTCTGCAACTTTATCGAAACAACATTGGAACCACTCGCCAAGTTCTGCACCAGCGCTGCGAAGATGTACTCGATACGCTGGGCGATTGTTCGAGCCGTCGTATGGCAGCCTTTATCAAGTTGCTCGATGATGTTTCGCAGTTTGATTTGGACTCAGGCAGAAAATCAGCCGCATTGCGGCAACAGGTCTTTCAAGCGGCAGCGAGCAAGCATCCGTTGGTGACCAAAGTAAGTGGAGTGTTTACCTCGGATCACTGGCTCGTAAAACAAGAAATTGCCAAACAATTGAACTTGCCGTGGGCAGAAATTGAGCGAAAGTTGTTTGCTGACGTGGTTGAGTTCCACACGTTGCAAACCTTCGAAGGCTATGATTCGCCCGAGGCTTTGTTGGCTCGATACAATGTCGCTCAGGTCCAAGCCTGCCTTTACCGCGCGACCAAGCTAACACTTTGGGCCAAATCTGATCTTAAGACTGTAATCCGCGCAATCAAGTTGTCGCGACTGATGCATGTGATTCGTCCGCTTGGCGATAGCCAATTTCAATTCATTCTTGGCGGACCATCCAGCGCTCTTCGCGCAACTCGCCGGTACGGTGTGGCGATGGCCAAAATGATTCCGATGTTGCTAAGTTGCAAAGACTGGCGTTTGTCGGCAATTATCGACACACGCTCGGGTAGGCCGATGCAGATGCAGCTCTCCAGCGAGGAAGGATTAACCTCACCTGTATTACCGCCAGAAGAGTTTGACTCGGAGGTTGAAGCCGAATTAATGGCCAAATGGCAAGCTGATCCTGTCTCTGGTTGGAGTATGCATCGTGAGGCTGAACCGTTGGTCAAAAATCAGAAGGTCTATCTCCCAGACTTTTTGCTTGAGCATCAGTCCGGCAAGAAACTCCATATTTATAGAGGTATTGGGCTTTTGGACTCCCGAGTACATCGACGCCAAACTAAAGACGCTGGAGCTGTTTGAAGACGAGCCCATTCTGCTGATTGCCGCCGAAAGCAATGCTCAAAAGCTACAAGAGTTACCGCTGCGAGTTTCCAAAAACATCATTTGGTACAAAACTCGAATACCCTTTGGCCAACTGGTTGATCGACTAAATGAAATCATCCAGCGTGATGATGATTCCACTTTGTATCAAAAACAAAGAAAGCTTGACAAGTAATTACCTGCCAAGCTTTTGACACTCTTTGTTCGCTGATGGGTTAGGTCAGCCGATAATTATCCCTGCGAAGCTTATCGACGGCCTGACTTGCTGCTGAAGTCCAGGTACCACAATCCATCATCCCATTCCAGGGAGACTCGTCGCCATCCCAATGGAACTTGTGGATATGGATAGAATGGACCGATGTATGGCCATGCCGATGGGCTGTACTGCTTTGGATAGGTTACTGCTGCATAGTTTGGATAGGCAGCGTAGCTTGGCCAAGCGTAGTTTGGCAGGTTTGGTTGGTCATAGCGAGGTGCTCCCATACCCATTCCAGCTTCACCATAATTCATTGGTGCTGGAGTACCTGGGCTGTAGCTTGCCAGTCCGCTCGGAGCGAAAGCTCGAGGGCCTGCACCAGAAACTACGTTCATGGTTGGCATGCTGCTGCCTTGTGGCACTGGTTGTGGAGCTTGTGGAGCAGCGGTTGAAACTGATCGCACATCGCTTGAACCACGAACTGATACGTCATCGATCACGCGGGCTACGCCGTCAACGCGTCGAGCAACGTCCAGAACTAGATTCTTTTGTTCTTGGCTTGCAACGCTGCCTCGTACCCAAACGTCACCATTGACGGTGCTGATGTCTAGGTCGAAACCTCGGAGCCTGCCTGCAGACTTGGCTTGTGCCAAGTGATCATAAATGCTATCCGTGATGACGGTGTCGTTAACCGTTGGTGCACCAGATTCAACAGCCGAAACTGGTTGAACTGATTGAGCTGGTTGAGCTTCACGAACTTGGATTTCGTTGACAACGTTAGCTGTACCAGCAGCACTTGCGGCTGCCTTGGCAATCAAAGCGCGTTGATTGCGGTTAGCTACTTCACCCATCAGGTAGACGATGCCGTCTTCGACCTTCAGGTTAATGTCAAATCCTTTGAGCTGTCCAGCATCCTTGTACTGTTGCAATTCAGCCATCACTGATTTGGCAATTTCACGATCGCCACCATACGCCCAAGCGGGCATAACGGTAGTGATCGAAGCGATTACCACGCCAAAGAGAAAACGTCGCATCGGAAACCCCTCCTACGAATCACTATCGAGTGTCCACAATCTGGTTTCCATCGCAGCTTACAGGGACTCCTGCGATGGAGTGTTTGCGGGAAAAAGTGGCCCCAGATCTCTCGATCAACAACATGTGATCGGTCGTCTTGGGGAAAGTCCAAATTTCTTCGACTGCGCGAAGGAGCGCTTTTGCGATTGGTCGGTACAGCACGTAATTTCTACGCACCTTCTCCATTGCATCTGGTGATGCCTGGAATACCGACCGGTGACAAAGATTGCCCCCCTTGTTCACAGTCGGATCTTCAACCTTGGAACTCTGATGCTCCAAAGTAGAAGTTCATCCGTGGATAAGTTTCGGCAACCACGGCAAGAATCAGGTAACGTTTTTTCCAATTTTGACGGTGTAGACGTAAAAAACAGTTCTGACGAATGACCCCACGCATCCCACTGTTCCGGTCAGGCAATCAGCGCAAAATTTGCGGGCAACCAACGCTTTCCAACATCTGCCTATTGATTGCTAGCAATACAAACGCGCCTTACAACATCAGCACTCAAGTCTGAAGCTGGCTCTTCGGCCTCCCGAACGAGAAAGTATCGATAGCCAATTGACTAATTTTCGTGAGAGCGAGGGACGAGCGGAGTCGGTAAGCCAAACTCAAACCCAACTCTCGGCCCCTTTTTTCCTTCCCCGCAAGAGCTCGCATTACTCGCATTACTCGCCTTGCGACCCTGCCCGCGAATAAGTTTCAAGCGGTCGTTAGCTGGCCTCAGCGTGCGGGAGGGTACGTTATCAGCCAATCCAACGTCAGCATTCAAGTCTGAAGCTGGCTCTTCGGGCGGGTACAGTTCCATGTTCAACTTCGATGCTCTATCTCGTTCCGCCAATTGCCATATAGCCGCCCCAAAGCAACGGATGTTCGCCGGTTGTTAGGCTATCATTGTCACCGGATGAATGCAGCAAAACGGGCTCTCCCACCGTAGCGAATTGTTCTGCCCACAGTGCAAGTGATGCCCGACGAGTTGCACCAGAAATGTCCCGAAAGTCCGCAATTTCACGACGAAGTCGTTGTAAGTAGCGAGAACTACTTTCGCCACCAACATACCAACGGCTGATAACACCTCGCGAGCCGCTGAACAACATTGCTGAAACTGGCAAAAAGATATCGCTTCCGGAACCCAATTCACCGGATCGAATCGATGTATCAAGTCCGGGTAACAATAGAATTTTTGGAGCTGGCAGAGTTGACCCAATCCAATCGCCTAATCGCGCTTTTGAGTGGTTATCAATCGGCAGCACTTTGAGATTTACGTTGTCAGCTCGAGATTGCAACTCGGACAACAGTACTAGCTCGTCTGCGCGCGAACGCAACCACTGCGAACTTGGCAGATTTTGCTTCAAATCCAAGGCAAGGATAGTCGAGTTGTCGACGATGTCGCTTACCCTGCTCGCTTCCTTGGAATTGGTACTCTTGTCGGCAGCAAAGAAACTTCCCGAAATTACCAAGGAATGTTCCACCTGAGCCTGAGTTGCGTAAGCCATATCCCAGCAGCCTAACGAAGGAACATAAGTAATGGCTGTTGAAGCGATGAGGCTATTCTTAGAACTACCAATTAGCAATTCAAAGGGCATGTACCACATTGGTCCATGAGGTGCCATGATAATTCTCTTCGAACTCTGCACCATGGCAGCCACGTCGGGATTGGGAGCGAGTAAGCGAACATAAAGTTCGCTAGCCGTCGTCTTCCAATCAGCGTTGGGATCGGTGACGCGCGGCGAATTCTTCGATGGTTGTCCTTTGACCAATCCAATCTGCCGATACAAGCTACTCATTTTCGCACCAACACTAGCAGCGTCCTGAACCAGCCATACGTCAGCTATATCTTTGTTGATGGCCACACCCAAAATGGAATCGCCCATTTCAACAAAGCCGAGGATCAAATCACCTTCAACTAGCTTTTGTTGAGCTACTTTCAAATTGAACGGCTCGGGTACGAAACGTCGAATCGGGACTCGCGATATCGTCTGAATCATCAATTGAGTCTCTAGACGATCGGCGAGTTCTTCCATGTGGTTGTATAGGTGCTTTTGATCGCTCTTGATTTGGCGTTCATCGAGCTGAATGGGGAGTTGTCGTACTTTAGCGATCGCTTCGGCTAATTGAAGCGGCAGTTGTTCTAAATTGGGATGGGCTTGAACTGTTGCCTGAATCGTTGGCAATACATCAGCGGGCAATTGTCCTACCGGAGTTGTAATCGCTTTCATCCAAGTTAATGGACGACCACCTAGTGGCATTGCCTCAAAAATCTGCCGCTGTTGCACTCGATCAAATCTCGCGAGTACAGTTTCGTGATCTGCAGGGTCTGCCATACTTAGAAGGCGTTGATACGCCGGAATGGAGGCTGTAGTCAAAGCTGCAAAAGTCTCCAACGGACGTAGTTCCCAACTGATATTAGCTGGTTCTGCAGCCAATTGTTCCAATACTTTTTCTCCATCGTTCTGAATCAGATTGCCGCGAAACAACAGATCGAGTGTTTGCTGTTGTTGGAATACGACGGCAGGGATTGGACCTGTGCTTGAAGCCCCTCGCATTAGCCCGACAGCATCAAGAATTTTCGCCCATCCAACCTGCGATTGATTCTCAAGGAATGCTAAGCAAGCTTCGTTGTAGGCAAGTCGAGCATGAAAACGGGGTAGCGCTCCTTTGCCCGGCTTCAACAAACTGGCTTCCGCTGCAATTGCTTTTTTCGCGGGAGCCAACTTGCCTTGAATCAAGTTCAGTTCTGAAAAACTACTTAACGCGGCC
>JAXMBP010000027.1:0-81769 GCA_046349795.1 Pirellulales bacterium | reverse complement strand
GAGCTGATAGAGCCAAATCGCAAGTACGAAGTAATCAAGCTTGAGCGACTAACTCATTATCCAATGCCAAGTGATTCATGGCTGTATTACTTCGATGACTTGGTTAAACATGTGCTAGACAAATCAACGAACAACACTGCAGGAGTTCACACTTCGATCACACTGGTTCGCTAACGCTCACCAGTGGCATCCCTGCAGACCATAGAAATCACTCTAAGCTTCATTCCAGGGCGCCAGTCGATTTCGAGCGATTTCCAATCGTTTCGCAGACAGTGTATCCAAAATTGAATCGTACTTCTCCAATATCTGTACCACTAATTTAAAGTCCTTTTGCTTAAACGCGAGCGCTGCAGCTTCCATCTGTTCATTGCGCTCGCAATCTTCCGCATTCGCATTCATTTTTGCAATTGTGGCTTCGACGAGATTCCAATCAATTGGCTTTAATTCTTGGAGCGTACTCAGCATATAGCTTACGTTCCCAGCGGTTGTTGTGGGCCGTAGCGATTGTTCTAGATGCAGCTTCAACCAGCTCCTTAATTGAGATACGAAAGGCAATACGGCTGTAAAGAATTGTTCAATCTCCGTATCTCGATGGTCATGTAAACCATCAAGAAAGGCTTCGCGCGACGCTCCAGAACGGAACGCCCAGCGACGGATTATTGGTGCTAATTGCTGCAGTTCCTTTGGCAATTCGAATTCATGAACTATTGCATTAGCTCCGCATTTCGCTTGAGACATCGCAACACCTACCGCTTTTCAAAAACAACACCTTGAGATTTTGCGAATCTGACAGCTCGTCTTGCCACACTGTTAATCTCTCTGCTAGTTATATCTGCACCACGACGTTGTGCTTCGCGGAGTACTGCAATATTTGCTTCGATGTTCTGTCGAGCCGTCATTGTCGAAATTCTGCCTCCTGTCGCTAACTCCTGAAGACCATTAACAAGCGCGTGGTCAGCCTCATTCAACGCGATTGATGGATTTCGACTGCCTGGCAACTTGTTCCGGGTTAGTCCTAAATGATCTCTTAACCAGGCACTTTGAAGAACCTCGTGCCCATCAAAATCATCGCCAACGCGCGAGCCACGATTAAAATACCGAAGTTCATCAACAGACCCCGATTTAAGTTCACCGAGTTGAGTGTCTCTTGGGCGTGATGTCAAGTACTGATTATGAACCAGTACCCCGTCTTTGCCAACGTAGTAGACGTGTTCGGCGAAGACTTCTAGGTTAATGAAGCAAAATGGAGCCCGGGACGAGCTAGTTTGGAAAGTACTCGCTTGGTGTCCGCTTCCGGGTAGGTTAAGACCCGCTCGCCAAGCTCAACTTTGCCCGGCTTGCACATACTTCCGCCGATCTACCGACCAGAACAGGTGATTGCTGGTCGTGCCGATCACTTGACGGGAATCGTCTGAGTTACTCGACCCGATCGCCTCCGCACGCTCTGCCGCTGTCTAAAGTGGTGTGACAGCTTCTTCAAATCCCGTAGCCATCCTCCATTTTTTGTGCCAAGTCCGAATTCACAACTCGAGAAATGCGTAGCACTTCTTGGTACAATCCGGCAACGGATCTGGAAACTGAACACCCAGTAGCATGTCATTAGAGAATGCAGGCTGCCTAATTAAAGTTGTTTGACGTAAAGCCAGAACAACGTCCAAAAGAACACCCTGAATGATCTCTGCACTTTTCGAGGGGGACGCTCCTGCGGAAAACTTCTTGATTATCTTGTTTGAATTTGCCAACTTTCTCGAAAGCTTGATGTCGTTACGCCACTCAACAGCGTTGACTTCAGCATAAAAATCAGAAGTTCTGCATGTATTTGCAACGGAAGTAGATGGGGGTGCGTCTTGAGCAGTTGCTCAAGATCAACTAGATCAGTGTTTTTCTTCTTTGCAGTTCAAGTCTTGTCCGTATGCAAAAACAATAGCCTCGTATCCTGATGATGCAAGGAATACAAACGCGTACACATCTCCAGACGTGTATGCGTTTGCGAAAGCTTCTGCAGCGACGCCAGAACGCTTCTGTACTGGAAATCGTAAAGTTCCGTCCGCGTGACATGAGTCACCCTTCTTGCCTCTACGCGCGAAAATGCCTTCAACTAGCAAGTACTCGAATGATGTCTGTGCGACTTCCGATGAAGGGTGTGAGTCTCTCAAGAAGCTGCGTTTGTGGTGTCCCACCATGAAGTCCAGTCGCAGCGAGTGGAGCCCATCCTAAATTATGCCGCGAGAACATATAGTCAATGCCAGCATCGGATAGGATGCTTCGATTTGCAAGTCCACTTGCACCTCCAACGCCTTTCTGCACTTGATGATGTGCGTGCCAATAGGTTGGGGGCGACCGTTCCTGTTATCTTCTAAATAAGTTCCCCATTGGTTTCCCCAAATGTTACTACCCTTTTTGATTGATCCATAACTCTAACGCTGTCCATGATCGTGTCACGTCGATACCCCAAGTCCAATAATCCTTGCTTCCATGCACCGTAATTCGAGCTAGTGACATTCTGCGAAAAGTCATCGGTTAGCCGGTTGAAGTCTGCGGAGTCAATCTTACGCGCAGGATTCGAAGCATTGTAGTAAGTTGGTCCAGCATTATGAACCAACACCCCGTCTTTGCCAACGTAGTAGACGTGTTCGGCGAAGACTTCTAGGTTGTAGACGGGCTGGGGGCCGGGGCGAGCTAGTTTTGAAAGTACTCGCTTGGTGTCGCCGGAGTAGGTTAAGACCCGCTCGCCAAGCTCCAGCTTGCCGGCTTGCACATACTCCCGCCGATCTACCGACCAAAACGGGTGATTGCTGGTCGTGCCAATCACTTGACTGTAATCGTCTGAGTTACTCGACCCGATCGCCTCCGCTCGCTCTGCTGCATCACTGGAACATGACGCAGCCGCTGAATTCGCCGAGCCCAACTCGTTAGGGCGATGGGCAACTCGAACCAGCGGCGGAGTGTTCGAAGCGATTCGAGGTTCGCTGGCATCGCCGACTCGTAAGTCGATCACATCACCGCTCGAATGCTTGAACGTGGCCGTGATGACTCGACCAGCCTGGGGCTGAGTGGCGGAAGTACCAAGGACCACCGAGTGATCCACGACAATCGTGGGAGCGTTTTGAATCTGCTTGACGACTGCCGGGCCAGTAATGGCCAGCTCCGGCAGATCCATCTCCACAAACAGCGCCAGCAGCTCTTCGCCCGAAAGCTCAAGCTCCGCACCAACCGTGGCTAGCTCGAACAAGATCGGTCGCAGCGGCGATAATGGCACTAGGTCATGCGACTCAGGTGGCGACTGAGTTACATGGTCAGACACAGTTACATGGTCAGACACAGTTACATGGTCAGACACAGTTACATGGTCAGACACAGTAACATGGTCAGACACAGTTACATGGTCAGACACAGTTACATGGTCAGACACAGTTACATGGTCAGACACAGTTACATGGTCAGACACAGTCGCCTGCGGCTTGCCGTTAAACGATTTCAGCGCGAGGCGCAACTGCCAACCGAATCTGCTCACGCACCCACTTCTCAGGTCTGAGCAGTTCAATTTCCAGCAGCGAACCATCGGCCTTGGGCATCGACAAGCTCAGGTGAAGCCAGTCCCACCACTGCGGCTCGACGATCTCCTTTCGCTCGGCGTGGGATAGCTCTGGATTGAAGGCCAGAACTCGATCACAGACTTGCAGAGTCTCGATCGGTACTAACTCAGGCATCATTGAGATTGGAGTGTCACTACCGCGACTGGACACACTTCGAGTCGAACTGCTCGAACTGGCTTGATGAGAACTTCGCTGAGTCAGTAGGTAGACGCCCAGCAGCCCAAATGCAACAAGCCAAACCCAACTTAGCTTGCTCAGCCAAGGCCTGTTGGTTGGTGACTGAAGATTTGATTGAAGGCGAGGTTGAGTGTTTTTGGAGAGTGTTTTCATGATTGGCTCTGTGTGATTTGGTGTAGATTGGTTGAATGAAGGTAGAACATGTGTTTACGTCAACCTCCACGGCAACAGAGCCAAACTATCTTCTGGGCGATCCCAGATTGAATCATCTTCGTTATCCAACCAATCGAGATCATCCTCAAAGAGCTGATCTCTCAGACTAGCCTTTTGGCGATCTTTCTCATCCTTACCTGAATAGGCTTGGCCAAGAGCAAAGCCCAAGAGAGCGATGCTCACAGATGAGGCAGCAAGGAAGGTGAACCAAGAGTTTGTGGTAGCGGTTGATCTTCCTCTGCGGTCCGCAATCCGGCCGCCACAAGCGTCGCTTCATCGTCGATCGGAACCCAAACTTCCGTCCCGGCAACAGAGAACACGTCCAACGAGCCGCCGCCAGACTTCCGCCGATCGGGCCCACTGATGCACCCAGCATTGCTCGGTCCCAATTGAATCGCCCGTCGGAAGCATAACCTGAAGCCCCGCCAATAGCTCCACCAATCAAAACTCCGCCAGTCTCCACGGCCATGCTCTTCATTCCGTGACTTGCACCAGCTTTCAATGTGGCTGCGGTCAAACCTTGTTCGGCAATCTTCGCCGTCATCATCACCCTGGCGGGATCAGCGACAAGAACCCCACTGAACCCTGGCGGGATCAGCTACGAAAACGGACTGAACCTTGGCGGGATCGGCTACGGAAACAGACTGAATCCTGGTGGAATCAGCTACGAACTTTGGTTACCGGCGATTGGTATACTGTAAAAGAAACCATCACGCGAGGAAAAATCATGTTGAATATCACTTTGCATTTTTGAGAACCGCAGCAATCATCGTTTTGTCGAGCGTTTCGTTTTGTGCTCCGACGTGGGCTCAGAAAAATAACAAGAATGATCGGCGCGACGAACAGCGAGAGAATGAACGCGTCCAACGAGCTCAGCGAGAGCTGAACGAAAGTCAGAAGGAACTTCGAGACAAACAAGCGGATGTAAAGGCCGCCATTAAAAAGCTGGATGCGGCTCAGGATAAACTGATTGCTTCTAAGCGAGGTCTGCACAGGCGGAAGATGCTACCGAAAAAGAAATCAATTGCTTCTCTTGGGATTCCAGAAGCCGTCGCCCAAGTGAATACTCGCCGTAACGAATACGATGCCGTCGCCAAGCCGATTCTCGACGCGCTGCACGTAAGGCCCGAATGGAAAGTTGTTCAGTCCGATGCTGAAAAGGCTAAAATCGACAAACAAGCTTTGCGAGAAAATGTAGAGCTGGAAGATGCGGATCGAGAGCAACAATTGAAGAAACTTGCCGCTATAATTCAGCGGCCTTTTGATGTCGAAGATAAAGCCCTGGCAGCTAACGCAGATTGCGTTTCGGCTAAGAAGCTTGTCGATGAAGCCACAGTGAAGCTCGCCGAGCTACGCAAGAAGCTTTCTCCAGGTAAAGTCGATTCCCATCCCAAAGTCGTTGCGGCTAAAAAAACTGTAGATGATGCTCAGCGATCGATTGCGCAAGAAGAAAAATCACTGGCCAATAGTCGAACTGCTGCGACAAAGGCTCAACGAGCCGTTGTGGCAGCACAGAATGAACTGAATCGAGCTAAACAAGCGGACGCCAACGATAGTAACAAAGGCAAAAAGAAATAGATCGCCCAACTCTTCTCTATTAATCGAAGCATGACTACTAAGCCCTCCGAGAGAATCAGTCAACTTATCGAACAGATTCGATACCATGATCGCAAGTACTATGTCGAGGCTGAGCCGGAAATTACCGACTTAGAGTACGATCGGCTGATGCAGGAGCTAAAACACCTGGAAGCCGAGAACCCGCAGCTCGTTCAACCCGATAGTCCAACTCAGCGCATCGGCGATGAAGTCTTGGGTGGCTTGCAACAGGTGGAACATCGCGTGCCGATGTTATCGATCGAGAACACCTACAACATTGATGAACTGGCTGCGTTCTTGGCTCGCGCTCAAAAATCGCTTGGCGAAGATCCTGTAGAGTGGGTTCTAGAGCTAAAGATCGATGGTGTCGCTGGGGCAATCATTTATGAAAAAGGACAACTGGTTCGAGCCGTGACACGCGGTGATGGAAAAGTTGGCGACGATATCACGCATAACATTCGTACCATTCCCGATGTTCCTCTGCGACTTATTGGCAACGCGCCAGATCTTCTCGAGGTGCGCGGCGAAGTCTATATGAACAATAGCGATTTGGCGCAGCTTAATCTCAAACAAGCTGCCGCTGGCCAACCCGCCTTCAAGAACACCAGAAACGTTACGGCCGGTACCATTCGATTGCTCGATCCAAAACTGGCCGCGGAACGCAAGATGCACTTTTTCTGCCACGGTGTCGGTTATTGCGAAGGTATTCGAGCTGCGAACCATATCGATTTTCTTGACGAGCTCAAAGCGTTTGGGTTGCCCGCGACTCCTCACGTCTACAAATTCAACTCCGCTAACGAAGTTCTGCAGCGCATCGATGCCATCCAAGCTGAACTTCACGAATTGGATTTCGAAGTTGACGGAATGGTGTTGAAGGTCAATCGCTTTGATCAACGCGAGCAACTGGGCAGCACAACGAAATCGCCGCGGTGGGTTGTTGCCTACAAGATCGAGAAGTACGAGGCGGTGACTCGACTGAATGAGATTCGCGTCCAGATCGGCAAGACAGGTGCGATTACGCCGGTTGCTGAACTTGAACCGGTACAACTGGCTGGCACTACGGTCTCGCGAGCTAGCTTGCACAACGCTGAAGAGATCGCTCGCAAGGATATTCGCGTTGGCGATTGGGTGGTGGTGGAGAAGGCTGGCAAGATTATTCCTCACGTGGTCCGAGTTGAATTGCATCGCCGCGAGTCGAATAGCCAACCTTATCAGTTTCCCACTCATTGTCCTGAATGTCAGACGATGCTTAACAAAGATGAAGGTGGAGTGTACATCCGTTGCCCCAATCCAGATTGCTCGGCAAAGTTCCGACAGCGCTTGAGGTACTACGCGGGTCGGTCGGCGATGGATATCGACGGGCTGGGTGAGAAGATTGTTGATCAGTTGGTCGATGCTGGTTTAGTCGAGTCATTTGCCGATCTCTATTCGTTGACCGAGCAACAGTTGCTGACGCTGGAGAGCTTTGGAAAGCGAAAGGCTGAAAAACTTCTAGCCGGCATCCAAGAAAGCAAGCAGCGTGGGTTAGCTCGAGTGCTTGCGGCGATTTCGATTCGCCACGTCGGTACCAGAGTTGCATCGGTTTTAGCCAAGAAGTTCCAGTCTATTGAAAACCTGCAGAAGGCCACCGTTGACGACTTGGCATCGACAGAAGAGATCGGCCAGATCATTGCGGAAAGTGTGTATGACTTTCTTCAAAGCGAGAATGGACAGTTGACCTTGCGCGGCTTGGCGGGGGCCGGCGTGAAGCTTAGCGAAGACGCGCCCAGTCAGGCCGAGGCAGCCACCACCACAGGCTCGCCCATTGCGGGCAAGACGTTTGTTGTGACTGGTACGTTGGTTAAATATAAGCGCGATGAGATAGAGTCGCTGATTGAAAAGCTTGGCGGCAGAGCGTCTGGCTCGGTCTCAAAAAACACGGATTTTTTGGTTGCCGGTGAAAGTGCTGGCAGCAAACTGGACAAAGCCAATCAGCTCGGTGTAAAGGTCCTCAGCGAAGATGAATTCCTGCAGCTAGTATCCAGTTGGTTGTGAAGCTGGGTATGAATAGTTTTCGGTTGCGTAATCAGTTTTTGAATCCATCCATTTCGTCAAGCATTTTCTGCAACGCAAGCCCCCCGTTGTCGCTTGGTCAGTTCTAACATGTCGGTACTCAGGCGACCGGTTATGTTAGGCTGCTTTTGGGATTGTTTAAACCATTCGATCAGCGTACAGAATGGAGCTTTACATACACACAGCTCGGACGGCAGATTGTTAGGCAGCAAGTATCGTACTAGAAAAACGAGCGATTCTTGCTCCCTTCGCTGCGGCGTTACGAAGGGAAGAAGGGCTGGGATGGGTGGGCTCTTTTATTGCTTCCCCACTCTGCATAGGTCTCACCAACAATCGATGATCTGCTAACTACTCGCGCGGACTCGCTTGATCGCCTCCCAGAGGCCATCGCGGATCAGTTTGTGAGCGTCCTGGTGTTGCCCACCACCTGTTTCAAAGTCACGCCAGCACTTCGCCCAAGTCGGTAGCGGATTAAACGGCTTCAGCTCGGGACAATCGTTGTCCAGGTTGACCGGGTAAAGCAGAATCGGCACGATTGCGACCTCTTTCTTCTCTTCTCGGAGCAGTGCTTCCTTCAATTCGACGGTCATAATGTAGTCCGACGCGAGGAATTCGTAACTCACGAGGCAGACGAAGACGTTCATCTCGTTCAACGCGACTTTTATTTCGTCGTCCCAGCGATGCCCGGCTTCCAACTGCTGGTCGTGCCAGACGTGCGCCACTTCGGAGCTTGGGTTGCGGAACTTCAGCAACGGACGAAGCTTGCTGAACCAGACGCTGTTTTCGTGCGAGTAGCTCACGAATAGCTTTACGGGACAAGCCTTCTGTTTCAAGGATGTGGAGAGGCGAGCCATTATTCCATCTCCTTTCGATCATTTTCAACTTCCAAGACACCCATGCTTTCTAACGTGCGGCGAGGTACCCATTCGCCGTCGTGGGCCCATTGCTCGACGGCCTGCAGGTTTTTGTAATCGTTAAACAGTTCTCGTAGCGTCAGACGAATCATTGTCAGCAATTCGTCGCGGTCAAACTTTGGACCGACAGAAGTGATCCGAATCCAACGTTCATCTTGCGTCGTCCACACGCGGGCATTGGCTTCGCCGTAGCGAAGAATTGCCCCGCGACGCCAGCGGCGGTCATCGTCAATCAGCGAGAACATCCGAACAAGCAGTTTGGGGAGCAGCGGGCCGGGTACGACTGCAAACTCGTAGCGAAGACGTGTGCGATTCTCTTCCTCGGGTTCGTCGCAACCCTTGGGTGGTTCGAGTGGCAGCAAGGTTGGCACCAAAAGCCGCTCACCCTGGTCGTCGATTGGAAAGGCGAGTTGGAAAAGGTTCATCAGCCGCAACAAGAACGGCCACATCTTGTGCGGATAATCGTTGGACTTGAGCATCTTAAGCTTATCGGCAGCCTGGTAGATTGGACCTAGCCGCTCTTTGGTCAGAATCGCGTCTGGGGCATAATGCTTGTCGTGGGCCGAGTCGTTGGCGCGTAGGATGGCGTAAATTCCGTTGGCCAGCCAGTCAGGGCGCAACACTGTCGCATCGTGTAGCCGCTCGTCCTTGGAATAATTGATGGCGATGCCGAGATCGTTTAGCCAACCAGCCAGTTGCTCCTGGTTTTCGACGTTTGGCTCTCCAAGTTTGCGGCAGCGCTCTTGGTAAGCGGCGTAATCGAGGTATGGCTCGGACATGTTCTCCAGCCACTCTTTGATCTCCCACCACTTGGCCGGAAACTTTTGGCGAAGCTCCGACATACTTTCTGCGGCCGAGGTCAGTGCATTTTGCAGATCGGAAATAGTGTTGTCAAAGCCGTCGCAGCACTCTGTGGGAACCCAGGCGAGGATCGGGCCGAAGTTCCTTTCCAGCGTTTCGCGATCCATCTCGCGTGAGCGACCCTGGCTCTTGTTCAGAGCCACGACCACAGGAGCCTTTCCAGCATAGCTGCGGATCAACTGCAGCCAGTAAGCGGCGTCCCGTTCAGCCATGTCCTCACGTTCGCCCAGCACTAGCAGGTACAGGCTCCGGGCGGTCAGGAAGAACTCGTGCATGGCGTGCAAAACATGCTGCCCGCCAAAGTCCCATACGCGCGCGGTTACGGAACCGTCTTGGCATTCGAGCCGAATAGGGCTGATGTTGATCCCGTGCGTTTCGCTTTCTTTTGGGTCAAGCTTCTGACCGTTCAGACGCTTTACCAAGCTCGTCTTGCCGGCCCCGCCACGTCCGACCACAATCAGCTTCAACTCCCGTAGGGCCCGCCCCTGATCACCACGCGTAGAGAAATAGTATCGGAGAATTTCCTGTGCCCCGCCATTCCACTTCCCGGCAATCTCAGGAGGTATGTGCAGAGTGTCTTTCAGATCCAATCTCCAAATTTGCTTCAATTGCAGAAACGACTCCGGCAAGGCTGTCAACTTATTTCCTTTAAGCCACAATTCTATCAGGCTCGACAGTCGTCCAAGAGAGTCGGGTAACACCGTCAATTGGTTGTGAGCGAGGTTCAGCGATTGCAACTGCGAAAGTTGGCCGAGCGACTCAGTTAGCGCCGTCAATTGGTTGAAGGAGAGGTCAAGCGACTGCAAATTCTTCAGCTGGCCGAGCGACTCCGGCAAAGTCCTCAATTGGCAGTCGGAGAAGTTCAGAAACTGCAACTGCTGCAGCGAGCCGAGCGACTCAGGTAGATCCCGAAATTGGTTGATGGAGGCGTCCAGCGTCTGCAACTGCGTGAGTTGGTCCAACGACGCTGGCAGAGCCGTCAATTGGTTGGCGGAAAGCTTCAGTGACTTCAGCAGTGCGAGCTGGCAAAGCGACTCCGGCAGCTCCGTGAGTCGCAACCCGCTGAGATTGAGTTCTTTCGCGAGCGATCGTCTTGCGGCTTCGATCCTCTTTTCGGCTGCTCGATAGGCTTCGTCTCGTACCATCTTATTATTTCGAAGGAGTGGTTTCCAAGTACAGTTGATTCAATGTGATGGAGACACGACGCTCCGTGAAATCAAGGAAAACCTCGAAGCAAAGTCGCCCCTCACGCCCGAGGAAGATTTATCAGAGTATGCAAGGTGCGCTCACCTACATACCTGGAGTCGATAGTATACACGAACAAAATTAACTAGTGATGACATCAAGTATTCATAATCGAATACCAATTGATGCCTTCCCAAAGATCGCGACGAGAAGGCTGAAGCCTTTAGATTCGCCATGCATGGGCTGGGTGGTAAATGACTGTCATAACTCTAATAGTTGGGGTGGTTGGCCTAAGAAAAAACGCCGTAACTGCGCGGAGCTTGTTATGGCCTACGTTACTACTTTGCAGTCAGAGGTTAGAATGTGGACTTGCTTTAGATAGGTAGATTCACAAGTTTGGGCGGGTAGCAACATGTTTCATTCTGCTTGGTATGGGTTGTCGAAATCATTCCTGCTGGCGTTTGCGTGTTTCGGTGTGTTGTCTGGTTGCAGCAATCAGCCGTCGGGGCCTTCGATGGTAGATCGCGTTTTGGTGATCCAGAACTCGGATAGCCCAGTGTCGAAGCAGATCGCTCAGCATTACATGGCCAAGCGAGGTGTCAAGAACTTGCTTGAGGTCCATTGTATCGACTCGGCAACCGCTGCTGCCAACGAGACTCTGCCATTCGCTCAGTTCAAGGATGCAATTGAAAAGCCGCTCAAAGAGTACTTGGCCAAGAACCAGCAGATTGATTTCATCGTGTTGACCAAGGGAGTGCCGATTCGCTTAACCGGCGCGCCATCGGGTTTGAACAACAATCAACCTTCGTTGGATTCTTACATCGCAGGCATGGACTACTTTGATCGACCTCAATCGTTGAAGGTTGTCATCGACGAAGGCGGTTGGAAGGGTAACTGCTTCGTTAATAACTACTTCAATTCCAACGAACGCTTCTCGCATGCCGAGCATGGCGGATATTTGGTTACACGACTGGATGGCTATACCGTCGAGGCTGCGATGGCGCTGGTGGACAGTTCGGTCGCTTCCGACGGCAAGAGCGCTGGGCTATTCTTTTTGGATGCCAACGCAAGTCCCGATGCGGCTGACGTTGCTAAGGCTCCATTGTCACCTGTAAAAGATGGACAGACTTTTATGGAGAACATAAGCGGCTTGGGCGTGAAAGATTTTAACGCTGATATTCTGGCTAGTGCAGAGAATTTAAAGAAGGCGGGTGTAAATCACGAGCTAGAGGGGACGCCAACCTTTGTTGGCGGCAAGCAGAATCTAATCGGCTATGTCTCTTGGGGAAGTAACGATTGTAAGTTTGACGAGGCCGGCTATAAGGCTATTCGCTTCGTTCCAGGTGCGATCGCTGAAACGGCGGTCTCTACCAGTGGTCGCACATTCCTGAAAACATCTGGTGGTCAATCGCTGATCGCCGACTTGATCGACAGCAAAGTTACAGGAGCAAAAGGCTATTGCGATGAACCATTTTTGCCGGCTATTGCGTCGCCAACCATCTTATTCGATCGATACGCGAAGGGATGGACTTTAGCCGAGAGTTTTTACGCGGCTTCAAGGTTTGTTGCCTGGGAAGATATTGTGCTCGGAGATCCACTGGCGAAGCCGTTTGCTAGGTAGTCTCATGCAGTTTTCTAGCTGTTACGAAGTCTTCGAAAACTCGAGTCAAATAACGCAATTAGAAAACCGTTTCAAAATATTTCGACGCCTCGGACCATAGATCTGCGGCGGCGGAAAAGTCGACCTCCATCCAACGACCCAGCGTGCGCTGACCCGAAGAGTCTAGTTGTGCTCGCGATTGCTGCGGATGTTCTGGACGCACGGGAAACTGTCCGCTGACTCCCATAGCCAAGCGTCCTTCGGTATCTTCGGAAACTAGAAAGTTGGCAAGCTTCTCTGCAGCGACTGGATGTTGGCAATTTTCAATGACAGCTACGGTATTCGGAATTCGCAGCGTACCGAATTGTCCAGGTTGTTGATCTGGAAAAACAATCGCAACTGGCATGCCAGCGTCAATCTCAACCAGAGCATCGTCCGTATCGGTTAATCCCCAAGCCAGTTGCCCAGCGGCAACTTGAGTCGCTACCTGTTTATTACCTGACAGCACCACAGCGTTCTGGCTAACCTTCTCGAAGAATTCGTGACTGTTTTTTTCGCCGAGCTTCACTGTCAACACAGTGAAATGCGTAGCAGTTGTGCCAAATAAAGGTCGAGCCAAACCGCAGCGCTTCTGCCATTGTGGATCGGCTAAGTCCATGACGGATTTGGGGTACTGACTCGGATCTGTTAACAGCTTTGTATTGACTATCAAGATCCGCGCTCTAGCGCCGATGCCAACCCATTTGCCTTGGCTGCTACGCATATCCGATGGCCAACCCATGGGAATGTCCCAGCTAATTTTCTTGAGCAGTCCTTTCTTTTCAAGGCTCAGCGTATGCATGATCTCGTTATTCCAGAAGACGTCACAACGCGGCTGATTCGATTCGCTAACGATTCGATTGGCCAGCCCGACTGTCTTCGTTGATTCAACATCAAACTGCTTAACGACTTCGATGCCAGCAGCCTTGCGTTCGAACGAATCCAAAATCGGCTGCGAGTATTCACGATCTGCGGCTGTATAGACCACCACCGCCGACTCGGGTTGTTTCACGCAACCCAAGCAGCCAAGTGTGATAACAGAAAGCAGCAGAATGATTTGAGGTGATCGCGGGCGTATCATGGAATTGCTCTTCGCTGCCACAGTTCTTGTTCGAGTGATCTCAAAAATTGGCGAGGTGAAGTTGGCTAACGAATGACGGGGCAGACATCAAACCAGCTTCGGCCTTGGTCATCCATCCACTTTTGACAGGCCTCCGGCCCCCACCCAGCTAATGGATAGGTGTGCATTTCAGGAGCCGCAGGACTTCGCCAGGCGGCAATGATCGGATCGATAATCTGCCAAGCCATTTCCACTTCATCGCTACGAGCGAACAGACTAGCGTCACCTTGTAGAGCATCCTGAAGTAATCGCTGATAGGCGTCGGGCATCGACTGCCCACCGATGTTATCGTCGAAGCGGAAATCCAATTGACTCGTTCGTAATCGCATACCTTGATCGGGAACTTTGGACTGGAAGTGAATTTGAATGCCCTCTGCCGGTTGAACCTGAATTACCAAACGATTGGCCTGCGGCGTCGATTCGCGGCCACCACTGAAGACCAAATGCGGAGGCTCCTTGAAGTCGATCACAATCTGAGTGGTGCGGCAACTTAGGCCCTTTCCACTTCGCAAATAAAATGGCACGCCCTTCCAGCGCCAGTTGTCGATGTACAGCTTGAGAGCCGCAAATGTTTCGGTGGGGCTATCCTTGGCCACGCCCTCTTCGGAGATATAGCCTTCGTACTGTCCGCGGATGCCTGAGTTCGAAAAATCGCTGCCATGAAACGGTCGCACGGCTCGAAGCACTTTGACTTTTTCATCGCGAACACAGGTCGCGGTATACTTCACTGGAGCTTCCATACCAACGACCATCATCAACTGAAAGATATGGTTCTGAAACATATCTCGCAGAACGCCTGACTTGTCGTAATAACCGGCGCGACGGCCAATGATAACCTCTTCGGCAACAGTGATCTGCACATGTTCGATGTAGTTGCGATTCCACAATGGTTCAAAGATCGAGTTGCTGATTTAGCTGCAGGACCATGATGTTCTGCACCGTCTCTTTGCCCAGATAATGATCGATTCGATAGACTTGATCTTCGCGGAACACTGATTGATGGCTTGATTAAGCTCTTTAGCCGAAGCCAAGTCGGTGCCGAAAGGTTTTTCAATAACGATCCGTCGAGCGCCCTTGGAATCGTTTGCCAGTCGGCCGCACCCAGGAAGCGGCTACGGCTTGATACAACTGAGGCATCGTCGCAACATAGTACACTCGATCAACACTCTTGCCTCCTTCGATTTCGTTCAGCCGACCAGCCAACTTGTTAAAGTCCTCCGGGTGTTCAATATCTAAAGTTTGATAAAAGATCGACGAGGAGAAGATTTGCCATTTCTCGGCATCAAAGCCAGCACCGATGAACTTTGCCGTCGATTCGGCTAACTGAGCTCGCCAAGCTTCATCCGTAAACTGACTGCGAGAGCAACCTACGATGCGCGACTCTTGAGGCAAACGGCCTCGACGAAACAATTCGTAGAGAGCCGGAATCAGCTTGCGACTCGTCAAATCTCCTGAGGCGCCGAATATCACCATTGTATGAGCCATCGTGACAACCCTTCTGTAGAACAATTCCGTGGGATGATGAATGGTGTGGTTGAACTTTGTTGCGCGTAACTTTTCGATCCGCTATGATCGATCCGCTATGATCGAACCGCGACGATGGAAACAGCGCGGCTGTTTCCATCGGTGAAACAACTGAGCCGCGTTAGCTCTTGGGCTGCTGCGCAGTTCCAACCACTCGCTATGGTACACGCCATCTCGGTCGGTGCGCTGATAGGCGTGAGCACCGGAAGTAATCGCGCTGAGCTTGCAACAGGTTGGTTGGCAATCGCTCGCGACGATAGCTGTCGTAGTATCCCAATGCAGCCGAGAAGGCTGGTGTCGGAACGCCAAGCTGCGTAGCTGCGATAATCACGGCTCGCCAAGCTGCTTGACTGTCGTGAATGATCTTTGGAAGTACGGATAAAGCAGCAAGTTTTCCAAGTTCGGCTGTCGTCGAACGCTTCTTTGATGCGATCCAAGAATTGAGCTCGAATAATGCATCCGCCGCCATAGCAACGCGTAGTCGCCGTAGTTCAAGCCCCACTATGCGCTCCTTACTGGCTGCTTGCAATTGAACAAAGCCTGAGCATAGCTACAGATCTTCGAGGCATATAGGCCGTTGCGAACCGCTTCAACGAAAGTCTGTTTGTCGCCAGCTAGCGATGAAACTGGGGCCGCGAACTGAGGATTGTCCGAAGCTGCCGGGCCCTTAAGAATTTATTCTGCGCGAACTGCGCGTCCTTGACTGATGAAAGGCCTCGAGCGTAAACGGCTGTGGTAACCAAAGTGCTTGGCACACCAAGGTCCAGTGCCAACTGGCTCATCCACTTGCCGGTTCGCTTTGGCTCCGGCGGTATCGAGAATCTTGTCGACCAGGTAACCGCTACCATCTGGCTGATCATCTTTAACGCTGAAAATGTCTCGAGTGATTTCGATTAGGTAACTTTGTAGTTCGCCTTCATTCCACTTGGTGAAAACGTCGTACAGTTCATCGTTGGTCAATCCAGCAACTTCCTTGAGGATTTGATAGGCTTCACAGATCAACTGCATATCACCATATTCGATACCGTTGTGGACCATCTTGACATAGTGACCTGCACCACGTGGGCCGACCCATTCGCAGCAGGGAATGTCGTTTTGGGGGCCAACCTTTGCCGAGATCGATTGGAATATCGGCTTGATCAAAGGCCACGCGGCCGGAGTTCCGCCAGGCATTAAGCTTGGTCCCTTCAGCGCGCCCTCCTCACCGCCGGAAACACCGGTGCCGATGTAGAGCAAGCCTTTGCTCTCGACGTACTGAGTTCGTCGTTCAGTGTTGGTGTAGTGTTCGTTGCCGCCATCGATAATGACATCGCCGGGCTCAAGGTGCGGCAGAAGTTGTTCGATCAGGTCATCCACTGCTGGTCCAGCTTTGACCAACATCATGACCAGACGAGGCTTTCGGAGCGACTTCACCAGCTCAGAAATGCTGTGGCAGCCGATGAACTTTTTACCTTTGTCTCGACCGCCAACAAATTGATAAACTTTATCAGTCGTTAGATTGTAGACCGCGATCGTGTAGCCGCGACTTTCCACGTTTAGGGCCAAGTTTTCACCCATCACCGCCAAACCGATCAAACCAAAATCTGCATTTCCGCTCATCATTATTCCCTAAGTTGCTCTACGTTCAGTCAATTCGCCTAAATCGAATTCAGGCCGATAGTATAGGCGAGGTGCCGAAAGTGAGATACCCAGAAAGTACGATTAGAGATAGTAATACAGAGTGAAGTAATCTTCGTAGCTGAGCCGCGACGCATTGTTGCTGAGCCGCCTACGCTTCAGAAGCTTTAGAATCTTCGTAGCTGGACGGGCCACGGCCCGCCACGGTGCAGAATGGAACACTGTCCAGAACGAACGCTGGTGCAATCAGAACTCTGGCGGGAGCTGCTACGAGCAACCGTCGCTGATTTGGCCGCGCAAGTCGTGCTTCCGAAAGCTCCGAAAAACACTAAGCCAGCAACTCGCCTCGGAGAACGAGATGTGGAGTAGCTTGCATTGCTAGGGCATAGAGAATCCGCAGGCATTGATGATGACCTAATTGTAAGTTTGAGATACCATCGACTTCACAATTTGGACTAATTTCAATCGCGATAGGGATTTGCAAAAATGAATCGAAAACAAAGTTGGTCAATTGCGGCGTCAGCATTAGCTATTGTTTTTGCTGCTGGATTCTACTCCGGCCGACTATCGACACCGAAACCAAACTCAACTGCGCCAGCACGAATGGATTCACGACCAGCGGATGAGTTCACAGTACAAAGCTCTGAGGGCAATAGATTGGTGACACCGATTCTAGGGACCGACTCAATAGCTTTTGATTTTGCGGTTGCTACTTCACAACCAAGCCAGCTCGATCAACAGGTTTTCAGCTTCTATATGGGTTTCACAAGATAGAACAAAGTCTTCGTAGCGATGTTGCGCAGTTTCTGGGATTTCAGGCCGGAGGTCCAGAAATTTAACTAGCCCAGCCCATCGGGCTGGTGGACGGAGCAGGAACGTGGTAAGGCCAACGGCTGACTGTTTGAGTTCAAACCGTCGGGCCGTTGGCCCTTTGTTCTTCTCGGGAATTGCTTACCCAGCCCTACAAGGCTGGGCTAAGTAAACGGCCTGGGCTTCGCCCTTAAAACCAAATACTGCAACATCAAAACTAGTGCCTGCGGTTCAAACTAAAAACTTGTCAATTTTGACTGCGGCAGAACTTCCATGTTCCGTCACTGTGCCCCCCTGAACCGTAGCTGGACCCACGGATCAGTTTTGAACACTGCCCAGTTCGAACCCTGGCACGTCAGAACCCTGGCACGTCAGAACCCTGGCGGGATCTGCTACGAGCGATTGTAGCTAGACCGCAAATCCAGGCCCGAACAGCGGCCCGAACAGCGGCCCGATAGGCTGGGCTGAGTAAAATGCTGACCCTTCGGGTCGAAACACCGGAGGCATGGAAGATCGCAAAAAAAATGTTGCGAGTCTCGCTTCACTCGCCTCTTAGGGACGTGCCCACCACCGTGCCACCAGTTAAATCATCGCTTGGTAGCGCGAGATTCTTTGACAAAGACTTTGCAGCCAGCGAGCTGCGGGGGCTCCGTCGGTGACTCGATGATCAAATGTTAAGCTGAGTGTCAAAACATGACCGACTACGACCTGCACATTCCGAATGACTGGTTTTTGAACGATGCGTCCAACACCAAGAATGGCAGCTTGAGGTAAGTTGAGCAACGGCGTAAAACCGTCTATTCCCAACATGCCAAGGTTGGAGATGCTGAATGTGCCTCCAATTAATTGATTCTCGCGCAGAGTGCCTTGCCGAGCCTGTTCAGCGAGTTGTCGCGTGGATTTTGAAACTTCATTCAGCGACAGCTTGTCTGCGTTCTCAATCACGGGAGCCAACAGACCGGCTGGAGTGTCTATGGCTATCGACAAATTGATCTGATCATATTGCCAAACTCCCTCCTGGAGCCAACAAGCATTCAAAGTTGGATCCTCCGCGAGGGTGTCTGCAACCAGCTTGACAATCATGTCGCCGATGGTTGGAACGTCTGACGATGACGGAGACTCAGCTTTCCATTTTTGTCTTGTTTCAACCAGTCGATCGGCATCGACCTGAGTTGTTAGTGTTACTGGAGCCGCCAATGTAGCTGCCACAACCCGCGTGGCAATTGCTCTTCTAAGTTTCGAAGCTGGGTGAAGTATTCCACTAGCTTGCGGCTCAAACTGCTGTGCTTGTATTGTTTGAGGTTGAATAGCCTGAGCCTGAAAACTTTGCGGTTGCGACTGAGTGTTCAAAGTTGCCGAAACTGCCAATACATCGCGCTCGCGTATGCGGCCTCCGCGACCACTTCCGGGCACTAATCGCAAATCGATAGATAGCTGAGAAGCCGTCCTGCGTGCTCGAGGTGTTGCGACAATTCTTTTGCCTTGAATTGGCACTGATGATTGACTGTAATGATGAATTAAATCTTGACTACGCAGCCTGCCAGTCGGATCTGTAGATGCCGATGAAGTAGAAGGATTGATGCCCAGTTGCCTTGCAAGTCGACGAGCGGCAGGGCCCATGACCCGAGGCTCACGACGCTCACCTTTAGCTCCACCGTCAAGATGATTGTGAGCTTCTGGTCCCGTGCTTGGTCTTGGCATCCGATCGGCGCGAGAGATCGTAATATTAGTCGACGCTCCAACCGTATCATTGGACACTGAATTTGCAACCGAATCGTTCTTTTGAGCAATCGGTCCAACGGTCGCGGGCGCAGTTTCGCCATTGTCCAATAGAAAGGCAATGGTCTGACCAACTAGCACTCGATCACCTGGCCCTGGAGCGTCGGCAGGAATGCAAAGAATTCCACTGTCCAGTGATTCTATTTCGCTGGCAGCCTTCTCACCTTCCAATTCAAACAGCAAGTCACCTGATCGTACCATTTCGCCAGGTTGCTTCAGCCATTTGCCGAAGATCCCTTCCTCCATGGACCAACCGAGTCGTGGAATTGTGATTGAGTGCATACGTTTTTTCGTCTTGAATCGGTTCAGTGAAATGTATCGAACAGGAATCGGTTGCTCAGAATTACTACGGCTGGTATTCGTAGTTAACGAAACTCGCTTGCTATTCCCGAAGCAACTCCTGAACGGCTTGGACAATATGTTGAACCGACGGCACCACGGTTCGTTCAAGTTCCGGCGCATAAGGAGTTGGAGCGAACGCTCCATTGATTCTTCGAATGGGCGCATCGAGCAAATCAAATCCCTCGTCGGCAACGCGTGCAGCGATCTCGCTGGCAACACTGCATGGACCAAAGGCTTCGTCGACAATGAGAATTCGTCCTGTTTTTGCGAGCGAACTAATGATGGAGTTCATGTCCAGCGGAGAAACTGTTCGTGGATCAACGATTTCAACGGAGATGCCCTGCCCCGCCAACTGCTGGCTTGCCTTGATTGCGTGCTGGACCATCAGTGAAAGAGCAACGATAGTAACATGTTGGCCTGTTTGTACGATTCGAGCTTGACCGAAGGGGATCTCATAGTGCTGTTCGGGTACGGGACCTTTCAACTGCATGATCTCTCGATGTTCAATAAACATAACGGGGTCATCACAGCGAAGAGCATGGGCCATCAAACCTTTGGCATCGTAGGGGCTGGATGGCAGCACGACTCTCAGGCCAGGAATGTGCGAGTAGATCGAATGATACATGCCAGAGTGATGAGTTGCGGCGGAGTGTCCGATACCTCCACAACCGCGAAGTAGAATTGGCATCTTCAGTCGACCGCTGCTCATATACTGCATCTTAGCGATCTGATTGATCAACTCACCGAAGGCATCATTGATAAAGTCGATGAACATAAAGTCGATGATGGGTCGAGTGCCCGTCATAGCAGCTCCACACCCCAGTCCTACGAAGCCTCGCTCGCAGATAGGAGTGTCGCACAGTCGCTGAGCACCGTACTTGGAATAGAGGCCCGACGTGGTCGTGAAGTTGCCCCCGCGAGCGCCGATGCCTTCGCCTAAAACAAAAATGCCTGGATCTTCAGACATCGCTAGATCAAGGGCTTCGAGTGTGGCTGCGACTAAGCTAAGCTCGCGCGACGTTGAATTGGGAGCCGGTGCAACGTCGCTGATGATGCGGGGTTGAGCATAAACATGTTCAGTAGCTGAACTGGCTGAGGGTGGCGAGCTGGCCTCTGCGAATTGGCGAGCTTGTTGAACGAGCTGCGTGACCTCTGCATCGATATCATCCAGTGAAGGCTGCAGGTCAGGCTGATCACTCCGAAGTCTGGCAATTGGACACTTATCTTTCCACTTGGCGACATCCTCTCGAGTGCGATAGGTAAAGTCTCCCATACCTTCGGCGTGGGCTCGAGTGCGATAGGTCTTGCATTCGATCAGCGTTGGACCGAGACCATCCCGAGCCCGCTTCACAGCTTCTCCAGCAACTCGGTAGACCTCCTGAACGTCATTACCATCGACTTCAAAACCTTCGATACCGTAGTTGGCCGCACGTCGGCCTACATCGGGGATGCCGCTGGAGTATGCGAACGGAACTTCTGTCGCGAACTGATTGTTTTCGCAGATGAACAACACGGGTAACTTCCAGATCGCCGCCATATTTAGACCTTCGTGAAAGGCCCCGTTGTTCACAGCTCCATCGCCGAAAAAAGCAACTGCTACCGATCGATTCTTGAGCAGCATCGAGCTGTATCCGCCGCCGCAGGCTTGAAGAATACAAGGACCAACAATTCCACTCGTACCCATCATGCCGATCTCAGGCATGAACAGGTGCATGCTGCCTCCGCGTCCCTGCGAGCAACCCGTTTCGCGACCAAACAATTCCGCGATCAACTGCCGAGGGTGAAGACCTTTTGCCAAGGCATGTCCATGACCTCGGTGCGTGCTAAAAACGGCATCCTTTTCATTCAGGTGAGCACAGACTCCGGTCGCAATGGCTTCTTGGCCAACATAGGTATGGCAAGCGCCATGAATCAAACCTCGCTGATGGCATCGCGCTAGCTCCTCTTCGGTTTGACGAATTATCTGCATTGTCCGATAGAGAGCCAAGGCGATATTGGGCTCTGAAGGTGCTGCGACTGAGGTTGTTGAAATCTGCATCGATGAAGTGTGAAGTGTGAAGTGTGAAGTGTTGAGCCTACGGCGCTAGCCGAGGGTTCCATGATCTGATGTAAAACCTAAACCTTTAGTCTTAAGTCTTAAGTCTTAAGTCTTAAGCCTTTCTTCCTAGCCTCCCCGGGTCCCTCCAGCGTTCATTGCCAGATTGCCGCCATCCATCGGAATGATAGCACCAGTGATCCATTTTGATGCATCCGAAGCTAACAAAACTGCTAAGCCCTTGATATCGTTGGGCTCGCCGAGTCGCCCTGCGGGAATGCCTCGCATGAATCGTTCCTTGAGCGTGGGGTCTGCTTGCATTCGAGCTTCTAAACCTGGATTAACTACCTGGGCAGGTGTCACACAGTTGACTCGCACGCCTTTATAGCTCCATTCGGTACTCAACTCGCGAGTCATCTGAACCACGGCTCCCATGGCCATGCTGTACGCTATATGGCCTCGGCCAAGTGCAGTTGTGCTGGCTAGAGAACCGATGTTCATGATCGAACCAACGCCTTGAGCCAACATACGTCGTCCGGCTTGTTGGCACATGATGAAGCGTCCGACCACAAGATTTTGGAGGACTCGCTGCAGGTCTTCAAGCGTCAAATCCTCGGGCCTAGCCAATATTCCATCGCCAGCGATATTCCCCAGAAAATCAACTCTACCGAAATCACGGTCAACCAATTGGAAAAGATCTTCTATCGCTTGAGGATCTGAGACGTTTGTATTCTGTGCAACGGCTCGCCGTCCCAAGCTTTGGACTTCCGAAGCCGTCTGCTGCGCGCCTTCAAGATTGCGATCTACCAGAACCAAATCGCAGCCGTGCTCAGCCAGTGCCAGCGACGTAGCCTTGCCCATACCCTGAGCAGCACCTGAAACTACAGCAACTTTTCCTGAGAGTTCAAACATGCAGTTGTTCATCTGGCGACTGAGTCCTTGATTTGAGCGAAGAAGAGATTCGTTGGTAAGTTAGGATTGAGCGGGAAACAGTAGTGGAAGGACTTTGGCGTAAAAAACGAGTGCCGCCAATCCAAGGTAAAAGGTCCCGCAGCCAGCAATGCCGAGTTGTTGAAACCACTTGGGTCGAATCTCTTTGGGAAGATAGTTGCGGTTAATCCACAAAATGTGAAAGGCGGTGAAGCCGATCGCGATGTTGTTGAAGTTGGCAATGATCGTAACCATGACTGCAGGAGCATCCCCAAACTTCAGAAAGATCGTGGCCATGATGTATGACCAAGCCACGTATGCAGCCAAAATGAAGTAGTAAATGCGACGAACTTGATTGCCCTTTAAATCGCCTCGAACCTTGTGACTACCCGACCAGATAACATCGGTCCAGCGTCGCGAAATATCATCTACCAGGGACATCTGACTTGGCAAGAAAACCATTAGCCCTACAAAGACACAGATAAGGGACAGAAGCGAAGCCCAAGCTCCCAGCTCAGGACTGTGAGCGATTCCGTCCGACACGATCAACGGTTGCGAGTAGATGATATCCTTACCGAACATCGGCGAATGTCTAGCGAACTCCATCGACAATAAAGCTGGCAAAGCCATACCCATAAAACAGCCTGGAACCCAAACCAGAAGTTGATCGGTCAAGATGTAACGCCACCAACCTTGCCAGCGTTTCATGTTCTCTTTGGTCAACTCGAAAACCGCGCCGATGTGGCTTAGCGTAATATGATGACCGCCGACCGCACTTGGAATCGCTCCCACGCGACTTCCCATTCCCCAACCTTTGTCACGCACAAAGTTACTGTAAGTTGAGTTGCTCAGACCACCTCCACCAGCGTAACCAGCAAAAGCACCCAGCATCGCAATGCTCGTCATCGCGATCACAGGAAACTCGCCATTGGTCCAGTAGTAATGTACTGCGTTGACGACTTTCTCCTTGCCATCGCTGCCTTGCACAGGAACATTGCCGATCATGACGAAACCCGAGAGGACATTCAGCCAACTTTGCCAACTCACCAGCGAAACGCCCATGAGCAGACAAAAGCCAAGCACAATCGCAACCTTGGCAGTCATGATCCACTGCAGTACGTTATAGACTTTGCCGCCGACAAGCACCGGAAGCACCACAATGCCGAGGCAGATGTAAGCCAAAATGTTGACCAAGCTTTGATCCGCCGCAGTCGGAGGGCGGCCAAGATACAGCGAGCTAATTAATACAGCCGCATTCGTCGTTAGTCCGGGGATGAATGCACTGAAACACAGTAGCACAAAGATACACATCCAGAATTTTGGGCCAGGCTTGGTACGCATAAAGCCAGTAAAAACTGGTTCGCCACAATAGAGCGCATACCGTCCACATTCAATGTTGTAAAAAACCTGCAGGATGATTGCTACAGTCGCTATCCACATTAAGCCTCCGCCGTACTTGGCTGTTACGGATGGCCCAAACAACCATTCACCGCCGCCGATTTGTATCCCGCACATGACAATGCCGGGGCCGATCAGGCCGGCAAGATTTCGCAGTCCCAGCGGCTTAGGCTCTGGCAATTCATCGACGGTCCAAGTTGGCAAGCATGTCTTAGGTAGCTCGGTCATTTTCTATCTCTCTGACTTTTGCTCGCTCGTGTTCACTCAATCGAAAATGAATTATCAACGCACATCGACGCCTAATTACTCGCGCCGTTGCTTAGTGCAGAACGATGGCTCGGCCAGGTCCTCCATGGCAATCGCGAATCTTCAAAGCGGCAAACAGGAAATAGCCACCCGAGGTTGGAATGGAGCCCACGTTGTGCAAGAATTCGACACCAACCATCTGTTTGCTACCCAATGCCCAGTAGGTCATCAGTGCTCGTTTAGGTTCAACTCCACCAAGATCCGGCGCGTCGGTAGCGACGCAGCGAATGCCCTTGCTTTGCAGATAGATAACGGCCTCGGGACCAATGGCGGGCCAGCCTTCCGACTTTCCTTCCAAGGGCTGCAACCAAACCGATTTATCGTTCGGTGCTGGTTTCAGAAACTTGTCCAGAAATCCGGTGTACAGCACGACGACCTCGCCAGTTTGAAGTGGTCGAGTCGATTTTTCAAAGGCCTTGAAGTGATCGGGTTTTATTTCAGGAGATAGCGGCCAAAGACCCGAGTCTGTAGAGCCAATCAAATGACGCACATCAACGACACGAACTTCACCACAGGTCCAATCGATGGGAACCTGCTCTGCAGTCATCGCACTAGATCCTCGTTTGCCGAACTTAGATTCGTACTCCTCTAGCCATCCTCGAACTTCAGCCGAGTACTGCACGGGTTTATCATCAGGTGGTAATGCATATGCCGGAGGAACAAGGTGCGTTGCGGCCATACTATCCATCAAATGTCCGTGATGCCACATGTCAAGGTAGTCGGAGTACAAGAAGTCGATCTTGAGATAAGCTTGTCGATGGTTACCGGTACCGACCTCTGGATTGGTCAGTGGGTAGTCGGCACTAAGTGTTGGCGATAGATCGACTGCACGTTTTTCTTTGCAGGCTTGGATAAGCCTTTTCGGAAGATCACCGCCAACAATTGAGAAAGCTCGACCTTCACCATAGGGGCCATCTTTATGCCGTGGACCCAGCATGCAATAAAAGGCTCCGGTGTCTGGAAGTGCGCCCAAGTTAGTTGCACTTTCAGTCCAGACCATACCGTACTTCAGTCCAGCATAATGGGTTGGCTCGGCAAGGTCTGGTAGTGGACCCATGCTCGCGCTATCCGTGCCAGCAATTCGAACTCCTCGCTTGGCAATGAACTCCATACAGTCCGGGTCTGGATCGGGGTAGCCAGGAGCTTTCCGATCCAAGCAATCTGCAATGTACCGACGGCCCTCTGGAAACGGAAGGTAATATTTGTCGCTGTATTCGCTTCGGAAAAGCACGACGTCGCCGAATCGCACTTGACGATGCGACTTCTCGAATCGTTCCACATGTTCTGGCTTGACGAGTGGGCTTTCACCCTTCGGAGCTTTATCCAAGAGGTCGCGAACATCAATGACGACGGCTTCACCACCGAATTGCCAAGGTTCAATCTTGTCGGTGTAAGCTAAACCAAACGGGCCAGATTTTTCTCGCTTCAAATCTGGTCTTGCTACAGAGTGCGGTGGAACGTCCAATTGAGTTCCGGTGTTGCCATCTACATAAATGGTATCAACGTTGTAATAGCTCAGTGGTCCAATGATGCGTTGATGATTAATCGAGAACTTAGGAAACGGATAACTTGGCCAAGTGCAAGGATATTCGGGAGCGATGATCAGCGAGTGATCGACGAATTTTGAATGCTGTGCGATTGCTTGACTGCTGGCTCCAGCGATCATCACGTAGAGCAAAATGAAACTCAATCTGGATGACAGGCTGCCATATCTGTAACTTGTTGAACTGTTGACCATCGCCTATCTCCTGGCAGCGCTAACTTACAAAACTAGTAACGTGAAACTTAAAGGCAGTGAGCGAAGATCACTCAATCGAAGTCTACTCCGGTCAATTCCGCGGCTTGCTGTAACTTTTCGATAACATCCTCAGGCAAGTTAATGCCGGACTGTTCTGCTTTACGCAAGTTGTTCCACTCTCGCTCGCCGGGCAGCAAAACTTGTTCGACGCCCTGTGCAGTTGGCGCAGCATGGATTTCGTCGATTAACGAGCGAAGCTTGGACGAGTACTGATCTGAGTCCGCAATCGTATTCGTATCCATCACAATGATCCCAGCGTTATGCCAGGAAGGTCTGTCTGCTGGGTCGAACATCCAACTTCCAACCTGCCAGGTTAGATGTCCACCGGGTACGAGGCCTGATAGAACTTCGCACCAAAGCCCTAGGCCGTAACCTTTGTGTCCCGCCATCGGTGCCAAATAGGCATTATCGGGATAGAGCTTCCCATCGCTGGTCGGCAATCCGTTGCGATCGATGAGCCAAGTGTCCGGAATCTTTTCACCTCGCTGAGTTGCCGCGTAAACCTTGCCGCCAGCCACGGCTGCGGTGGCGATATCTAGCAGAATTGGATCTCTATTAGGAACGGGTACGGAATAAGCGAGCGGATTGCTTCCGAGCACAGCTTTCTTTGAGCCTGGTGCTGCAACGCTAGGGATATCGTTTCCAACGATCATGGCGATAAAGCCTTTGCGAGCGGCTTGCGCAGCGAAGTATCCAGCGGCACCGATATGCCCAGCATTTCTTAGGCCTACATAGGCGATACCAACCTTCGAGGCCTTTTCGATGGCAACGTTCATAGCGAAGTCGCAGCCAACTTGTCCTAAGCAGGAGTTGCCGTCGATCACTGCCCAGCCTGGGCCTTGTCGTACGATCTCTGGTTGAGCTTGTGTACCGTACCCTCCGCCCTTTAGCTTGCGAAGATAACCAGCCAATAGTTTTGTGCCGTGAGTAAAAACGCCCATGCTATCTGTAGTTACCAGCGCGCGAGCTGTGATCGCGGAATTGCAATCGCTCAAGCCCACGGATTGCAACATTTGCGTCACTTGTTGTTCCAAGCGGTGCATCGAAATATTCATGAATTCGACCTTAGTCCCTTTTCATGCAGAACAAGTGGTAACTCTTGATTCAGCGCTACGACCTCGATCGTTGACGCAACTCGAATCTGTTTAATAGCTAATTCACGATGCTGGGAAGCGGTTTGCCCTGTAGCGCCATAACTGCCAGTTGAGCCGCAGATTGTTGAAGCTTCCTGACAGCTTTAGGACTTGTAGATGCGATGTGCGAAGCCGTGATTACATTGGGCATAGTTCGAAGTGGGCTGTCCAGCGGAATTGGCTCGGGATCACAAACATCGATCGCAGCGGCAGAGAGTTGTCCCGATTGCAGCGCATTGATAAGCGCCGTAGTATCGATCAGATCCCCCCGACCTAGATTAACTAAGATGGAACCCCGTTTCATCTTGGCGATGGATTGAGTGTTTAGCAACTTCCGAGTTTCCGCAGTTGACGGACAGTGCAAAGTAATGACATCGCATTCAGATAACAACTGATCTAGCGTCACGTTACGACAACCAGCTTGCTCAACAACTGCTGGAGGAATGAACTGATCGCAGACCAAACGCTGGCACTTGAATGGAGCCAATCGAGAGGCAACCTCGCGACCAATACGACCGAACCCGACGATGCCTATGGTCAAATCTTTCAAAGTTCGCATTTGATCTAGGCTAGTGGCCAAGCCCCAATTCCCGCTTCGTACATGCAGCGTATTGGGCACAACTTGTCGGGTCGTTGCGAGGATGAAAGACAGCGTGTGATCAGCGACTTCGTCAATGCAATAGTCCGGGATGTTGCAAACGGGAATTCCTTTAGCGCGTGCCGCAGCTAGGTCCACGTTATCCACTCCGATTCCATAACGCACAATTACTTTGGCTTTTTCCATAGCCTGAATAACAGACGCATTGATAGGTGAGAACTGAGTAATGACGGCATCCGCGTTTCGCACAAACGGTACGAGGTCATCGGGAGTAGGACATTGTCCAGGCAGGAAATCGAAGCCTGCCGACTCCACAATTTCGCGTTCAAGATCCAAAGAGGCGAAGCGATAGTCTGTCACGACTACTGTTGGCATGTTTAGCTCGATGCTGTTAGCTTGAGAGGCTAGTTGGATGAGAAGAATCGCGTTAGGTGCGATGGCGGGAGGAGTAATCTACCATATTCCAATCGTTGATTCGCCTAGGGGCTGATCTTTAGCTCAACATCAGTGCCATGACACTCATTGCAATAGGAACAAGCACTGCAAACAGAAGCACCCAAGCCGTGTACCGCCAGAGTTTGGAGAGCTTATTCTTGTCGCCCGAGCCGAATTCGTTCTCCAGATATTCGTCGTAATCAAAGTCGTCCTGGCTCTCGTCGTAGCCGCCTTGAGCATGTTCAGAATCCTCCTGAGCACCGTCTGTACAATCTAATGCAGACCCACAATGGTGGCATCGTCTGGCATTAGCACGGACGCGTTTTCCGCAGTTCGGGCAATCAACAAAGGTTTGCATTGTTCGTGATACCTGGAAAATCTCGTCCAATGATGAAACAGAAGTGGCTGAGCGGTAACCATTGGAGTCGAAACAACGAACCTAGGCCCGGCGGTCCGCGATGCATTCTGCTACCACCTGCGCGCGGGCTGCCGGGTTTTCGGTTTTGTAATCGAATCGTCAACCATGCAAGGCCAGACTGCAAGGGGGGCTCCTTGGGCCATGAGCACGAAGAGAAAGTCGTTGAAAACCTCTTTTCAGCCCATTTCAATGGGATGCCCGAAACGACTTTTCCCAATTCTGATCACCTTCAATACCGAGTTTCCAGGCCACGGCACTTGGGCAAAGCATTAGAATACATCAGGTTTATGGCGTAATTATCTTTCAATCCAATGGTTGTAAGGTGGTGATTCGTGTTGCTGCAACCTACTCGATTTCATAGTATTGTTTTGGCGGCAAAGTCTACCAAGACTCGCCAATCCGCAACAAGTTTTCACTGTCGACGATTAAGCCAACGGACTACAGTCGTTTGATAAGGTCGTTTTTACGGAAAGTTGTCACATGTTCAAAACGAGTTTCTACAGCTTAGCTTTAGCAACTTGCTGTCTGATGGTCCCCAATGTTACCCTGTCCCAAGATCCACCACCGCGTATCGAGCAGATGGAAAAGGGGCGAGTACGGGATGAAAAGATCGTTCGCGTGATCGCCACTTTGATGGGTTCAAAGCACTTAGCCAATCATCCATTAGATGACGAAATTTCAAGTCGAGCGTTTGATTCACTTTTGAAAAGCTTAGACCCGCTTAAGGTTTACTTCTTAAAGTCTGATGTAGCTGAGTTCGAGAAGAACCGAAAGAATATCGACGACATGGCATCGCGTGGCAAGCTTGACTATGCCATTGGTGTTTACAAGCTGTTTCTAAAGCGATTGGATGAACGGATTGCCAAGGCTCACGAGTACATTGACTCGGATATTGATTTCAACGTTGCCGAGAACATTGTCAAAGACGCCAAGAAGATTGACTTCCCAAGCGATGAATCCGAGGCCAACGATCGTATGCGAAAGCAGATCAAGTTTCGTCTGCTCAATATGGAAGCGGACAAGATTCGAGCTGAAAAGGATAAAGCTGCTGGCAAGCAGCAAACTGAAACGCAGCGAATCTTGGCCGGTGATCCCAACGAAGATCCACGTGAACGATTACACCGCAGTTATCGAACCGTTGCCAAACGTTGGCATCAATTGGATGCGGATGAATTGCTAGAGCTTTGGGTGTCAACGATCACCACCAGTTTTGATCCTCACACCTCGTACATGTCACCAAACTCGTACAACAACTTCATGATTCAGATGAGGTTAAATTTGGACGGAATCGGTGCTCAATTGACTAGCGAAGATGGCTATACCAAGCTGACTAGCATCGTTCCTGGCGGAGCCGCTGACAAAGATGGTCGTTTGAAGCCAGGCGATCGGATCACCGCTGTTGGGCAGGGTGAAGACGGCGGTATGGAAGATGTCATCGACATGAAGCTCGACGAGGTAGTTCGCCGAATTCGTGGTACCGCCGGTACTAAGGTTCGGTTGTCGGTAATTCCATTCAGTGGGGGCGAAACTCAGATTTACGCCATTACTCGCGCTAAAATCAACCTTGAGGACAGTGCGGCACGAAGCCAAGTTGTCGAGCATGGCAAAAAGGCCGATGGCAACGCTTTTAAGGTCGGCTACATCGATCTGCCAAGCTTCTACATGGACATGGAAGGTGCTCGTTCAAACTCCAGTTCATACCGAAGTACAACACGCGACGTACGTAAGATCTTGACCGAATTCAAGGGCAAGGGAGTGGACGCAGTTGTGTTGGACCTGAGCCGCAATGGCGGCGGCAGTTTGACTGAAGCAATTAACTTGACCGGGTTGTTTATCGATCGCGGTCCCGTAGTGCAAGTCAAGGATCCAGAAGGTCAAGTGCAGGTTTACGATGACGAGGAGCCTGGAGTCTCTTGGGCAGGTCCGTTGGTGGTAATGACTAGCAAGGAAAGCGCTTCAGCTAGCGAAATTCTCGCTGGTGCGATTCAAGATTATGGTCGCGGTCTAATTGTTGGTGATCCAAAGACGCACGGTAAAGGCACTGTGCAAAGCTTGTACGATGTCGGCCGACAGATCTTTCAGACTGGCGGTGATTATGGTGCGTTAAAGATGACCATACAGCAATTCTACTTGCCGGCCGGCAAGAGCACTCAGCGCGAAGGTGTCTTGTCCGATATCGTTCTACCGAACATTACTGCAGAATTTGATAACGGTGAGGCGGATCTTGATTATGCGCTGCCAAACGATACCGTGCCTGGCGCAAGATTCTCAAAGTACAATATGGTGAAAAGCACTTTGCTTTCAGACCTTCGCAATCGAAGTCAAGACAGAATTGGGAAGTCTGAGGGTTTTGCAAAGTCGCTAAAGACAATTGATATCTACCGTCAACAAAAGAAAGAAGAAACCTTCTCTTTACGACGCGATGATTTCATGAAGCGAATTGCCGAGATGGACGCTCAGCGTCAAGAAGAAGAGCAGAATTTGGAATCGCAAATCCCTAAAAAGGAAGTGTTCCGAGTCGACCACTACAATCGAGAAGTATTGGACATCACCAAGGACTACTACGATGGCGTCAACGGCAGCAACCTTGCTCAAGCAGGTTAACGCTTAACCAGACCGGTAATTTGAAAACAAGAAGAGGCATCCGACTAGGATGCCTCTTTCTTTATAGTGAACTGGTTCACCATGAACTCAATTTCACTGTCCAGGAATCGGAGCTGGCCGACCAAAGTGATAGCCTTGGGCAGTACGGAAACCTAGATTTCGACAGACATCGGCCTCCTCAGGAGTTTCGATACCTTCAGCTAATGGGTTCACTCCCAAGTCGATCACGATCTGAACTAATGATCCCAACATCTTCTGACGTTCAGGAGTCGCCTTGTCAATGCCTCGAATCAGCGACATGTCGAACTTGAGGTAGTCAGGTGGAGCTTCGATTAGTTCGGAGAGCCGTGTTTGTCCGGCGCCGAAGTCATCGTAGGCGATTCCAATGTCAAGATCCTTTAACTGTGCACGTAGTTCACGCATGGCTGCAGGGTCTGTCACCGAAGCTTCGTGAACTTCCAGAATCAGCGGCATTTCAAGAGACAATTGTCGAGCTGTAGCCATCGAATCTACCAAGCCCTCACGTTGAATCTCCAGCGGGTGAGTGTTTAGAAAGATCTTCATGCCTTTAGGCAAGGCCATCGCCTGACGGACGCCCTCCCACCGAAGCATACGACTTAGCTCGACTTCCATATTGAGTCGGGAAGCTGCATCGAACATAGCTTGGCAGGTTTCCAATCCATAAAGTCGACTTCGCGCGAGGACTTCATAGCCAAGAAACTGACCGGATCGAATGTCGACGATCGGTTGATAGTAGGGGTTTACCAGTCTGTTTTGCATCAAGCGGTCGAATTGGACTAAAGCTAGCGCTTGATCGCACATGTCTCCTGCCATCGTATTGCAAGTTGTAGCGCGACGAACGCTACGCACACGAAAGGCGACATCAGCAAATTGAAGCAGATCCTCTTCTCGCAATTCAGTTTTCAGGCCGATGCGTTGACCATTGACATAAGTGCCATTGGTGCTGCCGTTGTCTTCGACCCATAGCTGGTCGCCTTCTATCGTCAGCGTTGCATGCGTCCCGGAAATCGTGCGGGAATTGATCTGTAGGGACGACCCAGGGCGTCGTCCAACTACGAACGGAACCGGATAGACGGAGACTTGCTGTTCGCCATCGTCGGAATTACCCCGACTTAGCGTCCATGTGCAATTGTCCTGAGAGCTATCCGTGTCTGGACGTAGCGCGTTAATAGGTGTTAATGATGCAGCTTGCATTTTTCATTGCTAAAAAGACTACTAGTGGGCACGTAGACTTGTTGATACTAGCTGAGCAATCGCTACAAACTGCGCAGCCGAAAAATCGGAGTATCAGTCTGGAATGACTCAATGCTATCTTCGACACTTCGTAAGGATTAAAGCAGTCAGGCTTTGACTGGTACAACACATTTTGAAGGAATTTCTCTGGCACTAGTCTGCTTCCCTCCGAATATCAGTGATAACCCGCTACTCGTAATGACCGATTGGTCGCAAAGGACGCATTGAGGCAAATCATGTCAATCCTCAACTCAATTCAGTTGAATCAACTGGATACTTCATCCATTCAGGTCGGGGCTGCAAATCTGCCGGGAGTATTGCACGATGATCATTTCTGGCCATCGGAGCCAACTTCGCTCGAAGATGCCGGTGTTAGTGCTACTGTGGTGGAGTCTCTGCTTTGTCAAGCGCTGCAGGCGGTTGGAACTCAGAGTGGTAGAAAACTAGCTGAACAGATCGGCTTGCCATTTCCCATCATCGATCAGCAACTTTCAAATCTTCGGGCTAGGCAAATTGTAGCGCACGCGCGCTCTGCGCCTTTGAACGATTACTACTATGCTTTGACAGAAAACGGACAAAGACGTTGCATTCAACATCAAAGCACTTTTAAGTACTCAGGACTCGCACCGGTTCCATTGGCGGACTATCTATTGAGTGTGGAGGCGCAGGCTAACCAATACACGCCAATTGAACGTCAGCAATTGCTCGAAGCCCTACAAGATATCTCGTTTGAGACAAGCTGGTTGGACTTCTTAGGACCAGCAGTCAACAGTAACGGCGGCATATTTTTGTATGGACCTCCGGGTAACGGAAAGACCACATTGGCTCGCTGCTTAACAAAGTTACGAGGCGAAAGTGTTTGGATTCCTCATGCAATTATCGACGATGGCATGATCATAAAGCTGTTCGATGCAGCCTACCATCGACCTAAGCAGGCAAGCAGTGTCGGACAGATGGTAGATACTCAGGCATACGACAGACGTTGGATTCGTGTTGAGCGTCCGACGGTCGTTGTCGGTGGCGAACTAACTTTAGAGAACCTTGAGATCCGTCATGATCCGCGCTCGAACACCTGCGAAGCACCACTCCAACTGAAGAGCAACTGCGGTAGCCTATTGATTGACGACTTCGGACGTCAACGGGTTGCTCCGGCTGAATTGCTCAATCGATGGATCATTCCCCTAGAGAACAAGATTGACTTTCTAACTCTGCCCACAGGAAAGAAGATTTCTGTTCCATTTGAGCAGATTGTGCTGTTTTCGACGAACCTGCAGCCGCATGACTTGGTGGACGAAGCTTTCCTGAGACGGGTGCCCTTCAAAATTGAAATCAGAGATCCTGGAGAGCAGGAATTCATTAGTCTTTTCCGACTTGCATGCGACTCGATGGGTTTTCCTTGGCGACCGGAAGTAATAACTCAGTTAATCAATGGCTTTTTTAAGGCCAACCGACTACCGCTTCGTAGATGTTACCCTCGCGACCTTTTGAAGCAGGTACGAGCCTACTGTACGTACCGTGGCGAACCATTGGACTTGAGAATCGACTACCTGCAGCATGCTTGCAAGAATTACTTCGGAAGCATTGGTGCGATGGGAAGAAAGCCAGTGGCCAGTTCTGTGACAACCGCTCCCGTCAGCGTCCCAACACCGCCACCGGTGATAGCTCCACCGATAACAAACAACGCAGAACACACGATGATACGACAAACGGCAAACTTGGACGGCAGCGCTCAGCCATCGGATGGATCGATTACTTTTGCCCGCGAAAGTCTGCAGAACAGTCGTATTATCGCCCGCGATCCAGAGTTATAAAAGTTGAATTCTTCATTGGCCTGATTGGTATCACTTAAGCGATGAATAAACGAGTCACATCGACGACCGCAGGTACTGAGCCAATTCCAGGCTACCTTCTGCGAAAGCGGCTTGGAGCTGGTGGCTATGGCGAAGTTTGGCTGGCAGATGCACCTGGCGGGTTGCAAAAAGCTATCAAGTTGATCTATGGTAGCGTCGATGATTCACGGGCTGCAAATGAACTGCGAAGTTTAGAACGCATCCGGAGCGTCCATCACCCGTTCTTGTTGTCGCTCGAACGAATCGAGATCGTCGATGGTAAGGTAGTAATTGTTACTGAACTAGCGGAAAGCAGTTTGCAAGACCGTTTTCAGGCAAGTCGCCGGCAGGGTGGTCCTGGAATTCCCAGGAACGAGCTGCTAGATTTCCTGCGAGACTCGGCCGACGCTCTCGATTTCTTAGCTCAAAAGCACAACCTTCAACATCTTGACGTCAAGCCTGGAAACCTCCTAATTATCGCCAACCACATCAAGGTGGCCGATTTTGGTTTGGTCAAGGACCTGCAGGATCCAAATCAAAGTTTGGTAAGTGGTTTGACTCCCAGCTACTCTGCCCCGGAGGTGTTTGACGGCAGACCAGACTTTCGCAGCGATCAATATTCGTTGGCGATAGTTTATATGGAGATGCTAACGGGACGACTACCATTCAACGGTCGAAACGCTGGCGAGCTTGCCAGGCAACATCTTACTCAGGCGCCTAATCTAGACCCGTTGCCTCCTGCTGATCGTAGCATTGTTCAACGAGCATTGTCCAAGAATCCGCTTGATCGATATGCGACCTGTCGGCAATTTGTCGATCAATTGTTAAAGGTTAGAAGTTCCGTGGTCGTTCCAACCCTGGAATCGCCCGAACGTAACAGTTCAACCGACGAATTGCCCTCGAAGTCCATTCTAGCCACCGATACTCGTAACTGGACTACAAGTCGCAAACACCGCTTTGCAAAGCCGATTCCAATCCGACAGATTGCCAATGAATGGAATACGCCTCGAGCGATGTTCATCGGATTGGGCGGAACCGGAGTATTGGCACTACGCGAGATCCGAAACGATATATTGCACAACGTCGACAGTCGTTTCACGGTAGATGACTATGCCTGGTTGGCATTGGACTCTTCTCGAGAACAATTGGAGGTAGTCGTCGAAGGCGGAAAACTAGAAAAACTGCCGGTCGACAACGCAATCCTGCTACCGATTCAAACGCCTCAAGCATATCGCAAGCTAGATATCGAACTGTTCGCGCCGTTGTCGCGACGTTGGTTGTACAATATTCCCAAGACTCAACGAACCGAGGGGGTAAGACCGATAGCAACATTGGCGTTGATTGCCAACTATCCAGCCCTAGTCAAGATGATTGAGAATCAATTACACGGATTGATGAAGCAGCATCAGTCGGATGTAAATTGTCAATCGCCTCTGAAGGTGTACGTCACGGCTTCATTGCATGGAGGGACTGGTTCGGCATGGTTAGCAGAAGTTGGCTTGATTGTACGTCGAGCGTTTGCCAAACATGGCTTCAACAACTACCGGCTTAGCGCAGTAGTGAGCGCTGGCACTACTGCTAAAGGAAACGGCCTTGCAAATTTGCAAGCAGCCAATGCCATCGTATCGCTCTCCGAACTTACGCATTTCATGAATCCAGGTTGCGAGAAGCCCAATTTGGACTATCGCGGTGGATTGGTTACCAGTTCGGCATGTCCATTTGATTGGGTTAGCTTGGTCGACGGCGGCTTGTTAGAGGATATATCATCGTCGCGGCAGACACCCAAAAAGCTGGCCCGCGCAGTCTCATTGGACATACAAACGCTGTGTGCCGCAGCATTGAATGAATCGCGACAAAATGGAAAGCAGGTCGAGTTTGGCTGGTTGCGAGCAGTTCGCTGCGAGTCTGTTCAAAATGCAAGCGCCTCTACACCTGAAGCTTTAGCTCAAGTCTGTAGCTTGGAAGTGCTCAATGGCCTCTTGGATTATATGACGAATGGAAACCCATCCGGCAAGGCGCTCACTAGTCGAACTACTGAAGAAGAAACGACCGGTAATCCAAATTCGACCTATATGCCTTTAACAAAAGAGGCAATCGACGAATTGATAAGGAAGACGCTTCGAGAAATGGCCCTTGTATTTGACGGCGTGCCTGCCAGTCAAGTGGCTGAATTGTGGGCTGTTCGATTGCTTGGTTCCAGGGAGCGTCGCCAGATGCAACTCGCGACAGACCTGGATCACTGGCAGAAAGTAATCATCCGCCAAGTTCAGATGCGAGTCTATAACTGGCGACAAATTGAGCGAATTCAGTTGGAGGTGATTCAAGGACTGTTGAAGTACCTGGATACTCAACTTGCAATTACGCTAGAACAATTGCGACAATTTCCCCAATTGTTTCCGAAAAAGCACAATATAGCGGAGCTAGCGCAAGCCTACGTAGGAGAATTCACGAAGGCTTGTGTGAACTTTATGGAGCAAGTGCGAAGCGAATCACAGGAGCTAGCCTTGGCGATGCAGGCCTGGCGAAATGAGATCATCGCGGGGGCTTCCTCCCTCATTCGTCATTGCCAGATGTCAACTCATGGTCTAACGCCTCAAACGCAAACTTTGTGCGCTCACGTTCGCGCGAGCCTTGAAGACCAATTTTTCACTCAGTTGATTGAGTTGCTGAACAAGGCTCCAGAGAAGGTCGGCTTGCCTAACGTACCTTGCGAAATCGGTACTGATCCGGCAGGATCATTCTTAGGATCGGCGGCTGAAGTTCTTGGCAAGGCGAAAGAACTGATTGTGCAGTCATGCAAAGAAATGGGAATCAACGCCAGTGACCTTCAGTGTCGAATGTATCACCACAGCACGGTTAGCTTTGACGAACTGCGTGATACTGCGCCATCTCTTGCAGATGGTGGAGGCGAGATCGTTCGGATGATCGTTACTAACGAAGAGCAATTGCAAACGGTGGATTCTGCAGTGAAAGAACTAGGCATCGCGGGCATAACCACCTTGCTCCCGGGAACACCGAGTCTCGGCACTCAGATTGTCTGTGATGCGGGCAACTTGAGTTTGCCATTTATCGTATCGTCGCTGTGGCGCCCAACGGGAGCGACTCTTAGTTTAGCGGAGCGCCTGCGAACACGAGTCGACATCGAGTGGCAAGAGGTAAGTGGACTATTGAATTGGCACCGAAACATAGATGGCCAGCAAGCCGTAGAATTAGGAGAGGACGAAGGGTGCAGGACAGAAGACATTAGCATTTTGATGCCTGTACCGGATTCCGTCTTGGCCAACGATCAATCGCAGTCCCAAGTCTAAACAATTAGCGATTCTATGTTCAATTTTGGGTACGCGCTCTCCAATTAAAGCCCGATAGTTCAGCGAGAGCTAGAGTGAGCGCGTGTGTTCCGCAACGTTTCCAACCCCTAGCTGCCACGCTAAGATACAGTTGTTCTGCCAACGCGAGGCCTGGCAATGATAGACCCATTCGGCGACTTTCTGCTAAAGCAATTCCCATATCCTTGATAAAGTGCTCGACGAAGAAGCCAGGATCGAAATTGTTACTCAAAATGCGTGGTCCAAGGTTGGTAAGCGACCAACTTCCTGCAGCCCCAGAGCCTACGGACTTTAGAACGGTCTCCAAATCCAGTCCGGCTCGGAATCCGTAAATCAAGGCTTCACAAACGCCAATCATTCCGGTCGAAATTAGAATCTGATTCACCATTTTGGTGTGCTGGCCACTTCCAGGCGGACCTTGATGGACAATAGTCTTACCCATTGCCTTCCAAACGGAGGTTAAAGACTCAACAACGGTCGCATCTCCGCCTATCATTATTGACAATGTACCCTCTTTGGCACCTTTATCTCCGCCAGAGACTGGGGCATCGAGGGCATGAACACCTTTGGCTTTCGCAGCCTGACAAATCTCAACTGACAACGATGGTTGACTTGTGGTCATATCTACCAGAACACTGCCTGGCTTGCTACCGACAAGTGCGCCATCATCGCCTAAGAAAACTTCGTGGACATCCTTCGGGTAACCGACGATGGCGAGAACTATATCGGATTGCTCGGCTACCAAACGAGGCGAGTCAGCCCACTTCGCTCCGCGTTCAACAAGAGTTGCCGCCTTTGTTTTTGTCCGGTTGTGAATGGTAAGTTCGAAACCAGCCGCCATCAAATGACCGGCCATGCTAGTTCCCATCACTCCAGTTCCAATCCAACCAATGCGAGTTACTCCTGGTTGCGCAGAATTCATGAAAGTACTTTCAGAAAACGAATTGACCGGAAACTTATTGACTTACTGACGAGATCATATCCAAACCAAATCAACCCGAATAGCCAGATTGCAAATTGGCATAACCCGTGACTACAGCCAAGTAGATACGTTCTGGCTGAAGCGAAAGCCTGAAACAGTGACTGTAGAAGGGAATTGTCAATCGCTTACCATCATCCATCGTGTCATTCCGATCAACGCTTGACGCAAACCTATAAAGGCTTGAATCTCCTTTTTGTAAGTTGTAATCTTAGTGGTCATTCTTCAATTAGCCCTTTATCACTTCTCGATTTCCCCCGAATGGACTCGAGAAGGGTCTTTAGAGTAGTGTTTTTGGCGACTGCAGGTTTCTTCGCTTTCTTGCCAACAAAAAAATTGGAATTGCGCGAAAAGGCCAATTCAACTCATATCAGCTTTGAGGTTGAGATCGTTGACAATGGACTCCTTAATTTGGTTGTCATGATTACCTTACAATAGCAGTTCAGGAGTTAATGAAATTGGATGCGATTAAAATGCAACTCGCAATCATGAATTAGACTTTCTATTCTTCGCACTCTCACTAAACTAGCTCTTATCGTGCGACTCGCACAAAAACACAACTATGCCCGGCACCTACCATAAGGGTTTACAAATGGCAAAGAGAAAAGTTAACAAGTCCGATATCATTCGAGACTACTTCAAGGCAAACCCAGAAGCAGGTTTGACTGAAATTGCTCGAGCAGTAACAGAGCAAGGTTTCCCTGTAAGTCCAGCTCACGTGAATCAAGCATTGGCTGGTCTTAGAACCAAGCGTAAGAAGGGTCGTGGTCGACCCGCGGGCTCGGGCAAGAAATCAACATCGGTTAGTCCTCGATCGATGGATCAACTAAGCTTAGCCGCTGATTTTTGCAAGGCTTGTGGTGGAGTTGACTCTGCTATTAGTGCTCTTCAAACCTTGAAGCTCATTGCATCAAAGATCTAGTTGCTAATTTTAATGCCCCGCTCAGAATGCCCGCATCGGCGCGAGTGGCACGAATAGCACGCTGAGCAAGTTAGCGATCAAAGCCTAATACACCGCTTATTGTCGAGTTTCTCAAGAGGAACTTTACAGCAAGCGGTGTATGTCATTTTGAGGTTCACAGTCCTATCAAGTTCAGGTTTACTGTGGAGCCTTTACGCATTGAGTTCACAGCTAGTGAAGCGATTCGCATAACTTCGAATCTTGTCAAATCCAAAGGTAGCGATTATGAAATCGGCAGTGACTGTTAGTCTTGTTGAAGAAGCGCGTGGTGGTCCGTTCGTTTTTTGGGACGATTTGGAATTGGCATTCAAGTCTGCCGCTGAATTAGGCTTTGATGCAATAGAAATTTTCGCACCGGGTCCGGACCAAATTAAGCCAAGCACCATCCTCAAGTACTGCGAGTGTTTTGGAATCAAAGTAGCCGCAGTTGGTACTGGGGCGGGAATGGTTAAACATGGCCTCACCTTGACCGATGCGGAAGTTCAGAAGCGAACGGCAGCGTTAGAGTTTATTTCTCAAATGATCCAGTTTGGAGCTGAGTTAGATGCTCCTGCAATTATTGGATCGATGCAGGGGCGTTGGACTCCTCAAGTATCACGCGATCAAGCGCTACTATGGCTAACCGAATCGCTCAATCAGCTCGGAGAAATTGCAGCTCAGTCAGGCCAGAAGCTATTTTATGAGCCTTTGAATCGCTACGAGACCAATTTGGCGCGCACATTGGATGAAGGCGTGCAATTGATTCAGTCAGTTGCATCTCCTAACGTAAGGCTGCTCGCCGATCTATTCCATCTGAATATCGAAGAGTCAAGTATCGAGCAGTCGATTGAACAAGCAGGTGAGTATATTGGTCATGTTCACTTTGTAGATTCGAATCGACGAGCGGCGGGGATGGGTCACATTGTTTATCCTCCCATCATACAAGCCTTGCGAAAGACTAATTATCAAGGCTACTTGTCGGCCGAAGCTTTTGCTCTGCCCGATTCCGAGACCGCAGCGAAAAAAACAATTGATACATTCCGCAAGTTCGTTGCCTCTTAAAACTCCGCTCAGAAAATCGCCCTTTTGGAATTGCGACTCGCACTTGGGAATCTTACGGTCTCTTGAATCTCTGCCCTGTTGCAGGTAATCTACTGATCCTACTGTCCCGCCAAAAAAGCGGGAAGTTGAGTTAGACGCAAGCGCGTGAGCTTGAACAAATGGCAAACCCGCCAGAAATGAAGGTGTTTGAAAACTGAGTTTGGGCACTTAGATTGCCCCACTCGATCACGGCTAAGTACCGTAGAAAGAACAATTTTGATGAGTGAACCTCGAGAGCATACCAAGGTTCAAGGTCGACTGGTAATTGTTGGCTTTGGATTGATCGCACAAGGCACTTTGCCATTGCTCTTGAGGCACCTAGAAATTGATCCAAGTTCAATTGTCGTTGTTACCGCTCAAACGACTGGCATAAAGCAGCTTGAAGCCAGTGGCGTCGAATATCTGCTTCAACCATTGAATCGGGAAAACTACAAACAAGTTCTTACACCGTTACTGTCCAAGCAAGGCAGTATTCTCTTGAATCTCTCTGTAAACGTGTCGTCGATCGCTTTGGTCGAACTGACTCAATCGCTTGGTGCTCTGTATCTTGACACTTGTATCGAACCTTGGGAAGGCGGATACACCGATACGAAGCGCACGTTGGAAGATCGTAGCAATTATGCTTTTCGTGAGCAGGCACTTCGGCTTCGAGCTAAGAATAAGCCGACAGCGGTGATTGCTCACGGAGCCAACCCTGGATTGGTATCGTACTTGGTGAAGCAGGCTTTGGTTGATTTGCATCGCGACATCTTTAGCGAAGAGGTGTCTCCCACTACGCAAATTGAATGGGCGTCCTTGGCTAAGAAGCTGGATATTCGCACGATTCACATTGCTGAACGCGACACTCAAGTTGCAAACGTTCAAAAGCAGATTGGCGAGTTTGTAAATACTTGGTCCGTCGACGGCTTCATCGGCGAAGGGCTTCAACCCGCAGAGCTTGGTTGGGGAACTCACGAGCGCTATTGGCCTGAAGATGGCAAGCGTCATAAGAGCGGCTGTGGCGCTGCCATCTATCTCGAACAACCAGGCGCGGGAACCAAGGTGCGAAGTTGGACTCCTACGAGCGGTCCGATGCATGCTTACCTGATAACTCACAACGAAGCCATTTCGATTAGTGATTACTTCACGTTACGAGACAGTACGGGAAAGGCAATCTATCGCCCGACCTGTCACTACGCCTACCATCCCTGCAACGATGCTATCTTGAGCATCCACGAGTTAGCCGGAAGACAATGGCGCGAGCAGCCGAAGAAACGGGTCATGCGCGATGAAATCATCAGCGGTACCGATGAGTTGGGTGTTCTGCTGGCAGGGCACGATCGAAATGCGTATTGGTTTGGTTCACAACTCACCGCAGAAGAAGCTGGTCGATTAGCACCCTATAATAGCGCTACGAGTCTTCAGGTCTGCTCATCGGTGCTAGCGGGTGTAGTCTGGGCAATCGAAAACCCCAATGAAGGTGTCGTTGAGGCTGATGAGATTCCGTTTCAGCCGATGCTCGAGATGATAAGCCCCTATCTTGGTCCGCTTATCGGAGTTTATACCGAATGGAATCCGCTCGCCAATCGTCATTGGCCACTCGAGGAGTCGATCGACGATAGCGATCCTTGGTTGTTCCATAACATCCGAGTGTGGTGAAAGTCGAGCCCGTGATAGAGGTGATAGTAGTCGAGCCTGCCAATTGTCATCACAACTGAATTGGCTTTCAAAAAGCAGGGTTACTCTACAATCATTAACCCATTCATGACCATCCAATGCCCCGGAAAAGTGCATAGGTAAGGGTACTTTCCAGGTTGGCTCGGAGCTTTGAAATGAATCGTTTGCTTCTGGTCAGGTCCAATAATGTCGGTGAAATAAAGGACGTCATTTGAGTCTGGAACGTAGTGTCTGGCATATGCCTCTGGGCTCGATATCATGCGATTGGCCAGATCACCAATTTCATTCAGCTTGTTTGGCTGAACGAGAACCCAGTTATGCGGTACAACATCTGGGTTGCTAAGGGTCAATGCAACCGCCGTGCCAGCCTTGACTCGCAATTCGGACTGCTGATAGGTCAAGTTCTTACCGGTCTGAATTTCAATTGATTGCTCAGTTCCACCTGTTGGTGTCAACCAAGGATTCTTTTTGGCGACGGCTGCAATAGCTAAGTCGACCAACATGGGGTGAGCAGCGATGGTTTTTTCGAACGACTCGTAACCGTCATAGTTAGTGAAATCCCGATCGAGTTTATGAATCGTCATTAGCAGGTCGTGCCCAGCACCGGTTGGGTTGGCCGTAGGTAGTTGATCTTTGGGATTCACGTGCATTCGCAGATGCAGTTGGTTGACAGGTTGAATATCGGGTATCTCAAAAAACAAAGTTCGTTCATCTATTAACGCGACTTGAGTAATTGCGAGTGAATCATGTCCTTCTACACCTGGATGTGATGGAGAATACTCTGACGATCCATATGCGCCGCTGTACCGATAGTTCCAACACTGAGCAAAGTGACTTTGTATGTTGGTAGCTGTTGCTCTGTCCACGGGCTCAGCGAATTTCACAACAACCCCGTTGCGATGAGCGTGGAAGGCCACGGGCTGCTGAAACTTCTCCCCGCTATAACGGACTCGCTGAAAGCAACCGTCGTCAACTGTGTAGGCACCCCAGCCGTGCATGCCGCACACGTAGAAGCTCTTGTCCTTCGAGTTGAATCTCCCACGATGGACACTCGAATTAAAATCTCCTGCCAGTGGAATTAGAGCGCCTTGCAATTGTTCATCCATGTTGTCCACCAACACCGAAAACCAACTCCCAGCTCCAAAAGATAAATGCAGAAGCTGATTGGACATGGCTCCCCAGACACTGTTTGGTACAACGCATTGACCACCGCTTGAATTGTCCATACCGCGAGGAAGGTAAACTAAAGGCAACTCGGGAGCTTTGCCGCTCTTCGGGCCTCGATATCCGAAGTGAAGCGGCTGAGTTACAGACAGGGCCGAAGCGTTCTTGACTGCGCAGATCATCGATGCTGGAGTCCACTCGCCCTCCGAGCATGGCACGGTGACGGTGTCGTCTGGCAGTATCCCAAGTCCATCAGGATTTCGAAATCCAGTTGCGATTAACTCAGCATTCTTTCCATCAGGAGAGATTCGTACGAGGCCCTGGTTGCCCGTCGCAGTGTAGAAGTTGCCTTTTGAATCTCGCTGCAGTCCGCAAATATAGTCATGGCCTGCGGGTGAAGTTTCGAAGGCTTTGCTAAAGCACTGATAGAAGTCGGCCTCTTGATCACCGTTCATGTCAACCAAACGCACCAGTTGATCGCGGCATTGAACAAAGATGCCATCCTTATCGACTAGCAGGTCGAGCGGATGGTGTAGTCCAGATGCAAATCTCTTCCAAGATGCTTTGGTAGACCCTTGCTCTAAGCCTTGCACATGCCATACATCACCTTGCATCGTACAAACTAACGCTGAGCCATCGGGTAGAAAGTCATGGCCGCCCGGAAAGATCAAAGCCTTCCACGGGTTATCGATCGGCAACTGTATATTGTCGATTGCGAAAGGATGTTGATTGCCCAGAGTGATACTTGTGTCAATTCGATTGGGCCATTGAGCACTGCCTGCGTTCTGAACCTGTGAATAAAGGGAGTGCTTTTCGGCTGGAGAAGTTTCGCTGGTAAGTTGGCCATTTTCGACTGCGGGAGAATCCCAGATTCTTTTACCATCGACCATGTATTCGAAGACCACTCTTGGACCAATTCGATACAGCCCCACATACTGGCCCAACTTGGCCTGCGAAAGATCTCTCGGGACTTCGACCATCTCTCCGATTGGTTTCATGCCATCGATAAAGCCGTGTCGAAAATTCGAGAAGCCGACAAATCCGTTTTTCCAAGCTACACGGTAGCTCAACGTATCAATGTCAAAGCAGCAAGAGAGTTGATTCGTCTCTCCCAGTTGTAGGCAGATGGCTCGCGTCACCGTTTCTTTTCCGATACGCAATACGCCCGACTGCATCGAGCCCAAAATCGATTTACTCCATCGACCATCTTCCCAAGTCTTTTCATTCTGGTTTCCCCAGTGTCCTTGAGCGCCTCCATCGAGCCCTGGGAATTGAGCTAGAAGCACTGGAGCTGGTCGGCCTCGAAAGTACTCGGCTTGTTTTGTGTAAAAGTCGTAAATGCGATCCCGATTTACAAAAGCTTTGTGATTAGGCCAATTGTTCGGTTCGATCGGTGTCTTGGTAATGGGAAACGACGCAGCACCGTGGCTATGAGCTTGTTTGGCAGATTGAAACTGAACGTCACTGATGCCGGACGTTTTTTTGATAGCTATCAAAAAAGCAAGAAGGTCTAGTTGTTGTTGGCCGGTCATCTGCGACATCAGCGCCGCAGGCATGGGTGAGCCTGCAGCTTTTTGTTGCTCGACATCGTCCAAATCAATTTCGATATCTTTCGATTTAGAAAAGTCCTTCAGCTTGAGCTTTCCATTGGATTCACTGAGCTTAAATCCAGAGTGCACGTTGCCATCCGCAGTCAATACTTGCCAGGTGCGGAACTTTTCATCAACAACTCGATCTGGCCACAGAAGCGATTCAACGATCTGTTCACCATTTCGCTGCTTCAAAGTCTGTCGTAGGTCTGGACCGATAACTCCACCAAGTAGCGAGCCATCGCTGCTGGAAATCTGATGACAGGATACACAGGCGGTTTGATCGCTGCCGAATACTGCTGCACCTCGATCTGCATTCCCACGCCTAATTGCATCAGCTAGAAGTTGTTTAACAACATTTGCGTCATCCTCTTTACTCGGTTTAGTGGCAGATTGTGATTTGCTTTTGTCGATCAGTTCAGATCGCAGCTTCTTAAGACCATCCAGATTCTCTAGTAGAGATTCGCGCGCATCAAGCTCCGGGCGGTGATCGATAATGCCCACTGGCCCGTTATAACCGCTGTCTAACAAAACTTGCAGCATCGAGCGTTCATGTTTGCCCTTGCCGAGACCCAAGATCTTGGGGTTGGCAGTATCGTTCATCCCATTGATATTGACGCACAGCAAGTACGGCTGCATCAATTTGAGGGCTGCTTGCCAGCGTGCAATGTGATCGTGGCCATGGTGAAAGTTGTAGACGATACCCACATGCTCAAATCCCATGTCGCGAAGTCGCTTACACACGGCGACCATATTCTCGGGTTCACCATCCCAGCCCATGTGATTGTAAAGTCCCAAAGGGCACTTAAGTTTTTGAGTCCTGCTGGCGATTCCGACTAGACGCTCCGCAGCGCGTTGCACTTTTGTTTCCGCGTCACCGCCTGGGTCACCGATGATTTGCCAGATCTGAGGATGCAGATCGTACTTTTCGAACAGAGCAAAAGCCGCTTCATGCTGGCTCCAGAAGGCGAAGAAATCGATGCCATGTTTTTTGTATTGTAGTATCTCTTCCTCAAACGTGGCTACATGTTCTTCACGCCAGTCGTAGGCGCATTTCTTGACGCCAAGTTCAACTAACATCTCGGCGCGCTCGGCTGGCCCACGCTTCTTAGCATCGAAAGGAACAATGCACCACGCTACAAGGTTCTCTTCGGCATAGATTGACTTTTTCGGTGTGTTGGCAGATTCGAGTTGCCGACCTTGCGCCACAGACGCGATTATTGAAATGACGAATAGTAAAGTCCAGGTTTGAGATGCATGCTTCATGATGCAGTAGTTTTTTTCAATGGAGGAGACAATCAGGCAGGAGTGTAAGATGAAGTTTGCGGGCGTTCGCGCAAACTCCGCGCTAGCCCTTGCGTTGGGCTCAGCGGATAGCTCCGCAAGGTAGGCCTATTAGTTTTATCAGATCCAATTGAGAAGTTTACCAATGTTTAAACAAAAAAAGACCTGCCGAGATCTCCTCGGCAGGCCTTTAGAGTTTCAATCACACCTTGTTAGGTGGATTAGTACATGTCGTGGTCACCACCGTGACCCTTAGCACCCTTGTCTGCCTTTGGCTTTTCAGCAATCAAGGCATCGCTAGTCAGCAACAGGATTGAAACGCTCGCAGCATTGGCTAGAGCAGTTCGAGTTACTTTGGTTGGGTCGATTACGCCAGCCTTCACCAAATCTTCGTAGGTGTCGGTCAAAGCGTTGTAACCATTGTTGCCCTTGGCTTCAGCGACCTTCTCGCAAACGATTCCGCCATCCTTGCCAGCGTTTTCGGCAATCATGGTCAGCGGTGCGCGGCAGGCTCGAACGATGATGTTGTAGCCAACGATCTCATCGGTCGAAAGTTCTTCACTTGGCTTCAGGCCTGTACTAGCTCGCAACAGTGCGACACCACCACCTGGCAAAACGCCTTCTTCAACGGCTGCACGAGTCGCATACAAAGCGTCTTCAACTCGGGCCTTCTTTTCCTTCATTTCGCTTTCGGTTGCTGCGCCGACATTGACCTTAGCAACACCGCCAGCCAGCTTCGCCAGTCGCTCGTCAAGCTTCTCTCGATCATAGTCGCTGGTTGTGTTTTCAACTTCGCGTCGGATCTGTTCGATGCGAGCTTTGATATCCGAGCTCTTGCCAGCGCCTTCGATGATCGTGGTGTTGTCTTTGTCGATGATGACTTTCTTGGCGCGTCCAAGTTCGGCCAAGCCGACTGACTCAAGTTTAACACCCAAAGCTTCGAACAAAGCAGTTCCGCCAGTTAGGATGGCAATATCTTCCATCATGGCCTTGCGACGATCTCCATAGCCAGGAGCCTTCACTGCGGCGATGTTGAGCGTACCACGTAACTTGTTGATGACCAACGTTGCTAGCGCTTCCCCTTCAACGTCTTCAGCAATAATCAATAGGGGTTTGCCTTGTTGAACGACTGCTTCTAGGCAAGGAACTAATTCCTTGATGTTAGTGATCTTCTTTTCGAATACCAGAATGTATGGATCCTCCAGAACGGCTTCCATACTGGTTGAATCGGTAACGAAGTATGGCGATAGGTAACCACGGTCGAACTGCATACCTTCTACGAATTCAAGCTCGGTATGCAAGCTCTTACCTTCGTCGACAGTTACAACGCCATCCTTGCCAACCTTTTCCATCGCTTCAGCCAGCAATTCGCCAATTTCTCGGTCGTTGTTGGCAGCGATAGAAGCTACGTTTGCCATTTCGCTCTTGTCGCGAATCTTGATCGACATCTTCTGAAGTTTTTCAGTGATGTCCGCAACGGCTCGCTCCATTCCATTCTTCATCTGGATGGGATTGACGCCAGCTACAACTGACTTAAGTCCTTCGTTGAAGATTGCTTCAGCCATCACAGTGGCTGTGGTTGTGCCGTCACCAGCCACGTCGCTGGTCTTGTTGGCAACTTCTGGCAACCATTCGAGCCGCCCATATTTTCATAGACGTCTTCTAGGTCGATTTCCTTTGCAACTGTCACACCGTCTTTGGTTACGGTTGGACTGCCAAAGCTCTTTGAATAATGACGTTTCGCCCCTTTAGGACCAAGTGTAACCTTGATTAAGCGCGAGCCAACTTTGAAACGCCGCGGCGAATCGCTTCGCGAGCTTCCTGTTCGAATGCAATGATCTTTGCCATCGTAAATCTCAACTCGTGGGGTTGATTACTTGGATTGTTAGTTTGAAATTGCTGAGCGGAAAGGATTACTCAATCACTGCCAACAGTTCACTCTCAGACATTAGCAGATACTCTTCGTCGCCGATTTCAATTGTTTCGCCGGCGTAGCTGGTGAAGAGCAATCGATCTCCTGCCTTAACTTGCATTGATGGCGTAGACGTCCTTCAACAGCTTTCCATCGCCAACGCTGACGACCACACCTCGCGTAGGTTTGTTCTTGGCTGTATCAGGGAGATAGATACCGCCAACCGTTCTTCTTCGGACTCTTCTCGCTGGACCACCAAGCGGTCGCCAAGGGGTTGAAGCTTTACTGAAAGATGAGCTCTTTTTCTTTTGTAGCCGTCGCCATCAGCGGCCTCCTCCAAAATTGTTCTAGGTCAGTAATTTGTTGTTTTTTGCGGGCTCGAACCTTCAAGCCCAACAGACGATATGCGTTGCCAGCAGACCCTTCAGCGGAATTCCAACACGGAAATGGCTAGAGTGTCAGCCAGTCAAACTGGCAAAATTTGAACGATGCAACCAGAGAGCAAGTTGCGTGCCAGAAAATGTGCGCTGTGAGTCTTGATTTACAACGCAGGTTGGGAATGAGGTCTTAGAAATTGCAGTGTTTCATTAGTTTTTTTATCCACACCAGAGGTCTTTCAACACATGCTTTTTTCCAATTTCCAGGCCGATACAAGAGAGTTTGGAGTGTCTTGTCAAATTGGTAGCGATGCCGCTGAACATCGATTCCACTACGTTTTGGCAATTTTGTTGAGCTGATTGCACATTTGGTTATGATCAATGCGCGATGCCTGAACTGTACCCCACTCCTCTTGGTGCCTTCCGTTCGAATTCGCCGGAGGCATTACCAACGATGCGAATCATCGCCATATTTTGTCCCAACAACCGCTCTCGTCTCTTTGTCATATGCTAGAGCGGATTTAGTAATCAACTTTAATGCAATCTACTTGGTAACGCTTCAGGCTGATGCTGGATTTCAATTGGCAGCTGATTTCATCCGAAATGTAGTCTTAACACAAACACTACAAAGCGATTACGACGAGCCGTGGCTTCGCATGCTGCAATTCAGGTTCCTGAACGCCATGAAGCGAACAGTTTCGTCAACGTGTCCTACAGTAGTTGGAAGTCCGCAGTTCTCAACGATGCTACTACCACGAATGACACCACTTTCGTAAACACTCTTCCGACAGGAAGTAGTTTCTCCTTATACATGAATCACACTTCAAATAATGGAAACTCGGCTACGCCATATGTTGACAACACTGGTAGTAACACAACTCAAGTTCAGATGACTACTGCCAATGCTCGCGCGTTGGGGTTTTCTCCGTCGGGCACTGATGCAACGATAACCTTTAGCAGTTTGTTCTCTTGGGACTTTGATAATCGGGATGGAATCGATTCTGGCAAGCAAGATTTTGTTGGGGTTGCTATTCACGAAATCATGCATTCAATGGGTTTTGTTAGTAATGTTGATGATGTAGATTTTTCATCGAATTTGACAGATGACTCCTACCGAGCTGCTGGGCTGGATTTCACGCGTTTCTCAATTAACTCTCTTGCTGCTGGCGCGAACATTGATTTCACAGCCGATACTCGAGCCAAGTTCTTTTCGATCGATGGTGGGGCTACAAATCTAACACCTGGAGCATCAGGAGGTTGGTCGACGGGAGTTAACTTCGGAGATGGTCGACAAGCTAGCCATTGGAAAGATGGCCTTGGCTGGGGAATCATGGATCCTACAGCTCAACCAGCCGGAAATCTAAACGTGGTGACCAATCTGGATCTGATGGCCTTGGACGTAATTGGTTGGAACCGAATTACAGCAGTTCCGGAACCATCCGCAATGTTGCTGTTTGTAGTCTCGCTGCTCGGCCTTTCCTGCTTTCGACGCAATAGTGTTCCGATGTGTCTTGCATGAACAAGTGACTGAGGGTTCCTAGAGCTTTGGTTTGTCCGTCTGTGGGTGGATTGGTTCGCTATTGGGTGCTCGTCCAATAGCATCAACAGTTAGTTTCAGTCCCAAAGCAAATGAGATGGACGCGGTGAATATCCACAATACGCGTTGTGAAACTTGGTTCGGGAGGAGCTGCGTGGATGAGTTGTTGAAGAAGACTAAGGATGTTGCCAAGCAGTAGCTCGCCACCACCATGATCGCTGGAATGAAACTCGCGACGCTGATGATTATTGCTTTCGTTAATCCAAATTGTGTGAATGAAACACCTGCCACTGCACCAATGATGGTTGGACCCCAAGCGACCAAGTGTATCCCAAAGTTTCGGCCAATCGACTCATCTTGGCTCAACCAAGTGGTTTGATGCACCATCAATCCTGCAAAGTAACCACCAGTAGCTCCTAACGCAACTCCAGCGATGGCTCCGGCTAAAATTCCAGTTAACCTCCTCCTTGAAAACGAATTACCAATCGAAATAGCCAGTGCGAGTCCGATCGCAGCGAATAGAATTGTTCCGTTTAGGGAGTAGAATTCGAGGTAGGCAGTGCGATGCTTCTGAACGTCCTCAGGTTTTGGGCTAATTCCTAGCTCACTCAGTTGAATAAGTGGAATGAATGGGTAGAAAAATTGAATGCAGCCAAGTAGTACGACGGACGCTAAAGCGATGAATACAATCTGTTTGGATGAGAACTTGCCCATGGAATTTCTCTGAATGGCCTACTAAATCAGAAAGATCGGAGTTGGCCCTCCGATCTTTCGAGTATTCGATACAACTTAGGCGCGGTGCTATTTGGAGTTGACCTTGATTTCCAAATTAACACCTTCCTTGATTTCGTAAAACAGCCCAGACTTTTTTGGATCAGCCAACTTTTCTGGTAGCAGTGCTTTTGGCATGTTCTTTTGATTAGCCTTCACTTGTTCGTCCGTTCCCATCGTCTGATCCTCTGGATTGCTGCTTGGCGCGGGGCCACTTGGTCTCGATTCTTTCGAAACAGCCACAAAGTTTCTGCCCTCACCTGCACGGCAGGTAAACTTGCCGCCAGAGCCCGATACAGCAGTAGCCATTATCGTTTCACCGGAGTTGATAAAAGCCACTGTTACGCCTTCAGTCGGTTGACTATCAACGTAAACGGTCCCCGTGAACGCAACTCGACCATCCTTTTGGCTACAACCCATGCAACTCACTAGGCCAATGACCAAGCATACCAAATACTTAGAGAGACATTTGATTGTCATTGGAAGTTAACCACCTCCTTACCATTCTTTGTTCCCAAACCATTGTAGATCGTCATGTCAGTTGTCTGTGCGAGGAAATGAACTGAACCATCTCCGAGCAAGAACTGTGCACCACCGGCATGGCGAGACTTAAAGCCCTCGGCTGAGTTCCAGTTGCAACGAGCTTCACAACCTGTTTTGCCTGCTGCAACAGCTTCAGCTTCAGTTGTATAACGAGTATCCCAGTTGATTGGAATTTGAGTGAATCTTCCCCATTGGTTGGAATGACACCAGCCGTTTAGCGCGTGCGCAGACCAGTCGGTAATCGTCTCTCCATAAAAGATAGTGTTTGAGGTTCCATCCACAATTTCGGCTAGCTTTCCGCAGTAGCCTGGATTTCCGGTTCCCCCTTGAGGCTTTGGAAGGATGCCGCCGCGACGACTAAAGCAGCCTGCGGGATTGTTAACGTCCGTACTGGCTTGGCTACGAGCATTGAATACGTTGAATACGGCTGTTGGGCACAAACAGGCTGCGTTATTTGACATGGCGTTTGTTGGGCCCATGCTAAACTGGTAGCTGGATGGCTGAATCACCGAAGCTCGACCGTCTACGGTAGCGGGTCGAGGTTCATTCACATCAGATGGACAGATGTAAGTTGGTATACGCTGACCTCGAAGTAGCTCTCCTCCCTGAGGCGTTCCATTGGGCATTCTGGCATTATCTTGAGTTACGATGTCGCCGCCGAATGCATCGTATAGTGCTGATCCTTCAATGTAGGGAAGTATTCGATAGTGCAGATGCGATCGATTTAGATCTTGGGGGCCTGCAAATCGTTCGAATCCGGGTATTGAACCCAGAGCTACCGGGTTGCCGCCGTAGAACCCAGAGCCTGGAGGCAGACGTTTAGTCGCGCTTTCATAGTTTAGGATTCCCAACCCGATTTGCTTGAGATTGTTTCCACAACTCATTCTTCTGGCTGCTTCGCGAGCAGCTTGAACAGCCGGTAACAACAAGCCAACAAGGATTCCAATAATCGCAATCACAACCAGCAGTTCCACGAGGGTAAACCCCGGCCTTCGAAATTTTCTCACGATAATCTCTCCTAAGAATCGATATAACGGAGTGAATGGCGACGTTAAGTTTACGCCTGCCTCCATTAGATCCTACTAGAATTCCACTTACATTACAACTTTGTCATAAGCTGCTGGCATGAAAACGCTCGTGGGAAAGCAAAAATAGATTAACTGTGGTGCACGAAATTCCAGGCTAAAACTGAACTCTCGCGGGATTAGCTACAATTTGAAGGTGAGCGGAACCCTAGTCGCCCAGACAGGATCAGTAATAAGAACAAACCGGATCAGTTACGAATTGAGCATACAAGGCTATGCAGCTCGATTCTGCCTTCTAAGCTTCTTGCGCTCTGCCTTACTCATTTGACGATCATCATCTTCGTCGTCTTCGTCATCTTGGTAATTAGCGTTGTTGCTTCGGCCAGCCAGTTGAGGTCCCGAGACAGGTTTGCTACTAGTTCCTGGCAAAGGTCCATTTGGATTTGCAGGACGAAGAGTGTTTCCGCCTGTAACCTCACTCTGTTCAGCTTCCGCATCTGGTGGACTAAGCTTAAAGGCAGACAATGATGGAAGCTTGATTTTCTTGAGTGCTCCACCAACAGCCGCGACCGGCTTGAGTAACTTTTTGCCAATGCCCTCCTTAGGCTGACCGTCGGAGGTTGAGGCCTGCCTTGCATACTTCTTGGCTTGCTTGTCAGCCGCGCGCTGAGCGGCAAGAATTTCTTTAGTCTTTGCCTTATCCGCTTTGGCCATTTCGCGTTCAAGCTTTCGCTCGTCAGCAACCCTTCGTTGCTCTTCCGCTTTTTCTTCGCGCGTTAACTTCTGGTACTCAGTCGCATCTTCCTCTGGCACGTCTTTGCCCGGCCAGAATTTGAATTTGAGCGGCCATCCACGCTTTTTCTTTTCAGTATCATCTGCACTCGCTTTCGATGCAGTCGTATCTCGTTTACTCGTAGCGCTTGCACTAGAGACGTTAGCACTTTGAGCTGAGGTTTGCAGTTGAGGCTGCTGCGTCGGTCGTGCGCTACTCGCAGCACTTGCTTGAGGTGATGCTGCTGAAGCTTGAGGGCGATTCACTGCATCGACGGGGCGAGTTGCCTGAGTTTGCGCAGTTTGCGGTTGGCTCGCAGGATTCTGCGTAGTTTGGGGTTGAGCAGTTGTAGCGCTCGCGGGCTTTGATTTTGTCTTCTTCGTTGCACGAGTTGATTCGGTTTCACTATTTTCAGATTTCGGTTTGCGACGTAGCAGACGACGAAGGCTCCAGCCCTTGCGTTCTGGAGCTTCACCTTCTTCGAGTTCCTCTTCGCTGCCATCTCTGCGACCGCGCAAGAATGGAATCTTTTGACGCACTCGTTCCTTGAGCGGAACGGTTGATGCTCGCCGCGCCAAAAGGCCTCGGGCGAGGAATCGCTGTTGAGCTTCGATGTAAACATGCCGCAAGTAGGCAACCGCAGCAATCCAAATCGATGTCAAGCCAATCAGCCATAGTCCAGCTCGCAACCAGATGCGGGTCTGAATGGCCATATCCAGTCGCAACATCTCTTGCCCTAGTGCCGCGCTGCCAGCCCAACATGCAAGTCCCAACAGCCAGCATACAAGACTGGTTGGAACAGACTTCAATTCTGTACATAACCTCAGACCAAGCATGCCGATCAGTGCCGAAAGCGTGGCTAGTATCACCGCTTTGCCACTCCAACCGATGTTGATCTTCGACCAACGATCCAACGACTGACCAAACAGTTCAGTAATGTGTGTGGTCGAATCGATACTGGCAATTAAGCAGGTGATCACTAACCAAAACCACAAGCGATACTCGCCGCGATAGTCATCCAGTTTGTGGCGTCGCAATTGGAAAGTAAGAATCGTCGCTCCCAAGCACATCAACCATAAATGACTACCAAGCCAGGCAGCCAAACTTTGCGGATGAGTAGCATCAAGAGCGACTGCTAACGGATGCCCGTACCAGGGCAGTTGTCCGGTAACGTAGACCAAATAGTGAGCGATTAGAAGAAAGCTTGTGACGGAAACGCTGGCGATGATCAAAGCTGAGAAGCTGCGTTTGCGAACTGGGATTAGTTGAACGAGCCGAGTTCCACAGGCTTGTCGAACATCTTGGCTGTATCCGGCACCCTTTTTACCAGTTGCATCCGCCTGACCTGACTGATTCTTGTCACGCTTGCCTCCTTCGGCCTGTTCGGCAGCCGAAGCATCCAAGAGCACTCGACGGCGACGATCCATTCGCGTGTCTCTTGCAAGGGCCATGATTTATGTTCCAGCTCGGAGCAGACTGTGACAGAAAAAAGAGTTCCCAAGGGTCCCAAAAATTCCACTCCTTTTTCAAGTTGCAAAACGACTCGAAATAACCGAGGTTAACGGGGCTATTAAGGCCAGCTAAGCAGAATAGGTAACCACCCGTACGCCGTTTCCACAACCTGGATATCTGGAAACTTTCTACATGCATATAGTTACTGCATTCTGCCTAGTAACTCACCGTCTTGCGCTTGCGGCTTTTGCGGATAGGGAGCAGCCACTCCTCCATCACTTTTCTGCTTCAGTCGGCTCGATGTGAATGAACACGTCGGCAATCTTGAGGTCGGAACCTTTGAGCAAGCTGCGGACCTTTCCACCGATGAGATGACCTTGGTGTACGGTAGCCTCGCCATCCACCTGTACATGAAGCTCGACAAAATACGCTGTTCCGCTCTTCCGACTACGGCACTTGTCCAAACCCTGAACTCCTTCGACGGTCGATGCCAAGGCTCGCACCTTGTCTTCGAACTCCTTCGTTGGCGAAACATCGAGCAGTTCTCGCACTGCCATACGAAGCAGACTAAATCCGCTGAAGGCTATCACTACGCAAGCCAGTAGCGCCGCCCAGTCGTCGGCCGGTTCATAGCCCGGTCCGCCTATCAAACCGATCGTTATTCCGATGAATGCAGCCAACGAAGTCAACGCATCTGCGCGATGATGCCATGCATCCGCTTTGATCGAAGTGCTGTCGGATTGCTCGCCAATGCCGGCCATCCAGCGAGCAAGAGTCTCCTTGGTGGCGACAACGACGACAAGCACTAGCAGCGTGGACCAGTGCGGTAAATGATGCGGCGTCATGATCTCACGAATGCTCTGCACCGCGATCAGTACCGAAGCACTTAATAGCGCCAGCGATGCAACGATGCCGGCAAGTGCTTCGGCTTTACCATATCCATACGGATGCCGTTCATTGGCCGGTGCATCAGCGACTCGAAGTCCGCCCCAAACAACCAAGCTGGTGACAATATCGCTGGTTGATTCAATTCCATCAGCGATTAATGCATACGAGTTACCGAAGAAGCCTGCCAAAATCTTGACGCAGGCCAGCGCAGCATTGGTTGCGACTCCAACAAGCGGAATCGAGGATAGCGAATTTTGACTCTGCGATTCACTTGTCATCTAGCATCTCGACTTTGACCGCAGGTTGACCTACTTTGGACGATTGAGGTTGCATCGATGACATGACCAACTTTTCCGGCCCATTGATTCCAACTCGTAGGGAGTGGTTCTCCATTGAGTAAACGTGAGGTTGAAACTTGTTCGAGTCGACTCGGTAAGTGTAAACAGCTTCGCCAGTCGAATCACAGATCAATTGCACTACCGGACGACTGCCTTCGGGGAAAATTACCTCTGGCAACCAGCCCGCAACATTGCGACCATCGTTGGCTGACACCGGCAGCGTAATTGGCCAACCGGGGAACTGAGCCTTATCGCCTTGCTTGGCATCACTAAAGCGAGGCCAGCATTCCAGGGTGATCTCTTTGGTGCTCTTCTTGAATCGGACAACTCCATAACCGTCAGCCCTTTGACGTTCGTCCTTGATGTTTTCCGGATTGGCATAAGCTATCATCGAAATGCGATTGCCAAGTCCATCTTTGAAATCGCCAGTCCAAGGCAAAGGGGAATTTGCCACTGGGTTTGGGCCAGACTTTTCATCTTCGGGATGCCACCAGCGACCATAGATCGTGTTCACGAGCGCCGGACTGGTGAAGCCGATCGGGCCATCGCCAAACTCTTGAATTCCATGCTTTACAACAACCGCCAAATGTTGATCGCCGCAAAGATGAATTGCCCTAACTTGGCGAAGCAGCTCTAGCGACTTGTTCCGCGCTGCTTGAGGCCAACCGTTGCAATCCAAGTCCGCCAGCAAGCGATCTTTCGGGCCCCCGTGCATATGCACAGCGCCGCAAAATGCAGTTTGCGAAAGCACTGCTTTGATTTGAGCGCCTTGCCAGTCACTAGACCAGCTTTGCAAGAACTTCATTTGGCGATCACCGAGCAACTCAAGTCCAGGCAAGTCGATCGACTTCGGATCGTAGTTCGCATCGTTAATGTGATCTGGCCGAGGTCCCATCTGCGGAATCTTTCCGGCAGGCCCCGTCTTGAATTTGCGATCTTCGAGAATGGCAAAGTCGATGCCGCCAACACGCAGGCGAGTGAAGTAAACGGCAATACCTCGGTCGACCGGAGTCGGGTCAACGGGATCAGGCAAGTGCCAAGTCTGCTGCCGTTGCACCATATTCACATACTCGACCGGATAGAAAAAACCGCCATCAGCATTGCCACTTAGCGTCGAACGCTTACCGTTTTCTCCCCACAGGTTCGGATGACCAACGTCGTGATCATCTGGAATCGTGATCGTTGGACGATCGCGCATCAACTCTCGAAACTGTAAGCCAAACTCAATCCAACCCGCGGTGTGCTCAGTATGTCGATAGGTCTGATCACCTGCGAAGAATAAAAGGTCAGGATCTTGCAGCTTCAAATTGTCGATGATCTCAGGCCGAAGGCCGGTCGTGCGACTCGAATTGCACGACATGTTGGCAATAACGATCACATCTTTATCGATCGGATCTTTGCGAACCTTCCCAGTGAACTCAGCCTTCTCGCCATGTAGAACTCGATAGTCAACATCCTTGGTGCTATCCCAGCTTTCAACTCGAAAATGAGCACTCCAACCCGGAAACTCAATTTTGGCCTTGGCAATCTCTTTCCATTGATCTTGCACGTGTACTTCCAATCGAACGTCACGCGATTCGGAAGGCATCAACGGATAAAGCTGAGCGGTTAGCTTTAGAATGCCATGATCCTGAGTGTAAACAGCAAAAGCGATGACTTGATCGCGCGGAACATTCATTGTTGGTGGCGGATTTTGACCTTTAGCCGTTTTCTCCCACCACTTTCCAACAGCCAGTGAATCCAAATTGGGGAACTCGTCGCCGAAAATCTGGCGAGAATCTGCCTGGCATGCATGGCTAGCTCCAGGGTAAAGAATAAGTTGAGCCAGGATCAGCAAAGTAATTTGAACAATCGTTCGCGGACTGAGTATCATGATCTTGTTTCGCAAACTGAATTTGAGAATCTGAAGCCGGTGATCATGCCCGAGTTGCCCGACGTTGTCAATTATGTCCACAAGCTGGACCAACTTTTGCGCGGTCAAGAAATCCGTCAATTGTTGATTCGAAGTCCTTTTGTTCTTAGAACATTTAGCCCGGATGTAGAAATCGTCGCAGGGCGAATTATCGAGCAGTTCTCGCGGCGCGGTAAGCGAATTGTATTGCACTTACAGGGTGATATTTTTCTGGTGTTTCACCTAATGATTGCGGGCAGGTTTCACTGGTTCAAAGGCGAGAAGAAACCTACGGGCAAGAATGATCTGCTTTCGATCGTGACTGACATTGGAACCATGAAATTGACCGAGGCTTCGTCGAAGAAACGAGCGGGCTTGTGGTTGTTCGAGTCGCTTGAGCAGGTGAATCAAACCGATCCAGGTGGCATCAATGTGTTGCAATGTTCGCTCGTCGAGTTTCGAGAACAATTGCTGAAAGAAAACCGGACTCTAAAACGTTGTTTGACCGAACCAAGAAAGTTTGACGGTATCGGCAACGCATACAGCGATGAAATTCTCCACTGTGCAAGACTAAGCCCGCTAAAACGCACGCAATTGACAGAGGAAGAGATTCTGGTGGCTATTCAGCTTCGCCGTGATGTACTGAACTCGGAAGTGAAACGGCTAGCTTCAGAGCAAAACCAAGGGGCTTTCCAGAACGAGTCACTGTATTTCATGACGAGATGGCTGCTCATGGCAAATTCAGCGAGCCCTGTCCAGTTTGCGAGTCCTATCCAGCCGCATCGTCTACGCCGAAAACGAATGCAACTACTGCCCAGGTTGCCAAACTGGTGGCAAGATTTTGGCAGATCGAAATGCCGTCGCGATTGTTGAAAGATGGGAAATGGCCGAAGACTCTGGAGGAGTTAGAAGAGAGCCGACGACTGTTACTTCAAGCCGCCGCGTTGACCAGTGATTTCGCCGCGAATATTGATCAAGCTGGATGGTTCACGAGCAACTTTATTCGAGAAAACCGTGCGCGTCTTCGATTATCGGCTGTAAGCGTCTGGTCACGACTTCGATATTGTTCAGCGTGTTAACTACCGGTGCAGTACAGCTCGTCATCGTCAATCAAACGAGCGATAGTGCCTTGACCGTTGTTGACTGTGTCAGAAGAGTGTTCGCCTTGCCGCTCAATTGACGCAAGTCGCCAATTAATCCGTTCAAATTATTGATCGATTGTTTTGCCTGGAAAATGACATCGTCGCCTTGGTCGGCGAATGGTCTGGTAAACGACGCCACGTTTTTCATCGTCTTTTCAGCCAATCCGACACCTTCGAATGCTTTAAGCGTCGGAAGTTTGCTTCATCACACCTTCCGCCTCGTTGATAATCTGAGGCAAACGCTGAGCGACGGTGTCCAGAGTACTACCAATGCGCGGATCGTTGAAAATGCGATTGAGTGAGTTGAGCGTGGTGTTGAAGTTGTCGATCGTTTGTTCGGCTTTGCGAGAAATTCTACCTAGCTCACCATCGCCATTACCAATCATGCGTCGCACATCGCCAGCCAAAGCGGTTACTTGATTACCGGCAGTTTCGATTGCCCCCAATGTAGATGCGACAGACTGTTGCATGTCAATCAAGCTTTCTAGCGGATCAGGAGCAACGATTCCGCCACGATACCATTCTCCAGCTTTGATGGGTGCTTCGGCAAGCGTCTGTTCATTTGGATCTAGAATCGTTCGCTGGCGAACCGGCCGCACCATCGAATCTGGCTAGTAGACTTTTCATATTTGGGCGGAATCAGTTCGACCTTTGCGTCGCCTGTAATGAAAGAACCGGTCGCAATTCTCGGTTGTTCGCCTGCGCGGACCGTATACTTGCCGTCCAATTCAAGTGCCAGATCAACGCCGCCTTCATCCAGCAACTTGATGCTCTTTAACACGGCCAATAGCAACACCATTTTTTGCGCACTGCGTGTCAGCAGTCACATTCGAGCGCTATCGAAACGAACGGTAACGTCGTAAATTGATTGGCAAACAAGCCAGCGCCGCCGAAGAACAGAATCAGGATGATGGCGATACCATTGAGGTAACCACCAGCACGCCAACGCCAAATTTATAGCCTGTTCGTTCGGCAGCAGTTGGTCGTTACCCATTCTTCCTGCGTAAGTCTAAGTCGTTTGACTGATCCGCGTCTCTATGGGCCTGCGGCTCGGTCAAGTCGCCAATGATGTGAGTGAGGATCGCGCGCATCTCCATCAGACGCTCGCCAGCTTCGCCCTCAACAAACTGTCGTACTCGTTTGTCCTTCGTTCTATCCAGTTCATCTGGCGTGCCGTCGAATAGCACTTGGCTTTCACCTTTGCTGACGAGCATAAGGATAGAGCATTATCACGCGATCAGCAACTTTCTTGGCCGATTTCAGCGTCATGAGTAACGATGATACTCGTGACGCCCTTGTTGAGCCGCGTGTTCAGCATCAATTCGTTCATGACGTCGCTCATGATCGGATCAAGACCCGTCGTCGGCTCGTCGTACAAAATAAGCTCGGGTTCAAGCACCAACGCTCGAGCCAGGCCAACTCTTGCGCATACCTCCGGAGAGTTGCGAAGGACGCTTCGGAATTACATTGTCTGGCAAGCCGACTTCGGCTAGGCGATCAAATACGATACGATCAATCTCTCGCCCGTCGGCCAAGCTGTGTTGCACTAATGGAAAAGCAACGTTTTGGCCAATGGTCATACTATCAAACAAGGCAGCGTTCTGAAACACAAAGCCATGTTTGCGTCGCAGCTTGGTCATCTCCATTTCACTCAGCAAACCGATGTTGATTCCATCGTAAACGATCTGTCCTTCGGTTGGGCGAATTAAGCCAGCAACAGTCTTAAGCAGCATGGTCTTTCCGCAGCCGCTCTCCCCGATCACCGCCAAAGTTTGACCACGAGGAATGGAGATGTTGATGTTGTTGAGAATGGTTTGCTTGCCGAACCGCAATGTCAAAGACTGAATATCAACCAGCAGGCTACCACGCTCGTTCGAGCTGGCGAGTCGATCTTTCGCGCTGGTTAGTACTGATGTCATGTTTTTCTTGCTAAGCTCGATGACTTAACTTCTCTGGCTTATTTAGATCAACTTGGCCGAGCTGCCCCATAGAGCAGCATGAGTGGCATCTAGGAAAATATTTAGTAATAGATCGACCGCCAAGATCAATACGAAGCTGATCACAAACGCTGCCGTTGCTGCGCGACCAACACCCTCTGCACCCGGCTGGCAGTGAAACCCACGATAGCAACTGACGATTGCAATGATGGCGCCGAAGAAAAATGACTTGTAGATTCCCATGAAAAAGTCCCAGCCGCGGACGAACGATCGACTGTTGTTCAGGTACTGATAATGGTCGATGTCGAGAATCACCGTGCTGAAAAAGTAGCCTCCCACAATTCCCATAAAGTCGGCCATGATGGTCAAGGCTGGAATCAAAAGCAGGCAAGCCAAGAATCGAGGCACCACCAGATAGTGAATTGGATTCGCGCCCATACTGATTAGCGCATCGATCTGCTCGGTAACTCGCATAGTTCCAAGCACCGCAGCCATTGCTGATCCCACACGACCTGACAGCATCGTGGCCGCCAAAACCGGGCCCAGCTCCCGAACAAGGCTCATGTTGATCACTGCACCCAGTCGGCTCTCCAACCCAATCTCGCGGAACTGTTCAAAACTTTGAACCGCCAACACCATTCCAATGAACGTTCCGGTCAGCGCGACCACAGGTAGGCTCAATACACCAACGTAATAAAAGTTGGGCATGATGGTGCCTTTGCATGGTTTGGCTAGAAAACAGCCAAACCATGGTCTGCCAAGCAAACAGAGCCATATCTCCCAAAGTTGTCATCGCATCGATAACCAACTCACCCCAAGTGCAGACCCAGTCCACAATTGCTTGAAAACTCGGTTCGCGCATAACGCTGCTTCCGAGTATGATGTAGGGGTCGAGGACACGACTGAGACTCGCTAACCTGAGAGTTACGATCCTTGCTGATCTCAAAGTGATACACTTGTTAAAGTATCGGTTGCGCGGTTGCGGCTTAAACCCCTTGCTAGCATTTAGATTCTCAAGCAAAAGCGCACGATGATTCGATTTGACATTTTGACCCTGTTCCCGCAAATCTTCAGCAGTTTTGTTGGAGAGAGTTTGCTATCAAAGGCTATCGAGGCCGGCTTGGTTCAGGTTCACACTCACGACATTCGCAACTGGACTACCGACAAACATTGCAAAGTGGACGATCGCCCTTTCGGCGGTGGCCCCGGGATGTTGATTCAAGTTCAGCCAGTGGTCGACTGCGTAGAAGCAGTGCAGGCGATGGGGGACAAACCTGGAGAACTGATTCTGTTGTCACCTCAAGGTGAGACTTTAAAGCAATCGACAGCCCTCCAACTTTCAACTGCAGGAAGGATTCTACTTTTGTGCGGACGCTACGAAGGTTTTGATCAAAGAGTTATTGATATTCTCAAGCCACGCGAGATCAGCTTAGGAGACTTTATTCTGAATGGTGGCGAAGTTGCAGCCATGGCCATTATTGAGGCTACGATTCGTCTGATTCCTGGCGTTCTTGGTGATGAAGCCAGTTACCAGCAAGATTCGTTCTCCGATCAACCTTTGCTCGAGTTTCCACAGTACACTAGACCCCGAGAATTTCGTGGCCACGTAGTTCCCGATGTGCTGTTGAGTGGCAATCATGCTCAGATCGCAACTTGGCGAGAGCAGCAGCGTGTCGAGCGAACTTTGCAACGTCGCGGAGATCTACTGCGCGAGTAAATGGAGTCGCCTTCCGTTATGATCTGTGGCGCTTGACCCGCCGATTGGATCGCGAATCCAGATCTCGCTACTATCACGACCAAAACAAAATAAACGACTGAATTTCACAACGCCCATCTACTGAAGCCGATTCATGTGCGGAATTACCGGAGCCCTTTGGTTTGACGCTAATCGTGAAGTGACCGGGGTCACGCTCGACCGCATGGTTGACTCGCTCACGCATCGCGGCCCAGACGATCGTGGTACATTCTGGTCCGGTTGGAAGCAGGACGCTGCTGGGCCTGTGCCCGGTGTGGGATTGGGCTTTCGAAGGTTAAGCATTATTGATGTTGCCGGTGGGCATCAACCTATGTGCAACGAAGATCGATCGATTTGGATGGTCTTCAATGGCGAGATCTACAATTATCGCGAGCTTCGTAAGCGGCTTGAAGGATCAGGACATCGATTCTCAAGTGAATGCGACTCCGAAACGATTATCCATCTGTATGAGGACTTGGGCGTCAAGTGCTTCGAACACCTCAATGGCATGTTCGCGATTGCAATCTGGGATAGTCGCAAACGACAATTGATTTTGGCTCGAGATCGCTTGGGCAAGAAACCTTTACACTACCAATGGCTAAATGGACAACTGCTATTTGGTAGCGAACTGAAGGCCCTTGTTGAATCGCCATCGTTTGATAAGCAGATTTCGCCAGGTGCAGTGGACGCATTTTTAACTTATCAATATGTGCCTCATCCGCAATCGATCTACCGACATAGCCAAAAGCTTGCACCGGGACATTATGTTGTTTTCCGAGAGGGGCAACTGGTCGAGCAAACTCGCTATTGGAACGTGAATTGGTCTTATGAGGTCGACATCAGCCAAGCGGAAGCGGTCAATGAACTGAAGGAGTTGCTAATCGACTCCATTCAGCTTCGGCTTCGCAGCGATGTGCCCTTGGGTGCCTTTCTTTCGGGTGGAGTCGATTCGTCGTTGATTGTTGCGCTGGCTCAGAAGCTGCTTCCTCAACCTCTAAACACCTTTAGCATCGGATTTGACCGCGCTGATTTCGATGAAACGCATTTTGCGCGGCAAGTAGCGGGCTGGGTGGGCACCGAGCATCGTGAATATAAGGTCGAGTCGAAAGCCATTGATACTTTAGACCAATTGGTCACGCACTTCGACGAGCCCTTTGGTGACAGCAGTTCATTACCTACTTGGCACCTATGTAAGTGGACTCGCCAGCATGTCACTGTTGCTCTTAGCGGCGATGGTGGTGACGAGCTGTTTGCGGGTTACGATCGCTATCGAGCTTTGTGGATCAGTCGCTGGTTGAATGATTTTCTGCCTGGACGATCGATTTTGGGAAGTAGCTTGATACAGCGTCTGCCAGCTAGTAACCGGCAGCGATCATTCATTCGTCGGCTGCAACGATTTGGCGAGGCTTTGAATCAACCTCAGGCTCGTCGCTATATGAATTGGTTGCAGATCTTTCCGGAAAAGATGCGAGTCGAACTGTACCGCGATGACTTTATCGAGCAGTTGCCGAATGAAGATCCGTTCGAGCTCTTCGAATCAGCATGGAAGGCCGTGGGTGATCGCGATGTGATCAGCAAATCTTCATTAGCAGACTTGGTCACTTACCTGCCCTGCGACCTAATGACCAAAGTTGATGTGGCCAGCATGGCTCATTCGCTGGAGTGCAGGCAACCGTTTTTGGATTATCGCTTGGTAGAGTTTGCTGCAAAGCTGCCCAGTCGACTGAAGTTTAGTTTTTGGGGCAGCAAATTATTGTTGCGAAAAGCTTTCGATCGCGAGCTACCACGCCAGATTTGGACGCGAAAGAAAATGGGCTTTGGTGTACCGATTGCGAACTGGTTCCAAAATGAACTGCAACAGTTTCTTCGAGAACACTTGACCGGCTGCAATGTGCGAAGTCATCAGTTTTTCCAGGCTGAAATGTTGCAACAATTGGTGGACCAGCATTTGAGCGGCACCGTGAACCATTGTTACAGGCTTTGGAATCTGCTGATTCTAGAGATGTGGCTGCGTCGTTGGACGTAAGTGGTTGGAGTTACCCGCCAGATTGTACACCTCTGGCTGATTGCGTCCTACAGCTCTGCAAGTGTAATCTTGCGCTGAATGTGTGTATATTCAGGCGTTTGGTCCTTAATCGGAGCGTGGGGTAGCAAACAAGGAATGAGACGCCCGGGGGCAAGTGAGACACGTTCTCTGATTACGACGAAAGATGGAACAACAGCGTTTAGTCTGTGTGCATAAAGCAGGTTCAAGTCGAATACGGGCGAAACGAAGCTAATATCTGGCCACATCGCTCTCCCGCGAAGAGGACTACGTGGACTTTAGCTAGCGGCAGCGCGGGTGGTTAGTAAACACAATACCGTTCAATTAAGGCTCGGATTTCTAGCGAAGCAGCGCGAGCTGCCCGGTAACCGTTAGCGAAAACACTGAGAACCGGACGGCTCGCGGCGTTGCGCTGGAATGAGATTTCGCGCTAATTGAACGGTATTGGTAGTAAACATTATTGGCATTGGTGGCTAGGCTGAGAACTATGGCAGCTCGATGAGCTTCAGTCTGTTGCCAGCTCCGGTGCGAATGGAGACTGACGATTTGGGCACGTCGAACTGATCGGCTACCAGCTTGATCAGCTCTGCGTTGGCCTTGCCGTCGACCGGAGGCGATTTTACAAAGGCGATCCAAGTTCCGTCGGGCTGCTGCTCATGCGGGCGCGTTTGGAATGGGGTTTGACATTAACTTGTAAGATCATCCTTCAACCTGATCCAAGTACTCGCCGTAACCTTCCGCTTCCATCTGTTCTCGCGGATGAAACGCAGCGAAGCCGAGTTGATGCAATATCGCAAGCCACCGCGGTGGCTCGGTCCGTCGGGGAACACATGACCAAGGTGGCTATCACCGTGAGAACTGCGGACTTCGACGCGATGCATGCCGTGAGAGAAGTCTTCGATCTCGACTATGTTTGCAGGTTCGATCGGCTTTACAAAGCTTGGCCAACCGCAGCCTGATTCGGTATTTGTCGGACGAGGCGAAAAGCGGTTCTCCTGAAACGAGGTCCACGTAGATTCCGGGCTGCTTGTTATGTAAATACTCTCCGGTACCAGGTCGCTCGGTACCGCTTTGCTGAGTAACGCGGAACTGTTCAGGAGTGAGCTTCTTGATCGCCTCTTCGCTCTTCTTGTATTCGGTCATGCTGGACAACCCTCAAAATTCTGAACTAGTCCCCTACTCTTCTGTAAGTTCCTGTAGCGCTTGCAGGACCTTCGTATCATGGCCATCAACTTGCACTCGTTTCCACACTTGAGCTACCTTGCCAGCTTCGTCAATTAAGTAGGTGCTTCGCTGGATGCCCATCGATTTCTTGCCATACATGTTCTTCTCACGCCAAGCACCGTAGGCTTCGCTGACCTTGTTGTCGGTATCGGCGAGTAGCCTGAAGTTCAGTTGAAACTTGTCGCGGAATTTAGCATGCGATTCGACAGTGTCGGTACTCACTCCAAGCACGACTGCGCCAAGGCCTTGCAATTCGGCTTTGCGATCGCGAAATGCACAGGCTTCCTTGGTGCATCCCGGAGTGTTATCGCGAGGATAAAAGTAAAGGACAACTGGCGAGCCCTTAAAGTCACTCAGCTTGACCTTCTTACCTTGATCATCCAGTAGCGTGAATGCCGGAGCCTTTTGCCCCGGCTCGATCCAATCCGACATCGGTTGACTCTCCAGCTTTGAGATTTTTCACTTTAGAACAAAAGAAGCTATCCAACTCGGCCACATATATTGGCCAATTGGACAGCCTTAGTTTAGTGTCGTTGGAAGGACCGATTCAACCAAAGTGGCAATGAAATCCGCTAGAACTTTAGATCGAGCGATTTGAGTCTCTTCGCAGCCTCGGCCATCAACGCATCTTCTGCTGCTTCGTCGGCAGCTTCGTAGGTAACTGAGAAACGCAAAACGGACCAGCTTCGCTCCATGGTACCGTTACAATCGACTGCTGAGTGATCAAGAGCTGGCTGGCCTGCTCCGAATTCTCGAATGTAGTTGTGCCAGCAGCTTTCGGTGCTCGGGGTGTACAAGAAATAGGTGCCGCCCGGCATCTTGCAATCGAAGCCAACCGACTGGAAGCATGCTAACTAGCTTGTTTAGTCGGCGCAAGTACTTCGTGCGAACTCCATCCGCAATTGAATCGTTATCGAGAGCTGTGGCGGCAGCCTTTTGGATTGCCATGAACTGTCCGCTATCGCAGTTGTCTTTAACATCCGCAAATGCATTTACAATCTTGGCATTACCGCAGACCCAGCCGATCCGCCAGCCGATCATATCGAAGCCTTTGCTCATTGAGTGTACTTCGACGCCGACATCTTTGGCGCCTGGTACCGATAAGAAGCTAAGCGGCTTGTCGTTGTAGGATAACATGATGTGGGCTGCATCTTGCACGACGATGAACTCGTGCTGCTTAGCCAAGTCGATTACCTTTTTGAAGAAGTCGGCCGATGCTGCTTTGCCCGTTGGACTGTTCGGATAGTTGATCACCAGCATCTTGACCTTCTGCCAGACTTCAGCAGAAATCGAGTCGAAGTCGGGATAGAAATCGTTCTCGGCCTTCAATGGCAATGGGTGAACGATCCCGCCGTAGTACTTGGTATGAGTACCAGCTACTGGATATCCCGGTACTGTCATCAAGGTAATGTCGCCAGGGTTGATGAAACAGGCTGGCAGCATAGCCAAAGCCGTCTTGCTACCGATGCAATGATTGATCTCTTTCACAGGATCGAGCTCGACGCCGAATCGACGCTGCATAAATCGAGCAACTGCTTCTTTGTAGGCTGCAATACCGTTGTCTGCATAGCCACGATTGGAAGGCACGTTCGCCTCGTCTGCCAGTTTCTGGCGAACAACCGGAGCTGCCATCGAGTCGTTTTCACCGATACCAAAGTCGATCAACTGTCGATCTGGGTAATCTGCCAAAGCTTGACGTTTGGCTCGCTTGATCTTTTCGAACTTGTAGATTTCGTTGCTTTTGCCGTAGTTAATGCCTCCGATTCGGTCGGAAAATAACTTCTGAAAATAGGGATCGGCTGAGCCAGATGAGTTGGCTGCGGATTGCGGAACGGTTTGGACTGACATTTTTTTTTTGTGGCGCGGAAACTGGTTGTGGAAGGTTGAGCAGGAGCCGCAGTCTGGTAACGCGTGTGGGTGACGTTTGGCGGCATTCCTGTATGATGTTGATACCGCATCCAAGCTTATCTGCCCGTCCGGAAAGGGCAACCCGTCTGCGAATGTCAAAGTGAACATGGACCAGGATTTTAAGGGTGGAAACAGTCGTCTGCTGGTCAGATTGTTTGACCAATTGGACCTGCCTCTAGCCATCTTAGATCGTCAGGGTGAGATCGTTTTTGTCAATCGCCCGCTTTGCCAGATGGCGCAGGCAGATTCAACTGTCTTGGTAGGCAAAAAGTGCAGTTGGCAGATTGCCGAAGATGGTCCGTTGGCACCGATCTTGTCGGCAATGGCACCGCCATCGAGTGCGATGGAGGGCAAAGGAGTGGTTCGACGTTTGGTGGCACCAATCGTGTTTGGATCGACGCATACCGGTCAGCTATTCTTGCCTATCTCGGATCAAGCTGGAGATGTTTTTGCGACACTCGTAATGCTCGGAAATGTCGAGCTGTTGCAACGCTTGATTGCTCCCGATCAAGTTCAGGTTGCTCGTGGACAACCGGATCGAGTATTAGTACAGATTCGAAGCCGATGGAAAACGCTCGACGGTTTGCTGGCCCTAGTCGGTACAAGTCCCGCGATTCAGTTAGCCATGGAGCGATGTCAGTTAGTAATCTTTGCAATGTGATGATTTGTGGTCCAGCAGGAGTCGGCAAACACGATCAGTACAGGATTTTCATCAATGAGATAAGTCGCTAGCCGATTCTGCAGTGGCTGGTGCAAGTTTAGGTGTTGGTCAGTGCTTTCCTGATCGATTGCCGAAAGCTGGACGCAGGAGCTCGTGGATAGCATGCTGGAGATCTTCGTTGGGCGATTGAAACCAGATTTGCCCATAGCTGCACAACAGCTAATCTTGACCGGTATCGATTGTTCAGCTGACGATGCATTAGATCGAGCGATTCGCTGGATTGATCAGATCGCGGCTTATGCCACGGTCGTTACAACAAGTTCAATAAGCAGCACTCAGATCTCGCAGCGCGGCCAGCGGTGGTCGCAGTTGATGGGACGATTGTCGACTTTGGAGATTAATATCCCAGCTTTGTCAGCTCGACGCCAAGACATCGCGCCACTCGCACTGCAAGCACTTTCGGAGGCGTGTCGGCAGGCTGAACGAGCACAACTGACGCTTGCCAGTGACACGTTGCAACAGTTAGAAGCTTTTTCATGGCCCGACAATCTGCGGCAATTAAAGCAATCGATGGTCGAAGCGGTTCGGTCGGCTGTGTTGTCTTCGGCAGTTCAGCCCAACCATTTGCCCGTGGCCATACGAACCTTTGCGAGTTCTATAGCCAGCGATACAGCTTCCAGCGTTGAACCGATCGACCTAGATGATGTGTTGGTTGAGCTTGAAAAGGTAATGCTCCGTCGAGCGATCAGACTTTCGCCGAGAAATCGGGCTCAAGCGGCTAGGTTGCTGGGCATAAGTCGACCTCGCTTTCTGCGTAGGATTATACAGTTAGGTATTGTTGAATCGTCTCCGAACTTAATCGAAGATGACGATGAGACTCAGGAGAATGAAGAGAAAAAATGAATCTAGCTCTCGAACGCTTAATGATTGATAACTCGCTGCTGATCGTGGTTGACGTTCAAGGCAAGCTAGCCAGGTTGATGCATCAATCCGATGAGCTAATCCGCCAGATTGGGATACTGATCGATGGTTGCCGATTATTAGATGTTCCGATTATTTGGGCTGAGCAACTGCCTGAGAAACTGGGGCCGACAGTGCCGGAGTTGGCGGAGAAGTTGAACGGGTTAAGATCGATTACAAAATCGTCATTTGGATGTTGTGAAGACGAGACTTTGGCTACTGAAATCCGAGAGTGTCGCCGTTGGCAAGTCTTGCTATGTGGCATTGAAACTCATGTATGCGTCTGGCAAACCGCCTGCAGCTTGTTACGGGATGGATTTCAAGTCCATGTGATTGCGGACGCTGTTTCGTCGCGATCGCCGACAAATCGCGAAACTGGAATTCAACGGATGCTGGCCGGTGGAGCACAAGCAAGCTGCGTAGAAATGGCTCTATTTGAATTGATGGGTCATGCGAATCATCCCAAGTTTCGTGAGGTTGCCAAACTGCTCAAATGAGGATTTTCAAGCTGTCAGCCGCTGAGCGGGTTAGGCTGTGGCGTTTTGACGGCCTTCGTGTACACTCTGAGGGAGTTTTGTAATCACAGAGGCATTTTGTGATTACCGAAACGCAGTTCAGGCATTCCAATTTCTGGCAAGTTCGGAATGCGATGAATGTCGGAACCGTCGAACTACCCCATGTGACTTTTACTAGTGAATCAACTCGAATAACTATTCTTACCAGGCTGGAGTCTCACCTATGATTACTCTTGAGCGTCGAAAGTTTCTACAAGCGTTAGCCGTTAGCTCTGCGATCGGTACCGTTGCTGCACCAAGTTTTGCGCAGGAGAAGAAAGGCTTCTTTGAAATCTCCTTGGCTCAATGGTCGCTCAATCGTCAGTTCTTTGGACGCGAGGGCGTTAAGAAGTTGGATCCGATGGATTTCGCCACAATTGCCAAGAAGGAATGTGGCATCAATGCCATCGAATACGTCAATCAGTTCTACAAGGACGTTGTGAAGAAAGCTGACTACTTGGCCGATTTGAAAAAGCGAGCTGACGGCGAAGGCGTAAAAGGCTTGCTGATTATGTGCGATGGTGAAGGCAACTTAGGCGACCCAGATACTAAGCGTCGATTAACGGCTGTTCGCAATCACGTGAAGTGGTTGGAGTGGGCGAAGGAGTTGGGCTGCCATTCAATTCGCGTCAATGCAGCCTCCGATGGGAAGCTATCGTTCGCCGAGCAACAGAAGTTGGCCGCTGATGGACTTCGTCGATTGTGCGAAATCGGTGATACTTTTGATCTGAATGTGATCGTTGAAAATCACGGCGGCCTGTCCAGTCACGGAGGATGGCTGCGAGGAGTCATGGAGATGGTGGACCATCCTCGTGTTGGAACGCTGCCAGACTTCGGCAACTTCCATATTAAGCGAGGCGAAGATGGACTGGAGTACGATCGATACTTGGGCACCTATGAACTGATGCCGTTTGCCAAGGGTGTCAGCGCCAAGTCTCACGACTTTGACGCTGAGGGCAATGAGAAGCATACCAATTACCGTCGCATGTTGAAGATCGTTAAGGATGCTGGCTTCAAAGGCTACATCGGAATTGAATTTGAAGGAGCGGGAGATTCATTCGAGGGAATTAAGGCCACTAAGACGTTGCTGGAAAAGCTTCGAACGGAGCTTTCTTAGTCGATCGGAATGAGTCTCTCTAAGTCAATTGAGTCTTGAGCTTAGCTAGCAACCGGTTTAGTTTGCAAGAGATTCAACTTTTTGCCTTTATCAAAAGCACGTTGAGCGATGCTCAGTCGTGCTTTTTTCTAATTGGTTTGCCCCATTTTGGCGGCGGAATCGAAAGGGTTCGGAATCCAGAGCCAAATGCAATGCTGGTGTTGCGAGGTAAGCTTTTCCAAATAAATGGAATTACCAGGTTCATTACAATCTTGCCTAGGCAGAACAGATTACCCATCGCGCACTTGTGGAATCTAAGGAATATAAGTTTCTAGCGGGGCAACTGTTCTAATCGATTCGACGGTCCAGCCCGTCGATCATTCTTGCAACGCTGGCTGAGTTCGTTTCATGGCGAATTCGTTTTTGTTATGTGCCAGGGATTCTCACCTAATTCTTAGCTTAAGATGAACTCGCCAAAAGTAGCAACCACTGCTTTGATCGCCGTGCTTATCTGTGGCTTTATTGGCTCTACAGGCTATGCTCAGGATTTCCTGAATGGTGGAAGTGCTGTTCCCGAAGCGAGCCTCAATTCACCTACCTCTGTTCTTAACACACAGTCCGTGTATCTACCAGATTGTCTGTTAGCCGCGACTGCTGGCCGAACTGAGACGAGCGGTTGGCAATACATGCCTGCGGGACTAATGTACCACTCCTACTTGGCTGGCATGAAGGAGCCAAGGTTCAATACTACATGGCTGCGCGATCAGAATGGTAAGTTCAATTGGGAAAATCAATTGGGTGGTCGCGTTGGTATCATTCGCTACGGAGATTTTCGGGCAGTCAATCCAAATGGTTGGCAGTTGGATCTAGAAGGTGGCGGACAAGTTCGACTATTGCCGGATCAAAATACTGATGTTGAAGCGGTCGATTTTCGAGTTGGCTTCTTACTTACAAGACGCAAAGATCTTTGGTCATGGAAAACAGGTTATTACCACATTAGTGCTCATGTAGGTGACGAATTCTTGATCGCTCATCCGGGATTCAACCGGTTGAATTATGTGAGGGATGCAGGAATCATCGGTGTCTCTCGCGACATCGAAATTGCTGGACGTCCGGATATGCGAGTTTACGGTGAATATGCATATGCGTTCAACCATGAAGTTGGCAAACCGAATGAGTTTCAATTTGGCGTCGAGTACAGTCCGCTGCTTTTTAACGGATGGCGCGGATCACCGTTCTGGGCTGTGAACGGTTCATTCCGAGAGGATCGGAATTGGGATGCGAAGTCGATCAACATGAATGCTGGGTGGCAGTGGCGTAACGAGGCGACAAACCATCGATTCCGTATTGGCGGCCAGCTTTACGATGGGGACAGCCCTCAGTATTCATTCCCTGGAAAAAAAGAAACCATGTACGGATGGGGAATGTGGTTTGACTATTAAGATCACCAGCCCGGCCATAAGTCCGTCATAAAGTACATATTTGTGGTTGTGCGAAAAGAAACTCCCTAGCGAACCTGTAATGGGGCTATGGGGCTGAGTGTAGATTCCAAGGTCGATGAAAGCTCGCATAGCTGAAGATTTGGCAGCCTTTCAAGCGGCCTCAATCCTTGTTTCTCAGCGCCGGTGTTTCGATATTTCAGCTTGAAATATCAGCTTTCTCGAATAGTCTAATCACTTCTCTTCTAGACAATTCTTGAGCCAGAACGCCCATGTCTCTTCTGCTTGCACCGGATGATGCGGTTGTCGAGGAACGATCTTCCTCGCCACTGCAACTTGATGATCAACTACATAATGGAGCCAATTTCCTGGCTGATTCGTCCTCTGTGGCTGAGTCGGACTGGGCAGATACTGGCTCAGCGCAACTCATTGATTTTGAATCTACGTCTGTTTTGAAAGAGACAGTACCGGTCGACGCTGATAAGAGATCTCGTCGCTATCAGTTAATCGATGCTGTTAAGGGAATCGCAGCGCTAGTAATAATGGCGCACCACATCACTCTGTACTCTCCCTTTACGGATTTGGCAGATGAGATCGCGGGGCCTGTGACGATTCCTCTTTATAACTACGGACCTCTGGTGGTTCAGGTATTCATGGTTTTCGGTGGATTCGCTTTGGCGATGGCATTACCAAACGAGCTGAACATTCGCTCGATGAGCCGTTCGCTTGTGGCAAGATACTTACGGCTGGCGGCTCCCTATTTGGTAACGCTAGGGCTAGTGCTAATTGGTTGGTTGGTCGTAGGTGATCAGATGAGCCACACGATGGTAGAGCAACTGTCTCTTGGTCAATTGGTCGCACATCTTTTCTTCCTGCAAGATGTGCTTGGCTATGGCAATTTGAGTGCCGGTACGTGGTATCTGTGCATCGACATGCAGTACATCGTGCTTTGTCTGTCAGTCTTATGCTCTGCCACCTTCATGAAGCAAAAACTATCGCTTAGAGCTTCGCCAGTTCATATGACTGGCTGGTTCTTAGCTGGGTTGGGAACGGTGTCAGCTTGGCTGTGGAATCTAAACTCGGCCAATGATTGCTGGGTGTTCTACTTCCTGTGCACTCTGGTGTTGGGAACGTTGCTGGGCTGGGCAACTCAGCGCAAATGTTCAACAAACTTGGTCGCGATCTATATTGGCAGTCTTGTCGTATCGCAGGTGATGGAGCTTCGATTGAGGATTGTTGTTGGACTGATTACTGCGGGCTTTGTCTTGTTTCACACATGTGGTTCGGTACATCCCAAAGTGCCTCGATTGTTACTTTGGCTAGGTCGAATCTCCTATTCACTATTCTTAATTCACTACCTGGTAACCTCTTTGGTAATGCATTGGCTTGAAAGTTGGGTTGGTGATAGCCCAACGCGTGCGATACTAGCGATGGTGTCTTCCATGATTGCGAGTCTCGGCGCAGCCTGGCTTTTGAATTGGACGGTTGAGCAACCGCTACAGCGACAAATTCGAGCTTGGAATAAGGAGAATCCGGACTCCAATTTGGTGCCAAGGTCAACGGGCCAAGAGCGTTTGGCTTTCTGCAGGAGCTAGTTTTTCCAGAACTTTTCTGTGTTGCTGGGAGTTTCTTTGAAATTCCGCTGCGCGCTGGTTTCGAGGCCGCTTTCGCATTTTCGGGCGGCAGAAAGTGAACATACCAGGACCACAGCTAAGGATTCAGTTTGACGGGGTTTTTGCTGACACCTAAAATAGAAAGCTGTCGCACGAACGATCTTCAGAGGACTGCCATGCCTCAACTTTTCAAGAAAATCTCGCTCTGCCTTTGTGCTTGGACCTTAGTTCAAGCTGCCCTCTTCGCCCAATCCAACGAGGATTTGGCAACTATGATTGCGTTATTGGATCGTGAAAAGTTATCTACGATTGAAGAGGCTAAGTCGCTTCGTGAGAAGAATCAATCGAAAACGCAGCAAGCTCCCGTTTTCGATTATTCGTATGCAATCGTTCTAATGAAGTTCGGAAGGTGGCAAGATGCGATTGATGTGCTTCAACCTTTCGTGCTGAAGCGTCCGCAGGTATATCGTGCTCGCATGTTGTTGGTTCGAGCTTACATTGAGCTGGAGAAGTACGAAGCAGCCGAGATCGAGTGCGAATCGATGTTGGAGTCGTTGCCAAGCGATTCAGTGATTCTCGACGAACTTGCCAAGAAGCTCGGGATTTTCTCGACCTACCTTAGAATGTGTCGTGCTGACGCTACGCTAGAAGATTTGGGTGACAAATTGCATGCAGTGGCTGAAACCAAACTGCCCGATTCTGCAAAGCCTAAGTATGAAGATGGTGTTCGGCTTGTCACCACTACAGTGGAAAAGCTCAATGCGGATATTGAACGACTGACCGAAAAGGCCGAAGAGGAAACAGAAGCGAAAATCGAAGGCAACCTTCAAGATGCAGAGCGATTGAAGAGTGAAGCTGAGTCCAAGCAAGCAGATTTGCAATCGCGTGACAAAGATAGAGTTCAAAAGCTTGAGCAGGTAAGATCAGATCTTGCCAAGCTGGAGGTCGCTTCAACCAACTTGCTGGCTCGACAAAATCTAGTTGAAAACCAGATTCTTAACGCCACTAGGTTACAGCAGAATTTAGTTCAGACCGTAACTCAATCTGACGCGAACGGCAACACGATCACGACTCAGCAGATAGTCAATCAACCTGAATACAATCGTTTGGGAAGGATGATTGCCAGCTATTCGGCAGAGTTGCTAACGAATCAGGCTCAGGGGCGTAATTTGCTTGGGAACTATCGCCAGCTTCAGGCGCAAGCTGCTACTTTAACTGACCAAAAAGAATATGATGCGATGTTCACGAAATCAAAGATGAGCGAGCTGAACAAGGCGGCGGAGAACAAGCAAAACGCTGAGCGGGATGCTGATCGAAAGTCAAAATTATCCTCATCTGCGGCAAAAAAGGTCTTCTCATGTTAAGCTGAAGATCTATGGCACCTACGAGAGTTTGAACTTGCCTTGGACAAAGCCTCTATTTGATGGGGATTGCAAAGAAATTCATCAATCGACAAGAAGTCGGGTTTCTGTTTGCTGATCCCGCCAGGGTTCAGTCTTCAGTTACGCCCGCCAGAGCGTAGACGGCGAAGCCTGTCGACGGAGCGACGAGGTTACTGGTCGCGGCTCAGCGGACCTCCGTTCAAGAGTACCTACAGCCGTTTGTTCGATGAACGGGAGCGGTGGCAAGCGGGTACGGTTGCCCGAGAGGGCGACCGGAAGACTACTTTCGAGTTCTTGGTACAGATGATCCCGCCGAGTCTGATGTCGACGTGCCACCCGAAAAGAAGATGGCCGTCCTTAGGTTGCAGCAGAGAGGGCAAACTAAGGATTCGTAACCTCGTCCACTACAATCGATACTATTCGTATCTTCGCAATATAGTGCCGAAAGGTTGCTGGGCAAGTTAGTGTCTGCGGATTTGTGTTCCCGGAAACCTTAGATTGGATCAGGTTTTTGCGCTTCTTCCGAACACCACCCAGTATTAACCATGCAAAACCACAATTATCAATTGGCTCTGTTGATACGTTCGTTCCTGTGTTGGGGACTACGGATTCTCCTTTAATCATTCGACTTCGGAACTGCCACCGAAGACGATTCGAGTATTGCACGTAACGGCGAACACTTTTCAGGAAGCCGAAAGAGTTCAGCAATTACTAGGGAAATCTTTGCCCGAATCTTTCGGTGGAGGCAATTTTCGCGTGTGTGAAGCCGGGCAAGTTTCCCGAGATGTGTGGGCTGACTCAGGACAAAGTCGTTCAGATACCCATGCGAGGTCGACTAGATTGGTCCGTGGTGGGACGACTCTGTGCGTTTGTTCGGCAGCATGGAATTGAGATTCTACATGCCCACCTCGCGAACAGCTTTAGTTACGGCCTTGGTTTCATTGCGAACCGGCATTCCTTGGTGCTACCACGTTCACAGTCCAACTGCGCGAGATAGCACAAGAGGCTTGTTAAATCGATTAAATTTGTTGATGGAAAGAACTGCTATTCGAACATGCACTCAGCTGATCGCACGGGGTCAGCAAAAGCCTTCGACGGGAAATGTTGCGATTAGAGTGCCACGAACTCGGCTGTCCGTTGTACCGAATGGCGTTCCGGCAAATTGACCCCATCAATCCACAGGAAAGGCTAGAGAGTAAGTCATGGCGGCTCGGCCTAATTGCGTTGATGAGGCCTAGAAGTGGAGTGGAAGTGGCTCTGGTGGCGATGGTTGAATTGGAAAAGTTGGGGTCAAGCCAAATCCGAGTTGATAGGCGGATTCGAAACCTCAACGAGTACGAAAATCGATAAAATCGTTGATTAAGCAACTTGATGTTGCCGACTGTGTACATTGGACTGGGTTTACCAAGGACATACCTAGTGCGGTACGCCGACTGGATGCATTGGTATTGCCTAGTCTATTCGGCGAGGGTATGCCGATGGTGGTACTTGAGGTGTGCATTGGCTGCAGGTGTACCCGTCGTGGCACCAGCGTAGAAGGCACGCCTGAGGTTCGATATGGAGTTGAAGGGCTTGCCTGCCGAGCCGCAGTTCAACGAGTTTGGCTGAACAGATAGTGAAACTTACCGGCAGTCGCAAACAGTGGGCTGAGATGTCGAGTCGGGCATTGGCTCGACATCGATCGCAGTTCTCAGACTCAAAAATGGCATCAAAGGTTGCCAAATCTATCGCATCATTGAGTCTCGTTGAGTGTGGTGAGTCTGGGGCGATTGGGGCCCGGCGACGCTGTTTGGCTATTGGAGCAAGCCTCCCTGACTTGCAATCAACCTGCGGTAGAGCCAGAAGCTTACTTGGCGTAGAAGCCTAGATCCGAATCGCCAACCGACTAAATCAGCAATGGAGAATGATTCATCATCTCCATCGCGTAAGCGCTCCCATTCGCGCGCTCTGCACTTCACGCAGTCCGTAGGCACACAAAGTTCAAACCGCCCGCTGAGCCGTGCAAGCACTCCGGCAGGAAGCTGCCAGCGGGATTCACCTTCGATCTCACCAGATCTGATAAGACCGCTTTACCGTGAGTGCAATAGGTTACGAACTGATCCTTTCCCCTTGAACTCGGGCCTTGTAGCGTGATTCAGGATAAAGGTCACGACCAAAAACAGCGTGTAGTCGCCTATGCGTTGATGAACATTACGCTTAGCTTCGCTAAGTCGGTGGTCACCTCGTTCAACATCGCAGCGATTTGGGTCGCCGGTTGCCCGTTTGGTGCTCGACTTTGTGATGACGAAGTGCGAGCAAACCGAATCAATAGCTCTACAATGGTGTCAATCATCTGAGAAATGACTGACACCAAGACGATATGAAAACATACCACTGGATGCCGGAGAAAAATCTCTCGAGGACGCGTGCAGAATGCCCGATGCTCATTTGCAGCACTCCTATCGAAACGGACCAAGGTGGAGAATCTCCACCGCATTGAATCGCATGGACCGACAGAACGCGTCACCGCGAACCGTGGCAGCCCATGAAATCCTGAATACAACGTTTGGCAAAAAGCCAACAGCCGTCCCAGCGACCTTAGCAAAGGATATGTAAAACGGCTATATCAATTTTAATTCCAGTTAGCATCGAGGCAATGATCTTGCTAAAGTAAACTTGGCGAAAGGCACTGGTGGAATGATAGGCTTTGAGCTTTTTGACGGGCGATCCATCGTCCGCTAACCGTCCGTGCCACACAACTTCGGCTTGATCGCTCATCCGTGGATCAAGACTTGAGGTCCAATCCAAATACCAATGCGAATCGAACACGAGTGGAATAAACTAGGCAGGGAAGCAGGGAATGGGCAAATAATCGAGCGAGTAAATTGGATAGGGAATCGCCCAGTGGATCTCGCTGAGAAACTGCTCATTGAGTTTTTGGACCTTGGTTCTCCGGAAGCCTGTAATCCCGGATAGACCGAAAAGAATCTCCATTGGATTTTTCGGGATTTTGGGCAATATTCTTAGATCGTGATCGAATAGCTTGGACTCGCCCAAAACACCGTCTTAGTTGATGACTAAACTAAGGACACGAAATCTGACTTCAGAATGGTTCTTTTCCCACGAAATTTGAGTAGAAGGTGAGCGATGAGTTCTGAACGGCTCGAGAAATCAAACCTCAGCCCTCGCCGCAAAGGTCGGACCACCGCACCCCGACAATTTCACCGGACCTGCTACTGAGACCCTTGAATCCACCAATCGTTGCAACGCTAATGGCAAGGCAGCGGATACCAAGAATTGACGGGTTGTAGTGCTCTACGACCAACGACTTTGCCGTGCCACACCCACGCCGAATCGCCGGTGAGGCGGAATTGGCTGGAACTAGTCCTATCGAGCTTGTTCAAGGAACCAAGTTGGAGGTTCCGCTGTACAAGCAAGTATTCCAGTTGCAACGCCATCACCTAAGAATCTGTTTCTCCGGGTGATTTGTTTTCCATTCTGGTTGGCAGGTTCGTGTCTAGATCTATTCAGTCTCATGGTTCTATTGTCCATTGTGGCGGCAATACCGGTGTTGCAACTGGCCAGCCTGGGGTACCTATTAACTGCGGGTGGACGACTCGCAAATGGGCAACCTTGGCGAACTTGTTTGCCTGGACTACGAGTCGCAGGCAAACTAGGCGTCTACGGTTTATGGGGCAGTTTATTGTTTCTGCCGGTCATACTGATTCAAGATTTGGCCCAGTCAGCTCAGATACTACAACCTAATTCTTCCACGGCTGTAGGATGGAGAGTCGGAGCAGTGATAACCGCGATGGCATGGCTAGTGCACATTGGCTGGGCTGCGATGCGCGGAGGCAGGTGGTGGCATTTACTCTGGCCAGCACCCATTAAGTTTTTTGCGGATGTATGGCGTCCAACAACTTGGTCCAAGGCGAGTGATCAACTTTACGATTTAGTCGTGGGGTTACAGCTTCCAAAGCTCTGGTGGTTAGGGGCAAGGGCGACAATTGGAGTTTTGGCATGGTTGGTGTTTCCAGTATCGATGATGATCATTGGGCAGCGAGCCCCCGCCAATATCGCTCCGCTGATTGGACTTTTGGGAGCTGGTCTGATGACTTGGGCCATGTACTACTTACCGTTTCTTCAAATGTTGTTTGTTAAGACTGGAAAGCTGAGTTCGTTTCTAGCGGTTGGAGAAGTTCGTAGAAACTACGCTTACGCACCCTGGGCTCATTTCCTAGCACTTCTGATACTCAGCGCTTTTGCAATTCCACTTTATCTGCTACGAATAGAAGACCCACCACAGGAACTGATGTGGGCGCCGAGTCTAATATTTGCAATTCTGATTTTGCCGTCGAAATTGGTCATCGGTTGGGCAGTTGGTTATGCGGACAGCCGTCAAAGTCGCGGGCTGAAGAAACGTGGATTGTTGATTCGTTGGCCTGCCCACCTTCTGGGATTAGCCCCCATCGCATTTTATGTTGGGGCACTGTACGTCGCTCAGCTCATCGCCAAGCTTGGAGCTCCCGTGATGTACCTTCAACACGCATTCCTTGTTCCCAGCCCATTCTAAGCTGAAAAGTCGCCAGTGCCGATTAGAGAGCGGTTAGAGGCAGATTTTTGCCGGGGTAAGCAATGCGGAACGTACATTCGCTAGGCAAGCGTCTTAGCCAAGCTGCTGGTCGAATTGGCATGTTATTCTGCACTCTACTATTGCCGATTGCGCAAATTAACGACGGTGAATTGTCCTACTGCTTGCAAGCGGTTAAACTGCGTACTTGCTAAAGTTGCAACCTGTCAAACATTGTCGCTGATTGGACGGCTTGCTGCTTTGCTCGCCGCGAGAAAACCGCGGTATCTCGGTTGAACTGCAATTTTTCGGACTACATTGGAGATGCTGAATGTCGGCTGTTAGTAAACCCACCTCTCCATCAACCACCAAAACAGCTCGTCTCATTGTCGAGGATAAGGAGGTTGAGTTGCCTGTGGTGGTGGGCACTGAGGATGAAAAGGCGCTAAACATTTCTGCTCTGCGTGCTGCGACGGGATACATCACTCTTGATGAAGGTTACGTCAATACCGGCAGTACGACTAGTTCGATTACCTATCTGGATGGCGAACAGGGAATTCTGCGATACCGAGGCTATCCTGTCGAACAGATTGCCGAGCATTGCGATTTCGTCGAGACGTCGTATTTGTTGATCTATGGAAAGTTGCCTAACGCGCAAGAGCTTGAGGCGTTCCGTGAGGCGATTCGTCAACATACGATGCTGCACGAAGATATGAAGTCGTTTTACAACGGCTTCCCAAGAGATGCGCACCCGATGGCGATTCTTTCATCGGTAGTCGGAGCCCTTTCAACGTTCTATCAAGATTCGCTCGATCCTCGAGATCCCGAGCAAGTTGAAATTTCAATTCATAGACTGATGGCCAAACTGCCGACGATTTCGGCGTACAGCTACAAGAAATCGATCGGCCAGCCGTTCAACTATCCACGAAACGAGCTATCCTACTGCGATAACTTTTTGCAGATGATGTTTGCGGTGCCGACAGAAGCATACGAGCCTGATCCTGTTTTCGTTGAAGCACTAAACCTGCTGTTAATTTGCCATGCAGATCACGAGCAAAACTGTAGCACTTCGACTGTCCGAATGGTTGGATCATCGAATGCAAACCTGTTCGCATCGATCTCGGCTGGTATTTGTGCACTCTGGGGACCACTCCACGGGGGAGCCAATGAAGCTTGCATCAACATGCTGAATCAAATAGTGGCCGATGGTGGAAACGTCAAGAAGTACGTCGAAAAGGCAAAGGATAAGTCAGACGGATTCCGTTTGATGGGCTTCGGCCACCGAGTTTATAAGAACTTTGATCCTCGCGCTACAATTATCAAGGCGGCCGCCGACAAACTGCTGAAGCGGTTGAATCTAAGTGAACCGCTGTTTGAGGTTGCTCAAGAATTGCAGGATGTCGCGCTGAACGACGATTACTTCAAAGAACGTAAGCTCTATCCCAATGTGGACTTCTACTCAGGTATCATCTATCGCGCGATGGGCCTGCCGACTCAGATGTTTACTGTATTGTTCGCGATTGGTCGATTGCCGGGCTGGATCGCTCACTGGGTTGAAATGCATCAGTCTTCATCTTCGAAGATCGGTAGACCAAGGCAGATCTACACTGGTCCTACAATAAGAAATATTGTGCCGATGAGTGAACGACAGTAGCTTGAAATACAACCCAGGAGGGATCGTATCTTGAATGTCAGCGGCTCGGTAGAGCAGAACTCAACTAACGTTCAGGCCGAAATCGAGCATCTGATCAAAATTGTCAGTCAGCCGTTGAATCAGCCCATTGGCGAACTTTCCCTTCTCCGGCAAAGCCTTCTCT
>JAXMBP010000026.1:0-84240 GCA_046349795.1 Pirellulales bacterium | reverse complement strand
CTGAATTCACCTGTGTCAAAACGAAGTTGAACAGCGTTTCCATTCCAGTTAGCTTCGCACGTAAACCAGTCCATAGATGGATCGAAGAGAAGCTCACCGAATTGATCGTGATGGATGACAATCACTTGCTCAAGCTCTTGAGCTATCTCAGCTAAGCCAACTTCGTTCACTGAGGCGACAGGTTTATTAGCAAAGATCGCGCGATTATTGTCTTCAGATAACGTCACTACGATTCGATGGATCGAAAGCGGAGCGTACTCAGAAAACCAATCGCTTTCTGGAGCCAGCGGACGTAAGACCGTTAGCCTGCTTATTTTGATCCTGCTTCCAACCATTCGCCAAGCGGCGAGAGTAAAACAATGCACCTCGTAACCCTTGGGATGTTCCCAGCCAAATTGTTCGCACGGTGATACAACTCCCTCAATTTCGACCAGCCCCGGTTGATACACAGTGCCAATTAGATCGACTTCTTCGAGTTGATTGACGTTCGGTAGTTGAAAGTTAGCAGCCATAAGACAGAAGCTCGCGAAGTGTTGTTTGGAAAACTTATTATAGTAGCGAAGGTAAACTGACGTGGCATAGGCAACTTGCCTGTGTTTACCATGACTTCCGCTTGATCGACAATTGCTTGGATTCCTAATAGAGCTTATTGCATTGGCGGTGGGTGTGGCGGAGTGGTCGTCGCGGAGTGGTCGTCGCGATTTGCGAACTTTAAGATCAATACAGTTCGTTCTTCAAGATGCTTTTGATGGCATGGTGAAGCGTAATGCTGAAATACGGAATAACCGCTGGGGTCACACCACTTTGATGTAAGTTCGAGAGTTGCGAGCGAATGCTATGCTCGCTCTCAGTGTCTCTGAATCTCTGTGGTTAAGCAAATTGGGTCGTGAAAAGTCCAATCTCTAACCACGGAGACTTCTGAGTCACAGAGGTCGATGATTAGTGACGAGTATCAGTCTAAACCGTGGCCGGCCCCGCTACTTAGCACAGATAGGTATCAGCGGTGAAGTGGATGGGCTTGTTAAGCTTTTGAGCGACTTCCTGTTCGTCGACGGCCCAGCGGGAATTGATTTCGACCGAAACGCCATCGGCTATCGTCGAACCTGATCCGAGTATCCAACGTCGATGCTGCGAGAGAATCGCTTGAATCGAATGCGCAGGAGTATCTACTGCAGCTCCATTAGCATTTTTCACTGGTGCGAAAACTTCTTCGGCCGCATCCTCGACGACAATCGCTCGCTCGGCCATTGGCAGTAGATCAAACACAAATCGCTCGAACTTGGTTGCGTTGGGCTGCGATGGCTCCACAAGCTGACCGCTTGAATCAACGTAGGAGACTTTCTTGTGTGCACGATGGAAGGGTAGCCCGTCAGCGGACTCGACGACCGAGGTCAAAAAACTGCGATCAAAAACGTGGATGGCGATGTTCCCGGCCCAGAGCTTGAGCGATCCATCGGAGTTCTTTAGTTGAGCCACATTGGCTGGCAAGTCGCTGTATTCGATGATTTGCACTCGGCCATCAATTGATACCACATTTCCGACTTTTTCTTCGGCGAACCGCTTTTGAACGACTTGCGTGGTCATCTGACTTCCAGCCAGTCTGTGATAGCCGATTAAATCGGGCTGACAGACCTTGGCCAGTGGGTTGTCGATCTGTGCATAATAGAAATAGTCGATGCCCTGTTGCTGAGCTTTCTGGAGGATGCCGGATTTTTGCAGTGCGGCAACTAAGCCACCGTGACCATCGGGACTCAGCGCGATGGATGACTTGCTCGCCAGCAAGACCTTGCCTGTTGCAGCATCAACAGCGGGCATCATGCCTTGGCAGAAGATCTGCAGTTGATCATCGCTCAATCCACAATTCTGATGCTTCTCGAAATACTCACGCGTATCAGCATCCGTCGCTGGGCTGGTCATCACGTAAACGGGAATGGTCACGCCATACTTGCGAGACATTCCCAACACGCGATCGCAGTGCATTTGAAACAGAGTTCGGCTGCTGAGTGGCCCGATGGGATACAGGCCTTTGGGTAGATCGAACCCTAATCGTGTACCTTGACCGCCAGCGACAAGAATGAAACCAACCTTGCCAGCTCGCAGCGCCTCTTCACCGACCATGGTAGCCTGCTGCTTGCTGATGGTTGGTTTCGAATCTCGCAGTGAAAATGCAGGGGGCGGTTCAGCGCGGCGAGCCATTTCATGCCAATCGACAGACTTGTCCTGGCTGCTTGTCAGCTTGGTCAACTGAGCCCAATCGATCGACTCAAGCTCGGCAATCAAATCAGTCTGCTGGTCAACGTTTAATTCAGGCAAGAATTGAAGCAAATGGGACTGTTGATGTTGACTCAACAATTCTACTAACGATGCAGATGGGCTTGGCATGGATTTGATCCGGCGAGTCGATGAACCAATAGTGGCACTTGCCAAAAACTAAGTCAGCAGTTGTGCACCTAGTAACTGTAGTTCACTTTCAGCTTTTGAATCAATTTCAGTTGCGAGTCGTAGGCCTATTTCCGTCAGCAAAACCTGAATTTTCGGATCAATGATCACTACCTCACCTTCTGCGGGCGACTCTGGAACTAGTGCTGAGGAAATTGCCGTAACAAGCGGAGCGAGGCTCCTGTTGAGAGCTACAGGCAACAATTGCACAGTCGAATTTGGCTGCAGCATCATTTGTCGGAAGGCTTTCCGGCAAATCACATTTGTTCCAGGCGATCAACTTATGACGAATCTTACTGCCATCCGAGTCGATGGTTTCAATGATCTGATCGTGTTGAGTCGTCCAACCGATGGTGCTATCGACGACTAGAATCACAAGGTCTGCACTGGCGATCTGTTGTTGTGCTCGCAGGACTCCTTCCCGCTCGATGTGATGATCGGTCTCACGAATACCGGCTGTGTCTGTCAGGACGACTGGCCAGCCATCCATCATCGTTTCCGATTCGATCCAATCGCGAGTCGTGCCAGCTTCGTGATGTACAATCGAAATGGTTTGTCCCGCTAGAGCATTGATGAGGCTACTCTTGCCAACATTCGGTGGTCCAGCCAAGATGACCTGCCACGGCTTACAGAGTCGGTCAGCTAACTCGAACCATCGAGTCAGCCTTTCAATTTGATTTCGAGCTTCGAGCCATCGCTTTGACCTCAGTAGATCTTGAATTCGCGATAGGCACTTGTACTGCACGCCATGCATCTGATCTAGCAGGATGCCGACCGCGCGATCGGATCGAGTGAGCAGTAGAGCTTGCTGGCACAGATTTTCGATTCGCTGTTGAGGCGTTTGGTCGGGCAGGGGGGGGAAGTATCTTTCGCTGTCTACTGTCTCGCAGCCAACTGATCGGAGTCTGCTAAGAATGGCATCCGTTACGGCTACGCCACCGTGGCAGTGGATCTCGATCTCGTCGTTGGCAATTCGGCAAACAACTACATGTTCCGCTAAACCGTCCGAGATAGGCCACTTTAGGAACCTAATACGATTCACCGTCCAGAAGTCATCGGAGTCATTGCAGTCGAGGATCGAGGCGATAACCTTGTGAACACTTGGGCCACGAACTGCAATGGTGGCGATGGCACTAGGCAGCGGCGCTGTAAGACGACAAGCTAAATGATCGACCATTACTTGTTCTTACTTTTCGCGTTGACGTCATCAAGTCGCTCTTGGGCGGCAGCGACAATCTCAGCGACCTGTTCGTTACCTTTGTAGAGATTGATGATCGACTCCCAAAGCTCTTTGGCTTTGGTAATTTCTGCTCGTTCGTAAGCTTCGTTGGCTTGCTCTAACTTTTTGGTCAGCAGTGCCTGAAGTGAGTTCGTATTACCTGCGGCAGTGATTCTAGCGATTCCTTCACCGGCAAGATAAACTACACTTTGGGAATCTACCTCATCCGCGAAGAGCTTTTGAATGGATTTGTATTTTTCGAGCGCCGTGACGTTATCTCCAAACCTCTCGAAATTTCGTGCCTCGGCGAATCTGGAATAGGCTTGCGACCAACCGGCTTGTTTGCCATTTTCTTCGCGATTGATTTTTCGCTCCGTCTCGCGAGCTTTCAACCAATTCAGCTTTTCACGAGCCCAGCCTGCATGTTCGCCTTCTGGAAATCGCTCCAGCATGGGCTCCAGGTAGCGATCTCGAGCATAATTCCAATCGGAAGTTTTCTCGCTGGCAAGAGATTTCTCGGCCTTCTGGCGCAGGGCGGCTTCGCTGGGTGGTAGCATGAACCAAACGATGGCTCCCACTGCCAAGAACAAACCCAGTATCAAAATCCACGTGCTTTCGAAGATGGAATGCTCTCGAGCAACTTTCTCTTTCTTTTGTTTGATACCGAGAACTCGTTCTGCTTCCTGGCGATCGACGTTCATCTGCAAAGGACTAAAGCCCGAAGTTGCGTGCTGGAGAACTCCCACGCCCTCCATCTGCCGACGTTCTGCTTCTCGCAACGCCAGTAGGAATGCTGCGATGCTGAAAGGCCTTCGCATGGGATCTTTGGAAAGCAACTGATCAACGATCGAGCTAAGCCATACTGGGCAATCCAGCGCGATCGATGCGGCATTAACTGCTGTAGTTTGACGAATTTGAACGGTCAAAGTGGCTGGATCAGTAGCAGAAAATGGCGGCGAGCCGGTCAGCATGCTAAACATGATCGCGCCAAGCGAGTACAGGTCGCTCTTTTCAGAAGCAACTTGTCCCTCGAGCATTTCAGGGGCCGTCATCTGCATCTGCTCGGCCGTCACTGGCGAATTAAGCATTGCAGAAACTTCATCGCGTCGCCAGTCCGCAATCTTGAGTAAGCCCTCGGGCGTTACCAGAATCTTGCTGGGCTGCAACCGGCCATGGGCCCACGCAAACTGCTGCGCGTGCAGCAACGCTTCGCCGAGTTGCTTGGCATAATCGATCGTTGTTTCCCATGTCAGTCTTCCGCGACGCTGTAACACTTTGTCCAACGACTCGCCATCGACCAGTTCGTAGGCCAAGAAAGCGTTGCGAGTATCAAAGCCTCCACCGTAACATCGCACGATTCCGACGTGACGCAGAGATTTCAGTTGCTCAAGTTGATCCGCAAAAGCTTGTCGACTCTCGGGCGTCATGCCCAATGGAATTGGAAAAACTCGAATTGCAGCCAGCTTCTTTTGATCGACGTGAAAACCGCGAAACATCTGGCCCGACTTCGTGGCGGGTGCCAGTGGCGATTCGAGAGCAAATGGACCAATGCGAGATTTTGCCATGAGCGTTGTGATTGTCGTTCGAATAAATTTCGCGGTTGATGAAGAATGAGTTTAGCAGATAGCGTCAATGCCGATAGTTGATCCCATCGATTAGCACCTTGAGAAGCGCACAAACTGTCATGAAGTCAATTGTCAGGCGGAACCAATTCAGCTCACCAAAATTCCACAAAATAGCCAACCCCACAAAAAGCAACATAGGAGCTATGGAACACAACAAAGGTAGAGTTCTAATCAGGAACGCAAAAAAGATAAATGCCAGACAAACAAAGCTGGTTACACCCAGTGCGATATAGCTGCCTAATACCACTTCTTCTCGAGACAGCCCAGGATGCCGTTCCATATAACGATCAAGGCGAACATTGAGCGCGAAAACGGCAAAACCCATCAAGAGAAAGTGAAGAGCTGCTAGGCTGAAAAGTATCACTCGCGCCACAATCAAGTTGTGAGAAGACCGGTCGCGAGCTAACGATTTCTCTTGAACAAGCTCATTCTCCGCAGCGCTCAAATATTGGTAAGCGCTAGTTGTCGGAGTATAAGGATCGGGAGCGGTATAAGCTGTCGGTCCAGCATAGGGCGTTGCTGCAGGTGAATATTGCGCAACAGGTACATAAGGCATCGGCGGCGGATAACCGTTGCCGGTTGAGTTGTTAGCTGGGTAACTGTTCGATGGAGTTGGCCCAAACGAGAAAGGGTTGGATGAAGCTGCTGCATTGGTCTCCAAGACTCCAAGAACCTCATCGGTTTGATCAAATATCGAAGTACCCGTTGATTGACTCGAACCCCCAGGAACTTGAAGCAATTGAGAGCAGTGTGGACAGGTAACTTTCTTTCCTGAAGCGGAGGGCGGCACTTGCATCATGCCTTGGCAACCGCCACAAATGACTTGTAGCTTTGCGGATGCGGGCTCGACTGGTTTGCTTGGAGCCTTGTTACTCTTGGATTGATTCGATGAACTAACTGGCGTTGAAGCAGTTTTTGTTTCTGCGGTATGAGAAGTTACTCGCAAGCTAGGTTCAGAGTCGACCTTCATGGCAGGCTCTGGCGGACTACTCTCAGCGGCGCGAAGCTTGATGTGAAACACTTCACCGCAGGCATGGCATTTGCCTTTACGGCCTTCCATCTCTGGCTTGCCATCAAACAACTGGTCACATTTGGGACAAGAGAAGATCAGGGCGGTAACGTCTTCCGCCACGACCTTGGTGTCGCCGATCGTAAAGATACATTTACACTGCTTGCATTGTCCCTTAGTGCCAAGCAATTCTGTTTTACAGCGCAATGGGTACTGGCACTTTGGACATGTCACTCGTACTAGTCCATCGGCCAGATCTTCGGTAGGACTGCCTGAGTTCGTTGCGCTTTGACTGACTGAGTTTTGACTGCCTGTGCCTGTGGGCTGTTGTACAGGACGTCGATCAGGAATAACGCTCACGTGGTCACAGGATGGGCACTGGCAAGTCTTGCCCTCGGTTCCATCTGGAACGCGAAGCAGTTTGTTGCAGCTTTTACACGAAAACTCGATTGGCATTGGATGCGGAGGACAAGCGGGCCTGGAAAAGTAGATTCTCGAACCCTGCGAGAATAATCCAAATGCTCTCGTTTTCCAATGCAACCTACAGCCCGAGGCCGTCTGCAAACGCAAAAAACTGAACGGAAGGGTTACTTCCTTCCAAGCGGCAGCTCTAAACCCAGTTGATCCTGATTTGGGACAAAGCCATTGGAGTCAATGTCTACGAAAATCGGGTTGGCAACAGCCACCGGTGGATCTTTCTCGTGATCTGGGCCAGCCACAACTCCCAGAGTTTCACCTTCGCCGATTGTTGCCACGATCAAGTGCGCGTCTTTGTCGAGTTTTAGTGTTGCGGAATGCTCGAAGACAATAGGACCCTTCTTGAACAACTCGGAGTGTGTACCGGGCTTAAAGTTGTATTCAGGAAGGGGCACTCCATTGACGAAAATCTGAACTCGATTGATAGCCACCCAGTTTGCGCATTGAACTTTGATCTTAAGAGTAACAGTACCGTCGAATGGGCTGAGTGTATCGCCTAGCTCTGCCGTTTGATTTCCAGCTTTGCCAGTGCAACTTCCTGAAACTTCAAGGTATGGTCCGTTGGTCATTACGACTTTACCTTTCTGGCAGGCATGTACTAACGATAAGATGTCTTGTTGAGAAGGATCATCACTCTCTGATCGTACGTAGTTTCGTAACCAACCCGAACCGTGAAAGTTGTAGTGGGCATCTGTGTTTACGACTCCAGGGATTCGATAGCCAAGATTCAGCATTTGCATCCAATGGAACATCGGATTACCACGATCCTTATCTCGCAGTGGCAAAGCGTCGGGCTTCTGAAAAATCATGTGAGGTGGGTGAACTTCGATCACATCGGTGAAGCCAAACATCTTTTCAAAACCGCCATCGGGCTTGCCGTCTAGGTCGCGGTCGCCGAGTATTTGAACGAGATTGGGGTGATTCATCTGTACTAATTTCTCTGCTCCATTATCCCACATAGCCAGCCGCTCGATCTGCACTACGGGGTCGGTGTCGTTAGAAGGCCCTCCGTTGTTCTGAGTTCTAGGATAGTGTTTCAACGGGAATGCGTTTTGATGATTCACCGGCAGAAGCGAGCCGGTAAGCTCCATGCCTGTGCAGGTGGCCATGCGGCTGGTAGCTTCGAGTGCCTGAAGGTGAGGATCATAGGTATCGATGCGAGCATGTTCAGTGCACGGCGCGAATTCAATATGTTCAGCTAGCAGGTTAAGCACTCGGCCTCGTTGATTGGACGTGTTGTCGCCGGATGGGGAGCTGTGGCTATGGAAGTCAGCGCTGATCCAGCCAGGAGTTTTGATCGATTGAACGAGCGTTGCTTTGATCTCGGTCGTTTTTCCGGCTTCAACTTGGATCTTTCGGGTCACAGCATCAAACTCAGGACCGTGACTAATTACAACTTCATAACTACCGGGAGCAAGCTCGCAACGAAAGCGTCCGTTGGGCGTGTATTGCAAGTTGCCAACTCCAAAAACGGCGGCTCTTGGGACCGAAGTCTGGATTCGCTGTACCGCCGAGCCCTCGGAAGTCGCATTTGCAAGCAATTCGGCCACCGCTGCTATCTGTGATTTCGGCTTGAACAAAACCTGGTAGAGGAAGAACGACTTCTATTTTTTCCTGCGCCGCGGTATCGACATCGCGCTCGATTGTCTGACGGCCAAAGGCTGAGACCAATAACTTATACTGCCCAGGAGGAATCATCGTCTCCAGCTTGCTCGATCTGCTCTTGGCCAGTGATTTGCCGGCGTTGCTTTTCAACTCCAGTGTGCATTCGCTGACGGGGCCAGATGTATCGCGAACTTCGACCGACATCGGCAGCCATTTTTGCTCGGTCAGTTCAGCAGCCAGCTTTCGGACATCAAACGTGTCGTTTGAAGGGAAAATCCATCGCTTAATAGTAATCGATTCGCCTGATCCCAGCTTCTGCTGTGGAAGCTTAGCCGCCTCCGTTGTCTCGGGAAGCACGACAGCTTTAGGGAAGTAACGCAAGATTCGTTTGTCTTGGTGGTATTTCCAATTATCGTTCTCCAACACGATTCCGTAGGCTTGTTGCCAGTACAGGTCCAGCGCTGAAAATAGCCGCAAACTTGTATCACCGTCCACAGCAGTCACAAACTCGCCGTCTGCCCGGATGTGGTCCTGTGGGTCGATTGTCAGCTCTTTGTCAGTTGTGTTCTTGTAGACAGTTGTAACTTCAATCGTTTTGGAATTGGATTTCAATTCGTAAGTGACCCACAGTTCGGGCTGTCCCTTGGCCGCTTCACTTCGAAAAAGTAGGCGCACGTTTCCATTGGGATCTACTTGCATGGCTTCTTCGCTTAAGACTCGATTGGGCGCGCAAGGATAAAAGGCTCCAAGCTGATCGTTGTTACCAGCTCGAGTAGTAAGATCGATCAACATGCCGCCAACATTCTTCACAGTCATATTTGCATTTCGCAGCGGGCTGGTTTTGCCGATGATGGCTATGATATGTTCATTGCGAATACAAATGTCGCCAGGTAGCGCGTCGACCTCTTTGCCAGCCGGCACGACTTGATCAAAGTTCTCATTGGTCAGCGTGATGATTTCGCCAGCTTGAACCGTGGCGAAAGTGAAATAGCCGTTTAGAAGAAGGCTGGCAAACCAAGCCAATTTCGTGAATCGAAGCATGATGTTAATCTCAACAGGTGGGATGGGTGGATTGAGATGCGCGAAAGATACGGCGGGCGATTCAATCAGTAGGTCGAATCGTATGGGATCTCATTCAGAAATGAGACCCCCTGCGATCGAGCTGAATCGTGGTGATCGGGCATCATAGCACAGCTAAAATCGGTTTGAATCTGGCTCCACCTGCTGTAACGACAATTGCTTGAAACTTAACGGTCGCTTCGCAAGAAATTCTCGAAAACTGCGTTCTCAAAGGAAAATACGAGGAGTCTATCGATTCTGCTTCAGCGCCTCGGCATTGTCTCCAACGAGTGTCAGCTTTGTTGTTCGTATGTCCAGCGCTGGGCCAAGTTCGTAAATGTTGCGATAGCCGTAGTCGTAGAGCGATGAAAAGGTACTCAGATTCAGGGCTGCGCCTGGGCTCTTGGCTTGAAGCTCAGGTGCGTTGCCTCGAAAGTTGTTGTTGCAATAAATCAGGATGGTCGCATTCTTATCGGGAAGCGCCTTTGCCAGGCTATCGAACGAAATATCGGTAAAGGGAAGACTAATAGCTCCCTTGATATGCACTTGTTGGTATCGATCCTTGCTGCGGGCATCCAAAACGATTACCCTGGGCTTTTGACTAAGCTTGATGAATTCAGCTTCTGTCAATCGCCGCTGCTTGCGTAGCTGAATGGCTTGATCCGCGGACTTCAGAAAAGCAGATTCGTCGATAAGCTCGTTGTGTATTTCGACCTGTGAAGCTGCTTTGGTTTGTGCTTTCGAGTTGCTTTGCCAGTATGCCGCACTATTTACTGCGAGAAGAAAAGCAAAGCTACACGCGGCTAGCATGACTTGATTTCGGATCATAGCTCTTCGAATCATGACTTCTATCCTTGGAAAGTGTGTTGAAGTGTGTGAAATCGCGTTAGGCGACATCATCACAAGCATACGCACTGCAGGCCAAGGAAACCGTCACAAGTTTGTAACAGCCATCGTCACTAATTGGGTCGATTACGAACGCGGAACATCTCTTGAAATGGCAGTAGAGCACCTCCGTCGACAGTGACTGTCGAACCGGTCATGTATTCGCTGGCAGGATGGCACAAGAACAACACTGCGTGAGCAATGTCTTCGGGCTCGGCCATCCGTCCCAGAGGAAGTTGTGAGCCTTGCTCTTTAAGCTCGCTCTCATGGAAGAACTTGCGTTCGCCTGGCGTATCGGTCCAACCTGGATGAACGATGTTCACGCGAATTCGATGTTCGGCCAATTCACAAGCGGCTGTTCGAGCCAATTGATCCAACGCAGCTTTTGCCATGTTGTACGCACACGATCCTGGAATGGCTTTGTAGGCATGAGGTGAACCAATAAAGACCATCGAACCTTTCTTGCCTAGAGTGATCAGTCGCTGCGCCATCAAGCGAGACAAATAATACGGTCCCCACATGCAGACCTGAATCGTCTTCTCGAAGCCAGCTAGGTCAGCTTGATAGAAAAGTTCGCGATCACTGAAGGCCGCATTGGATACCAAGATGTCGAGCGGTCCGAGCTGCTGTTCCGCCGCATCCATTATCGACTCGACTGCAGCTAAGTTGCCAACGTCGCCGAGCGCCTCGACGGCCTGAACGCCTTCTGCCTTGCAAGCACTAACAGTTTCCGTCGCGCTGTTCAGATCGTTCACGGCCACGTTAGCACCCGCTTTGGCCAGTGCTATCGCAATGGCAGCTCCGATGCCTCGAGCGGCTCCAGTAACAATCGCGTTTTGTCCAGATAGTGGTTTAGCAGTGTGCGTCATAGTTTTTCAAAGTCTCTGTATTCGTTGTAGCTGATTCCGCCAGGATTCAGATTTCCGTGTCGGCTCAGGAGACGCTGTTCAGTCCATGTGCAAGGTGCATCATAAGCTGATTTCGAACGAGATACAAAGTACCTCTCGTGAGAAAACCACGATTGGTGATAGACTATAGAAGTTGTTGAACTAGAGTTCACGAAAGGAATATCCAACAGAAGTGAACATGGTATGGAAACATGCCGCTAAGGAATCGTACTTGACTTAGGCAGCAAACCGAGGCTCCCAAGCAACAGGTACTTATCGTGAGCTGACCGAGCACAATGAAAATGCGAATGACCGCCGATTCTGCGCGCAGTATCTTGCAGCACGCCGAAATCGCCCAGGCGATCCCGACCGGAGCACACAGCAATAAAACGCAAAGTACAATGTTCCCGATATCGGCGGCAAATCCTGGGGTGAAATTGCGGACCATCATCAAAACGATGGCAACTACGGTTGTAAAGCCCATCAGTTGCCTGAGTGAAATCTGCAATTGCCTGGCTTGGATAGCTCCTGTTTCTAGCGAGTTGTTTCCGTGGAGCATCCTCTAATTTCCTCTCCAAGCTCTACGTTCTACCGTCCGTCTAAGTTCAATTGAGCAGCAGAAAATCCGGTTCTTGGTTAGTGCTGCATAGTCAACTGGCTTTTCGCCTCTACTCGTACATAGTGGTGGCTGAGACTAAAATCTGGCTTTGTCGATCCGACACCTAAAATCTGATTGATTCAATTCAGAGGATGCTATGAAAACCAAACGCTTTATTTGGCTGGCAACAGGGCTCGCATTCTGTGCCTGTTCTACAACAAGTCCGTTTCCGAGTTCAGCTCAAGCCTTCCAAGTTTCAGAGGATTCTAAATCGAAGATGGATAACCTTTTCCTAAAGCCCAGCAATCTTCCACTGGAAGCTCCAGATTTTGCCAAAATCAAGAACGACCAGTTCATGCCCGCATTTGTTGCGGGTATGGCTGAGCAGAAGAAGCAGATGCAGGCGATCGCTGATAGTACCGCAGAGCCAACCTTTGAGAATACACTGGTGGCCATGGAGCCGTCATGGCGATTTTGACGCGAGTTCAATCCGCCTTTGGCAACTTGGCTTCGAGCGCATACTAACTTGGAAATTCAAAAGATTCAGGTTGAGGTCTCACCGTTGTTGGCAAGCGCACAGCGACGATATCTACTTGAATAACAAGCTGTTTCTGTGCCGCTGTCGACAAGCTGTACCAGCAATTGGATTCGCTGAAGTTGAATGACGAACAGAAGCAACTGCTCAAAGAGACCTACAAGTCGTTCGTGCGAGCCGGTGCAAAGTTGAATGCGGATCAGCAGAAGAGGATTCGTCAGATTAACGAAGAGATCTCTTCGGCGATGACTGAATTTCAAAACAATCTCTTGGCAGTGACCGTTGAGCGATCTGTGTTGGTAGACTCGAAAGAGGAGTTGGCCGGTCTAAGCGATGATGAAGTCGCAGCGGCTGCGAAGGCTGCCAAGGAAAAGGGCAAAGAAGGCAAATTCCTATTGCCGATAACGAACACCACGCGACAGCCCGTTTTGATTTCGCTTTCCAATCGCGATCTACGCAAGCGAGTTTGGGAAGCGTCCGCCTATCGCGCTCTTGGGCGAAATGGCGGTATCGATAATCGGGAACTTGTGAAAAAGCTCGCCAAGTTGCGAGCCGAAAAAGCTGGCATCCTGGGTTACAAGTCGCACGCTCACTACGCGCTTGAAAACCAGATGGCTAAAACACCAGATGCTGCTCAGAAGATGCTAACCAATTTAGTTCCAGACGTTGTTGCAAAGGTCGTTCAAGAAGCTAGTGACATTCAGGCCAAGATGAAGGCCGACGGCATCATCGACTCAGTACAACCTTGGGACTGGGAGTATTACGCCGAAAAGGTTCGTAAAGACAAATACGGCATCGACGAGAACAATGTGAAGCAGTATTTAGAGCTTGATTCAGTGCTGAAGAACGGCGTGTTCTATACGATGAATCGACTTTTTGGTATTCGTTTCGAAGAGAGAAAAGATCTGCCGGTCTATCATCCTGACGTTCGAGTATTCGACGTCATTGGATCCGATGGACAGCAGATCGGCTTGTTCTACGCCGATTACTTTGCTCGTCCCAATAAACGCGGTGGTGCTTGGATGAACAGCTTCGTGGAGCAGACCAAATTGCTTCACAAGAAACCTGTCATCGTCAACGTGATGAACATTCCGAAGCCAGTGGAGGGTGCGCCGGCTCTGATCAGCTTTGATCATGCGACCACGATGTTCCACGAGATGGGACACGGCGTGCATGGTTTGTTCTCCGACGTAGAATATCCATCGCTAGCCGGAACGAGCGTACCGCGAGACTTCGTCGAATTTCCATCGACCTTCCAGGAAGATTGGGCGGCTCATCCAGAGGTGCTTGCGAACTACGCACGACACTATAAGACCGGCGAAGTGATGCCAGTCGATCTGCTCAAGCAAGTTATTGCCGCTAAAAACTTCAACCAAGGCTACGACACGATGGAGTATTTGTCTGCTGCACTGCTCGATCTGCGATGGCATGCGATCGGCGCAGATCAAGTTCCAGACGATATCGAAAAGTTCGAAGCGAAAGTGCTCAGCGACTTGGGCGTAGACCTGCCGATGGTTCCACCTCGATATAAGACCGCCTACTTCGCGCACATTTGGCCAGGTGGTTATGCTGCTAGTTACTATGCTTACATGTGGAGCGAAATACTTGCTGCCGATAGCTTTGCAGTAGTACGCAAAAAGGGTGGTTTGAACCAATCGAACGGACAGAAATTTCGCGATTCTGTGTTGTCGCGTGGTGGAAGCAAGGAGGCCGAGGATCTGTATCGCGACTTCATCGGTCGTGATCCACAGGTTGATGGATTATTGATTCGACGCGGTTTGAAGAAATCACCTGAGTAGCCTTTTCCGATTACTAAGGTTCTAAAATAGTACGTAAATCCTACCAATCGCTCATGGACTGGTAGGATTTTGTATTAGGTGGGTCGGTAATGTATCTACAAAGTGTATGATGATTACTGCTAGCCAGGGTCGATGGTGATTTGTTTTCTGGATAGTCCTTTTCGAATCTAACTTGTCTTGAGTCATTGCGTCCATGAAATGTACCGATTGCGGAATGCCATTGGATGGTGTAACCATTCAAGCAAGCGGCTATTTGGAATGTCCTCAGTGTGGAAAGGCTATTCAGTCCAACGACCATGGTAAGGAAGAGCCGGTCAAATCGCTGCAAGATGACTACAGTCGATTTGAAATGGTGGAATACATCGGCCAGGGAACTTCTGGGACGGTCTATAAGGCCTTCGATAAAGAGCTTCGCCGTTATGTAGCGATCAAGACGCCAAAAGACTCCGCACCAAATTCTCAATCCGAAGTGCTGCTGAAAGAGGCCCGCAATGCTAGTCAGTTGCATCACCCAAACATCGTCACCATACACGATGTGATTCAGCTTGAGTCAACAATTCACATCGTCAGCGAGTACATCGAAGGTTCATCTCTGAAAGTTTGGTTGGATAAGCATGAACTGGATGATGAGACCACATGTAGTATTGTGATTCAGATCTGTCGGGCAGTGGCCTTTGCGCATCAAGCAGATATTATTCATCGCGATATCAAGCCAGCCAACATCGTGATGGACTCGCAGAACAAGCCGCATCTGCTCGACTTCGGTTTGTCGTACAGTCGTAGCCTCAGCCTATCGTCGAAGCGATTAGGGCTTCCCATCGGAACTCCTGCCTTCATGTCGCCTGAGCAGGTGAGAGGCGTTACAGAAAGAATTGATCATCGCACAGATATCTACAGTATTGGTGTCGTCCTGTATCAGATGCTTACAAATAGACTGCCATATTCAGGTAGCGGAGACGAACTGTACGCAAAGATACTCGGCGAAACGCCACTATCGCCACGGCAGATCAATCCAAAAATTCCAGCTAGTTTGAATGCCATTGTGATGCAAGCAATGGCCAAGGAACCTGATGGCCGCTATTCGGACGCTAATCAACTTGCGGATGACCTTGAAAATTACTTGCAAGGCCGAGCGGTAAAGGCTTACGGAAAATGGGAACTTCGAACTATTAAGCATTTCGCTCGCCGAAGATTTGCTGCCGGAATGGCAGTTTCAAGCATGGCAGGTTTAGCTGGCATGTATTGGTGGATGGAGCATCGATCTCAGGATTCCACTGGCTCCAGCGGTCAAATATCGGAACCAGATTTGAAGAATGTGATGATCGATGTTGACGGTCCGTCCGGCAAGCTATATTGCCAGAGATTGCAGCCCGAGGATGGTCAACTTGAAGCCGAAAGACTCGAAGTTGAAAGCGGGCGAGAGTTTAAGCTGCGTTCAGGGTTCTATCGCTTCACGTACGAATACGGCGACGAGATTTCTATGTTTATAGAACTATTCCTGAACAGCATGTGCGTTCCATGCTAGGTACTACGGGAGTAACGTTGCCACACCGCAGTTGGTTCCTGTACCGCAAGCATATCGTACTTCCACCTCTGGTGGTGAAACCGAGTTCACAAATTCAATCTGAGATGAGCTATCAAGCTGGAGGGATTCTGAAACCGAGTCAAGCTGGTGAGACATTTGCAAATGTAGAAATAAACGTTGAACCATTTTTGATTGATCGTCATGAGGTTTTGATTGATGATCTGCTGGAGGTCTTAGAAGGACTCCATCGTTTAGACGAGGATGAGATTGACGGAATCGCAGTTAAGGTCACTTTCGAGCACGCTCTGGCGTATGCGGAAAAAACTGGCAAGCAACTTCAGACGGCTTGGCAATGGTTGTTTGCCTGTTCAAATGGTGGAGTTAGTAAGTTTCCCTGGGGAAGTAATGTAAATTCTCAGCCTTGGCCACTCGTGGATAAGTCGGATCAATTTGACAATAAATCCGAACCTCCCGTTAGTGGTTTGTATTCAAGGGTGCTAGAATGGGCCGATACTACGCCGCCTCAACTGCCAAAAAATGTTATGGATCAATTAGGTGAATCTCCCTATAAAATTGAGCCGCTGAGATTGAGGGCGATTGTTGGCGGGCCTCTTGATTTTGCAGTATCAAAGGAATTGAGGCTCGCCAAAGCGAATAATCCGATGCTATTTGCTTATGAAGCTACCACAAATTTCTATTCCAATGTTGGAATTCGTTGTACGAGAAATCTCAAGAGTAAAGGTTAGCCCGCTATGACAACCCCAGCAAACATCGTTACCGGTTTTTTGATGTATGCAAATTCCCACTACTACTATTCGCTGGATTGCTGCAATCCCGAAGGTTCTCACACTGGCGTCTACGTATCGTCTAGTCCAACTACGATCTATTCGTGCGACGATCCGGACAAGCATCCAATCGATATTGGTGGTCCAGTCATCGAAGAACTGGTTGCGGGTGAGAATCCAAACTATGAATTTGCTGGGTACAATCTAAAGGCTGACAGTGTTGTAGGTGCTGCAAAATCAGCACCAGGACTTACGCTCGCTAGTCTCGGGAAGATTACCTTTCAGGGTGTGCCTGAGCAGTTGGGCAATAAGGCCTATGGACTTTATAGCGTCGACTATAACCACCGCACCTATCTTTTTGCAGTTTATGAGGGGGCAACTTCGGGTGGTGAGAGTACGATTCAACCTACATCTGCCGTAAGCAATTCTGGCCTACTGTATGTGGTGCCAGTCAATTGGAACGGCAAGGCGATTCGAGTTCGAGTTTTAGCTCACAACTAAGACTTGCCGTTCGGTGTCCTTCGTCCTTGGCTGACTGCGGTAGCCGGTTAATCGTTATTGAGCGAGAGTCTTGTACTCTTTGAAGAATTTGACGATCAGCTCGGCGCCTTTGTCGGGAAACTTGTGACCTTGGTCGTGCACCATCGTTACAACCGGCGCGCCAATGGGTGATTTGAAGAGCTTGCAAGCACCATCAGCCCAAGGTACGGCGGTCATGCTGCATTGATTGAGTTTCTTCAAGCCATCGATCATCGCCACTTGCCAAGCGCTTTTAACGAGCGGATCGTTGTCAGCCATTAGGTGCATAGTTGGTTTGGGTTTGTAGTCGTTAAATCGACGTGCGGCTGCGGACGCGGAAGGAGCAATCGCGGCGAGCTTGTCTCCGCGTTCTGCAAGCAGCAGGTAGGTGAAACCACCACCGTTCGAATGCCCTGTCGAGAAGATTTTAGAGTCGTCGACCTTGCATTCCTTGTGTAGCGATTCAAGTACCGCATCAAAGAACTTCAGATCGCGGTCGTTTTGATCTCCAGCAGCTTTCTGCCAACCAGGTTTCTTTCCTTCAGGATCGGTTAGTTGCCCAGGAGTATTCAATCCCTGCATGTAGACGCAAATCGCTTCTGGCCACAACTTGTGAATGGGAAACATGCGGCTAGCATTGCGCATATTGCCGCCGTGGCCATGAAACGCAAAGACAACCGGTGAGTCGGTTGTTTTAGCACTCTCAGGAACATAAATCAGTGCTTCTCGTTTATCAGTTCCGACGGTCCATTGACGCTGAGTTGGTTCGGCTGCAAAAACTGCAAGCGAAGCCGAAGCAAAAATTAATGACGCAGTAACTGCGATCCAACGGTGAATGACTTTCAGCATCTTTCCACTCGCAAAGATTCGAGACGACGTATCTCAGGCACGTACAACAGTATAGCTGATCAGGCTTTACTTTGTTCTAGGAATAGTTTGATAGCCTGAATCGTTTTGGGGCTAGCATGATGTTCCATACCTTCGCTGTCGATTTGAGCCGTTTCAGGGTCGACTCCAATTGCCAGCAGCAGTTCGTATACCATTGCGTGGCGTTGCTTCGATGCCTTGGCGAGTCGTTTTCCTGCAGGGGTTAATTCGAGTGGTCCATAAGGTTCCGTTAAGACGAAGCCGTCTCTTACCAACCTTCCAATCGTTCGATTGACCGTAACCTGGCTGACGCAGAATTTCTTGGCTAAGTCGACCGCGCGACACCGCCCTTGAGAATCGATGGCGTCCTGAATTGCTTCGACGTAATCTTCGGCCATTTCAACCGAATGATCGGTACGAGTTTTCGAATGTACGGCCGATGCAGTCGACGACCCACGTTCCTTGGTTGAGCGCGATGATCGGCTTGGCAAAGTCACGGGAGAAAGCCTGAGAAAGTTTGAGATTCATTAAGTATGCGGAGTCGTGTACATCCACGAGGCAGCTCCACTAGGGCATCGCTCATATTATTCATACTAGGCCAGAAGCTGTCCAGAGTTAGTTATCAAGGATAGTTATCAGGATTAGTAATTCCAAGGTTGACTGAGAACTTAGCATCGGCTAAGATTGCACTTGAAAAATTAGCTGAGGCTAAATTTTTGACCGCAACACCGGCCTGATTTTTTTCAACGCCAGAGTTGCCGCACAAGATGATTTCTCAACCTTTCTCAGGAGATTCGTCGTGCTTTTGCAAAACCAAGCAAGACACCTTCGGCGACTGGCATTCACTTTGGTTGAATTGCTTGTTGTCATCGCCATTATTGGAATACTTGTAGGATTATTGTTGCCAGCAGTTCAGGCGGCTCGCGAGGCCGCTCGTCGAACTCAGAATTCGAACAATCTTAAGCAAATTGGCTTGGCAATGTTCAACTACGAGTCAGCACTCAAGCAATTCCCTTCCGGTTACATCTCAGATCCACGGACCGGGATTGTTTCGAGCGACTCGTTAGACGCAGCTCCGGGTTGGGCTTGGGGCGCTTTGCTACTGCCATACCTTGAGCAAAACGCATTAGCTGACTCCTTGGACTATCGATTGCCTGCTTGGCACTCGAAGAACCTGGCTTTTTCCCAAACTCTTTTGCCGGTGTTTATCAATCCAGGCGCTCCGAACTATGAGGGACCTGTATCCATGAAGAACTCAAGCGGAACGGAGCTCACCAAATTGGGGCGTTCTCACTACGTGGGTAACGCGGGCAATGATTCTCCTTGGAACTATCGTCCTGCACCCACTGATTGGTCACGTTATGCGAATGGGCCGTTTTACCGCAATTCGAAAGTGAAGCCCAGAGATGTAGTTGATGGACTGAGCAACACAGTGTTTGTGGGAGAGCACACTACTATCAGTGAAAAGACTTGGGCTGCGGTCTATCCCGACGCGATTTGTTGTCCTATCAACCCGCAGCGATACCCGTTTTCTCCGTGCGATTATGCGTCGACCCATGTTTTGGTACACAGCGGGCCTTCGTTTGATGCCCCTTCTATCATTCACCCGCCATCGTTCCCAACGTGCCACGTGGAGCAGATGTATGCTCCATGGGCCGGAGGTGGAGGATTTGTGCTATTAGGTGATGGGTCGGTCCGCTATGTTCCGACAACTGTGAATGTCGATGTTTGGGCCGGGATGTGTACCATTTCCGGCGGCGAGGTGGTGCAGCATGATCTTTAACCGCGGATTGTATTGTGTCTTTGCCATGTTATTGAGCGTTAGTTTGTTGGGTTGCAACAAGCAGCCTGAGGTCACCAGTCCTGAGGCAATGAATCTGATCAAGCAGTTCTACACAGCGGTCAATTCCAAAAATGAGAAGCGGCTCAGCAATTCTGAAGCTGAGCTGCAGAGCTTGATAGACTCGAAAAAAATATCGGAAGCGGAAATTGCTGCATTCGAGGAGATTCGTAAGCTGGCTCGTAGCGGTGATTGGGAGACTGCACAAAAGCGAGCCCTCAGTTTTGCCGAAGCTCAAGTTCGCTAGGGACTCGTAGCTACCGACAGAGCGTGGAAAAGGTAAATAGTAGCTTGTAGGCCGTAACAAACTCGCGCCGTTACGGCAATTTGTCGTCAGGTTCTATGAGCGATTACGATTTTACGAGCAGGAGCAGGAGCAGGAGAATGAGTCGGAGTAGGAGAATGAGTAGGAGGGATAGTTGTTTTCCTGCTCGTGCTCAGCGCAGCGGTGCTCCTAATCGTGCTCGTTCTTCAGTTCTAGGGTACGGGGAGGCGAGGCAGGGCAGGGGGCAGGATTTGTCGAGTCAATCTGCTAGAATGCATCGGATTCTCAAGCCCGATTCGTCAGATCGATCGGGCTTCATTTTCCACTGCCAAGGACTAGCTAGTGAAAGCTGCATTCATTCGTGAAACGGGGGCTCCCGACAAAATCCAGTTTGGCGACTTGCCCGATCCATCGCCCAGTGCGGGTCAAGTGTTGGTTCGAGTCGGCGCGGTTTCTGTCAATCCGATTGACACTTACATTCGCAACGGCGCCAACTATTGGCCATTGCCTCAGCCTTATGTCGTCGGCGCAGACTTGGCCGGCACTGTCGCCGCCGTTGGAGAGGGTGTCACGGAATTTCGAGAAGGTGATCGCGTCTGGGGCAGTAATCAAGGCTTGATGGGACGCCAAGGTTGCTTCTCAGAGTTGGCCGCAATAGATGTGAAATGGTTGTATCCGACTCCTGCGAACGTGAGCGATGAAGAAGCTGCTGCTAGTGCCCTGGTAGGAATTACAGCTCACCTTGGTCTCATTCAGCGAGCGCATCTTACCATTGGCGAAACAGTCTTTGTTCGTGGTGGAGTTGGCGGCGTTGGTTCGATGGTCGTGCAAATGGCTAAAGCTATGGGGGCCAAAGTGATTGCAACTGCGGGCGGTTCGGAAAAGGCCGAGTTGTGCAAGCGACTGGGTGCTGATCACGTGATCGATTATCAGACTGAGAGTATCGCTGAAAAGATTCAGCAATACTGTCCAGGTGGTGTCAATGTGTTTTGGGAAACTCTTCGTGATCCTGACTTTGATCTCGCCGTCAGTTGCATGACTGAGAATGCTCGGATGGTATTGATGGCTGGAAGAACGGCACGTCCAGAATTTCCCGTTGGTCCGTTCTATGTGAAGGGCTGTTCGTTAACTGGATTTGCCATGTTCAAGGCTTTACCTGAGGCTCAGCGTGGCTGCGCGCAGGATATCAATCACTGGCTATCCACTGGCAAGCTCAAGCCTTTGGTGGATCGCGTTTTGCCGCTCAGCCAAACTGCGGAGGCTCATCGACTACAGGAGGCGCATACCGTGAACAAAGAAAGTCAGCTCAAAGGTAAGCTCGTTCTAAAGCCTTAAGGCCTTGTTTTTTTGAAGCAACGTTTCTGAAAGTCTATCTTCATGGAAAACACGCCCGATCCAACGAAGACAATTTTGCTTGGCAGTATTGGTGCAGTCCTTGGAGCTGTATTGGGGTGGGCCATCTTTTATGGGCTCACTAGAGTCGGCTTGTACGCTCTGGTTGCCCCGGGCGCCATGGCTGGAATCGTAGCAGGTCGATTCACGCGACAATACTCAGTGCCAGTTGGCATCATCAGTCTTGTTATTGGTGCTGTGGCAACGGTCCTGTCCGAATGGCACCACGCACCTTGGATTGCGGATGATAGTCTGGCCTACTTTGTCACACATCTGCACAAATTGACTTTGCCCACATTGATTCTCGGTGGGCTTGGCATCGTGGTGGCTTTTCTTTCTGGTCGAGGACAATAGTAGCATCTGAAAAGAAAGTCCAATGGGCAGTGGTTTTCGATTATTGGAGTAATCAAATGTTTGTTGAACTAACGTCACCATCATGGCGATATCGCGTCGCGCTGAGCCTAACCTTTATAGTGTGCCTCGTTTGCCAGGCTGGTTCAGTTGGGGCTTGGCAAGACAATGAGAAAAAGCCTCCAGCAAAAAATCCAATTGCAGTTGGAACTCGCGATTTAAAGATTGTCGATGCTGGAGGAATGCCAGTCGGTGGTGTGCGTGTTGATGGCTGGTTGCTGAACGAAAAGTTCTTCTGGCAAAGTGACTTACTGCCTCGCGTCCCAGCGATCAGCGACAAAGATGGTTTAGCAAAACTTGAGTATCCAAAGTCCCTCGGAGCGGACTTGGTCATTGAATCGGTCAAGTGTACCGTTAGCCATGTGGACTTTCTTCAGAAGGAGATCGTGGTTCCTGTGCTCGGAAAGAAAGAGGAACCCTTTGAGATCAAACTTGAACCTGGAATTGAATTAACCATCCGCGCCATCGATGAAGAAGGCAAGCCGATCAAATCGCCCTATGCAGTGATGATGTCTCGAGTTCAAGCTGTCATTCCATGGAAGCGCCCCGCACCTGATGTTGTACAGTGTCGTAGCTTGCAGGACGGAATGAGCCAGATCATGTTGGTGCAGCCCAAGCCCGATGGAAAGCACCTGTTTAGTGATGTTACGCTGCAAGCCTTTAATAAAGCTTCCCAACCGAGCGTTGAATTGAAGGGGGTCGAACTGTTGCCGGGTACTAAGCTGAAAGGCAAGCTAAGCGACCAAGTTCCCCGCCCAGTGAAAGAAGGCTGGGTGACTTGTGTTAGCATTCCTTTGCCAGCAGGTGATAGTTGGGATCAGAAACTGCCTTCGTTGCTCTACTATTCAGGTGTCAAGATCGAGGCCGATGGGACGTTTGAGTTTCCATCACTACCAAGCAGTGGTACAGTTCAACTGCTTGCAACGTGCGATGGATGGGTTGGACTGCAAGACAAGACTCAGCCATTCGTTGTGGGCGAGACATTTGAAGTAGAGGATACTTCACAAGATATCGTTTTGCAGATGGAGGCAACCTTTGACGCAAAAATTCGAATTATCGACTCGAACGGTCAGCCAGTTGAAGGAGTGAGCGTACACTGTTCGCCCAATCAACTTTTTCGCAAGGGCGGCTCAACTTTACTCGGCGAGCGATTTTCCTCGTCAGATACAATCGATGCGCAAGTTAGTGATGAAGTGAAGCCAGCTCGTGACGTGAACATGGGAAGGTACTCTGCGGTTTCGGACGCGCAAGGCATGGTAACGATTCGCAATTTGCCAAGAAACAGGTTGAGCACTTCGTTTGCCGTCATACCTACTCAAAAGGCGAAGAGAAAGTATCTAACCAATGACCGCGCGACCGGTAAGTTGCCGGGTGAGTCAGAAATAACAGTTGAGTTCGATATTACCATCGAAGAAGATAAGTAATCTTCCGTGGAATCGTCGCTATCCATCTCAAAAACGTCATTTTCAAGTTTGGTCAAAAGGATATTTACTTTGTTTCGTTTCGCCGCAAGTTCGTTCATTCTCTTCGTAAGTCTATCATGTCTCGGTTGTGGTTCGTCGGATGGCGTTGCAGTCATCGATACTCCCGGCGACAACAATGTTTCCACGGCAACTCAACCACCTGCACCTAAGCAACTCCAATTGACAGAGCGAGTAAGCCGGTTGATAAAACCTGTTGCTCCAAAAGTTCCTTCGAAAAGTCAGGAACAGTGGATGATCCCAAAGGAAATTCCAAGTATTGCGATTAAATCCCCCGATGAGCTTGGGCCAGTGTGGAAAGTGGAACGTGATGGTCAGGTGCCAGCATATACCATTAAGGAAGACCTAAATTACTTATGGCCGAACCTTAGCACAAAAGGTACCCCAGTTCTTGCATGTCTTAGAGGTCCCTTTGGATTGAAGCCAGTTGTAGATCAGACTGAGGGTGGTTTAGACACCAAAAATCCCAGCCCTGTCGATGTCATCGATCTTCGAACAGGGGAATTGACGGGCAAGTTTTCACACAAGATACCCCTTGATCAGGCTTGTAGACTTAGCCCAGATGGAAAAGTCTTAGTTGGGCCGACCAACGAGGATCTGCGCTTTGACCATCGCAAAGCAGCCAAGGAGATGCGAACCTTACATGTATGGAACGAGGGCGAAGATGAATCGAAAACTAGTATTGAACATGCCAATGGACCTATGCTTTGGTTCGGCTTTGTTGGAAGACGTGAGGTTGCCGTTCTCACTAGGACGAATGGATTCAACGGAAATTATATTGTTAAAGATTGCATAGAGTTTTTCAATGTCGAAACGGGTACTCTCCGAACCAAGTTAGAGATACCTTATGAATGCAGCTCAAAACTGGACCTTGGAAACACAAATCTAATCTCGCGCTCGTGGATGTATGATGTTGTTGCTGCTAGCCCTCGAGGCAAATACTTAGCAGTGATTGGTCCTGAGCGGCTGATGTTAGTTGATCGTGCGACAGCAGAACTGAAGGGCGTTTTTTCGATGCCCGCCCTCGCCGGGAATCGCGCTACAGTACGCTTCTCCGACGATGCATCTAGATTAGTTGTGATGGCTCTTGGGACGTATCCTTGGCGTCCAGCGTTTACTGGTTGTCATCTGCATATCTTTGAACTCAACGCAGAAGATGGCTCGTGTCTGGCCCAGCGAGAGGTCTTAGGTCCCGATCTCAAGAGAATGTCATCAGATGTAGGTGATCTTCGCATTTTTGACGGAAATCCGCAGTGGGTATCTCAACAGGCTATCGTGATGGGCGGATTCGGGGAAAGGCCATTAGCTCGTGCCTCAAGCGCAAAGGTGATCTATCCTGATTCACGGGTTGCTTCGACGACGGGTTTCCAAGAGCTGATAAGAATGTTGGACGCAGGGCCGGCATTGGTAGTTAAGAAGGAGATAGTTTCCTCAAGAGGCGTTTACAGTGTAGTGGCAGTGGAACGCGATTCTTTTTTGAGTTCGAAATCGAGCACGGCAAATTCATATGGCAGTCTAGGAAATCCGCAGTTGCTAGTCACAAATTTGTCAAAGAACGTAGTGGCGGATGAACAGTTAAAGGAGGATAGTTGGGTTCCAGTGGTTGCTGCTTCAGACTCCATTGTGTGCAATTTTAAGGACGTTGAGTTTGATCCCTCAGCGCTCTTCGCACGTACTGCCAAGTCCGGCTACATGAATCTAGCTGCGGGATCTTTGGCTTGGCAAACCATAAATCCAGAGACGATCGAGCCCATCGGTTCGCCGTTGGAATTGCTTAATTGGGGTGAAGGGAATATTAAGAACGAACCCACTGGAGCCAGCGTCTTTGCGGTCTCAAAGTCAGGCGAACAGCTTGCTTTCATCGATCCGATGAGGCATGGATCACTCTACATTGTCAGCGTCAATAGTCCGAAAAGGATCATGTTTCACTCCAGCTTGAAAGCCATCGACTGGTGTGGGTTCTTGGACAGCGACACACTTCTGCTAGCCGGGGATGGGCGACTATCGCTTTGCGAGGTAGGTGAAAGCAAAGTGAATGTGACCTACGCTACCGATGATCGCGGCTATTCGTGTTTTGCGATGCATCCAGATCACAAATACTTGGCTGCATCACGATTAGGATGCGTCGACATTGTCGATGCAACATCTGGCAAGGCCGTCAACCGAATGATGTTGGGTGAAAAGAACTTTGTTCGGTACTTCTCATTCTCTCCGTCAGGCAAATATTTAGTGGCCGCATGTAAGGAAGAAAAGGATGCCTATAACCTCTCGGAACTTTATGTTTGGGATATGACGACCGGCGAACAGCTAAAGGCAGGGCTTGAATGTTCGACAGTAGCGTGGGTTGGTCCAGACTTGTTTTTGGTAGGAAGTCCAAATGGTTCATTGCTTTGTGATTTGAGATTTGGGAATAGCTTTCTGGCTTTTGCATTTCCCGAACACGTGGATAATAAAGCCCTGAAGGTTTCAAAACTTGCTACTTCAATTCAGGGTGGTGTATGGGGCAAGATCGAAGGCGAAGGTGGTTGGAAGGTGATGTCTGCCTGTCGAGGTAGCCGAAAGTCAGAGATTCCCTTCTTGGCGAGTGACCGGAAGTTAGTTGAACTGGCTACTACTCCTATAGCAATTGAGATGAACCTAGGGAAAACCAGAGTGGGCAAGAAGCACGGTCAGAGTCTTGCTGGGTCGCTTCAAAAAATGGGTTACCAAATTGGCAAAGGCGGATATACCCTAAAAGTTAAATTTTCAGAATCTGTAAGTGACTTGCAGATTGAAATGGAGAGAGGTTCAACGAAAAGCCGTCTTTCAGTTCCCAGGGTCAAATACAGTTGGGCACTAGAGGGTGACAACCGGACCGTTATTTGGAAGGGAGTGACATTCGGCGACTTTGATCCAAGAAGAAGCCGATATCATGCTGGGGGAAGCGAAAAAGGTACTAAGTTCGACTTTGGATCTCAAGACATGAGCGAAGCCGTAGTGTCGGAGATCCTTGAGCAAGGAAATGGCCTAGAAATCCCGAAGGATTTTCCTAGGCGACTTATGGTAGGCGGAGGTGAGACCTCCATAGTACCGCTAAAGCTCCCTTGGGCCACCGGTGAGGCACCCGCGAATGATGTTTCCTCGGCTGCCAAAGAATAGAATTCTGTCTGCTTGTATGCACCATCTCACCTGGGAAGAGCAATTTTTACTGTACGCGACCGGAGTAGAAGTCGGCCATAGTGACTTACGAACTCACCGCCAACCCACAAATCTCTGAGGCAGCATCGCAAAGTCGACTCGCTCAAGCTTCTTGTTGAGCTCAAACATCCTGATTTGCTCACTGCCGTTCCGAAGTGCTAGAACTGTGCCGGAGGGAGTGATGGCGATTGGATCGAACCGGCCTTACAATTGCCCACATCTTTGAGCCTTATGCAGTGGCCCGATTGAGGCTAAGGCCCTTGATCATCAGTTGTAGGTCCTTGACTCCGCGCCAGAGTGTGATCCAACCTGGTTGGCCATCACATTTACGACCCAGGAAGCCACCTAGCACGCCAAGCCTCGCATGAATTCGCCGATCGTTAAACGGCTCGGTAGCCATTTTTGCTTGGCCTTGGGGGATCGTTGACGATGTACTTTGCATAATGCAATCAACCATCGCTTGGGCACCAAGCCTTTTGCTTTCCGCTGTGGTTCTGTTCGTCCAGCGTTACGTATCTGTATCAGTCGTATGGCTAGAATCGAAAGGAGTCCTGTTACCCGTTCCAACCGGGCTGCCGTTTGGTACTGGCGTTTCTCAACTTCGCAACCTGTCTTCAGCCCTTTGTGATAGTCTTCGACAATCCATCGTTTTTCGTAGTATTCAATAACCATGGGCCCGTCAGTTAATAGGACCCAGTGAACTTTTGACGCGCCCTTTGGAACTCGACTGACTTCACTAACTTCAACTACGCCCATCTTGATAAACTTCGGGCCATTCTCTTTGAGCCACGGGCTCGCTACGGATGACCGTGGCATCCAAACGTTACCTATCCGAACTTCCACTGTTGCTGTTCGTTTGGAGCGACCTTTGCTGGCCGGTATCTCCAATGCGTATGTGGCGACGACCCGCTGAGCAGAGATGTAATCGCCCAAGTAAGTCGTTTCTTCTTTACTTTTTACGGGTAATGCGTTGCTTTTGGCATCGGCTACGTAGATCTTGCGAGTTAGGTGTTGTGCCCTTACGACCCAACCACACTGCTGTTGTTGACAATGCGTATAGAACTCATAATCATCCGCACCGCGATCGCAGTCGTGCACAATTCGCGTCTGTGGGTTTGGCGTACCCACTTGCTGGACGACTCGCCACCAAACTTCTGAATTCCTCTTTCGCTTCTTTCGCTGTGTATTGGATTCATTCAGTCGACTGGGAATTCGATAGAACAGCTCCTGGCCTGCGAGCCCTAATATTTGATTATCAGCGGCAGAAACCATCAGGGAGGAATGAAGAAAGAAACCTTGGCCTCCGTTGTTTCCAGTCTTACCAAGCCCTTCGACCTGTCGCTTCATCGAAAACGCGATTTCGGTTGTATCACAAATCGATAGCCAGACTCCAGACTTAGCCAATGAGCGAGTTCTTGCGAAATGGGCTGCCGTTACGTTTGTGAAGTTAAGCTTACCGTTGTCCATCATACGATACGCTCCTTTGCAATCGGCAGCCGACTGAGCCTGATGTGGCGTGCTGTCGTCTGGCTTGTCAGCGCATTTGGTCGCAAACTTGACCAGGCGATTGGTCAGCCTTTGGTCACCGAGATCACAACGCTCAAAATTAGCTTTTGCCCAATTAGCCGAGTCCAAAATGCAACTGTCCAAAGCAACCGTCCATAGAATCAACTTTTTCTACTCAATTGCAAGCATCTTGCTCGCCCTATAGTGGCCACGGTCCCTCCACTTGCCATGGTTCACTTACAATTGCCGTGCCAATAGTCACAACCAATCATTTCCTGCGTTTTACACTACTCTCGTTGTAAGAGTTACAAAAAGATGTGGGCAATTGTAAGGCCTTTACAACGGGTACTCTAACACCATTGACGGGTTCAAGGCTGTTTTCGAGAAGGTTGAAGCAGCTACTAGTATCGATGGAAAAGGTGTACTTGCCGTCGTGATCTAAGAAGGTGATTTGCGCTGGACGGAAACTCACCTTGAGAATCTCATTCGCTTAATTCACGATATCTGACAATCGTGCTGTTGAATAGATGGCTCGGCAAGTTGTTCTAGGCAAGCGAGGATCAACACCAGAAGATGCTCCGGCAGTTTTCGATCGACTGGGGCTCGGCATGTCAGTTTTTTTCCACTATTGGGCTCAATTGATTCCCACACAACGTGCTGCATCCCCCAGACTCCCCGCCCTGGCCAGTCGTAGCTCTAACACGCGCTGTCGCCATAACCCCGCCGTGAGCTTGTCTCGAACACCTCACCAAAGGGCACTGTCCTAAAGTTGTGTGTAGCGGCTGGATTAACCAAGAGCGTTTGGACACTACGACAACTGGTTGAAGCTGTCGCAAACTAAATTTTTCAGCACCCACACAACTTTAGGACAGTGGCCACCAAAGTGCTGTGTCCCCAACAATCCCTCCTCATACTTAATCGAATTTAACATCTTTGAGAATGTAAATAGTTCTACGATCATCACCCAAACACCAGATTCGATCTGCATTTGATGCAACACGGTAAATTTCCTGATTTCCAAACTCAATTTGCTTCCTAACCTGGCCCGTCTTGACGTCAACAATTACCAAACCGCGACCCTGCGTAAGTATGACAAATTCACCAGAAAGCGAAAAGTAAAATGGAATGAGGGAATCGTTGCTCCAGATTGTTTTTAACGAATCACCATCCAGTAGACGAAGAAAGCCAGAATCTGGATTATGCAATTCGTTCCGCCCGGAAAAAACAATGCGGCCAGACTCATGCAGCTCGAATCTCAAAACCGCCGTATCTTTAAACTCAAGGATACTCTTTGATTGGCCGGTGGAGTTGTCAAGTAGCCGCATTTCCCAACCGATATGGGGTTCGTGTTTTGGCTTGAGAATTGCGAGTTGATCCCCCAGAACAAGGTATTGCTGAGTTTCAATGAGGTCAATCTCGCTAGTACTAATCGTTTGGGTTCGCAATTTTAATTTTGTGTCAACTACCATTGCCTTGTTTTGACCAAGCCACCAAATATGGTTTCCGTTGCGGCTAGTTAGTATTTTGCTCAACCTCCAATCATCCAAAGGAAGTTCTAAAATAGCTTCACGATTACCGTTAGGAAGAATTTCCCCAAGTTGAACGTGCTGCGTACTTAGGTTAGGCTCGAGGGTAAAAAGTCGTCCAGAGGGGCTCCTGATTAATTGCGACGTAAATTTGGAGCGGTCTCGCTCCGATGGAAATACAATATCATCTTGGCTGAGTGGCAGTGTACAGCCATATTTTGTTTGCACGGAAATTCCCGCAGAACAGGCACCCAGATTTGAAATTGCGTAGGGGGAAATCAGGCTCTTCGGTTCATTGTCTTGCAAGCAAACCAAGCGAGCAACTAGGAGGATGAAAAGTACGCCCGTCATTTCAGTTGACTTTCTAATTAGACACAAATACGAATGACTGCCTCATTTTTTGAGCAATCGCGAGAGGTGGCCATTCACGTCCTTACATTCTAAGTGCTGAAAGAAAAGGTCTGTTGCTTGCACTGCGATGTTCGTCGCATTGCGAAATGCATTCAGGCCGTCTATCCGGTCTCGACCATAGCCTTCCCGGTCTGCAGCAAACAGATTGTGGGCACTGGCATCAATGGGATTCGTACCACCTTGGAAGTAGATCAGGTTTGTTAGGACATCACTGCCAGTTAGCATCTCGTCTATCGGCACGGGATAAGAGTGTGGCTTATGACTCGCTCCTTGCCTTTCGTACACTCCAAAGATATCTATGTATGCAACCCCCTTTGGCAAAGGAAGATCGCGAGTCCCTTGGTAGATTTGCCAATATTCAAATTTTTGCCGATAAAGCCGATGATAGTAGCGATATTGGGACGTAAGCTTATTTCCATCAATCCAATCCGTGTGTGTATAAAAATCCTGTAATTTATGAAGTGACCTGCCGATCTTCTTTAAAAGCAGAGTTTCTTGGGCGGGGCTGAGTGTTGGCTTGTTTAAGAGTGAATCTATGTCACTGCAAAGAGCTGATAGAGTTTTGGAAAAGCCGCTTACTTGAGAATGATATTCCTCGAGTAGAAGGGCGGAGGGATCTCCTGCGTCGCCTATGTCAATCTATTCTGGATAGACGAGAATTGTTCCAGATAATTCTTCTTTGGGTGTATAGATGCTATACGAGTCGATTGCTTCGTTGTCTGAGATATCATAGTCAGTGTCTACTACAAATTCTATTAGTCTTTTTGCGTTCCTTGTAGTTGGATCTATGCCCCGAATTTGCATGGCAGACTGGGTTATCGTCCTGTGAACTGGGGATTTAAACATCACTAACCCACTCGGGTCCGTCGCTCCGGTCACGCCATTCCCAACATACCGATAGAGGTTGGCATCACCGGCGGCGAAGCCGATGGGGTCTTGCGATAGCCAACGGCCAGTGGCAGGGTCGTACCAGCGGGCTCGATTGTTTTGCAGTTGAGTATCAATGTCCCAGTCGCGACCTGTGTAGCCGAACAGCTCATCGACCGCTGCTGGATCGGTGCTGGCAATGACGGCGCCAGCGCTGTTGTAGTCTACCTCTCTGAGCCGTTTTCCAAAGCTGTCATAAACAACGTGTTGCCGAATCACTCCATTGTTGTCGACTAAGTCTCGCACGCTACCTAATTGATCGTTCAATGCCCAAAGAGTATTGCCAGCAGTGGTACTGGCTGTGGCTGCGTTGACCGCTGGACCGGCTCCCAATGAATACTGTTCGTCGGCTAATAACTGGTCGACTGACGCTCCCCAAAGATATCGGTTGGCGATTCGATAAGGCTGCGTTGCGACCTGACCGTCGCTATCAACCAGCCTCATCACCTCCTGACCATCGGCCCAAATGAACGCCTCGTAGCGATCCCATGTTCCAATAGTGCCGATATCAAGCCGCTTACCTACGCGCTGGTCGAATGCATCATAGATGTACTCGGTCTTTTTGGTGATGGCTCCAGTTGCCGACACCTTTTCTGTCACGCTGACCAGCCTGTTGCGGTGATCCCAAGCGTAATCTGTTACCTGACCTCCAACGATCTTGGTGCGGCGAAGCACATTGCCTTCGTTGTCGTAGGTATAGCTGTAAGTACCATCGCTCTGCAAGCGATTGTGAGTTCCAGTAGCCGATTGGCTTACTCCTGCTGCAGTTCGACGATTGCCGTTTGCGTCCAAGTTGTACGACTCTGCCGTCGGCAATGGATTGGGCAGTGTAATTCCAGCGATCACAGCAGAGGTGGCGGCTGTGAGTTGATTGGTCGCGTTGTAGGTGTACGAGGTGGAAAATGCATCTCGCCAAGAACCCAAGTTACTCACTCGGCCAACAGTGTCATAGCTCACCGAATAGCCTGCCAACATGCCGGTTGCACCCAGAGAGCTAGGTACTGTACTAGTGCCCGACCAGTTTTGCCCAGCAGCGATCTCCGTTTTGCCATGTGTGATGCTTGTTACGCGTCCAGCCGCGTCATAGGTTTGTCGCGAATGTATCTTTAGTGCTGCAACGTCGGCTGTTGCCGATGCATAACGTCTCAGGTCGGTCAGTTGAGACGCCGCGTTGTATTGAAAGGCACAATTTGAAGCCGAGCGTACTAGCCACAACATTTGGCTCCAATCGTGTCAAGTTTGGGTAAGAGTCTGAAAACCCTGGAACCTACTCCATGAGTCTCGTGTGCCGCTCTTTCGGGTGGTGTCGAAGTTCTTGTGTTGTTGAAATGTATAATCTGTGGTGCGAAGGTAGACTGTCACGCAAGGCGGCTTTGCTCGACGGTTTCCCAATTTCTCCACTTGATATGTGACGAATTGGCCGACAAAGTGTGGGGATGGCCTCATCTCGACCGATTATTATCGTGTTACGGAGTGTCTCAACACCGAAAATTACGTCAATGAAGAAAATAAAGTCTGCGTACGAACTCAGTCAATCACAGGTGTCGACTCCACCCAAAATCGTTGATTTCTTTTGGAAGTTAACTCATCAATACCGGAAGAAATTCGGACCAATTTTGGATGTCGGTGCAGGCGACTGCCGTTTTGCCAGAAAAGGTCGCTATGAACGTTATACGGGCGTCGAAATCGACCCTTCTAAGGTGGCGAATTTGAGTTTGCCCAAAAATTGTAAAGTAGTCACAAAGTGCGCATTCGAGTTAAGGGATGATGGATTCGCTGCATGCATTGGAAATCCCCCATACGTAAGGCATCACGACCTTGAGGCTCCTTGGCGAGACAAAATCGCGTCAAGAATCGAACATGAGTTTCGGGTGAAACTCAACAGGAAATGTAATCTGTTTCTGTATTTCCTTTGGCTCGCTTTATTGAAAACAACGGAGGATGGGCTCGTTTCATTAATCATTCCTTATGAGTGGGTAACAAGGCCCTCCGCCGAGGCACTACGACGGTACCTAAGAGAAAGACGGTGGAACGTTGATGTATATCGATTCAGCGATCCTATATTTCCGGAAGTTCTAACTACTGCCTGTGTTACGATCATCGATAAGGGCACAACGAGCACGAGATGGTCGTATTTCGACATTGCTTCAAGCTTCGACGTTCGATCACGCGCAAACGTCGTTAGTAGTAAAACTGGACCGCTAAAGTACTCTAAACGAAGCGATATCTGGGCAATGCGAGGTTTAAGTCCTGGATCACAAAAGATCTTTTGCTTGACCGAGGGCGAGAGGCAGCACCTTGGGCTAAGGCGCACGGACGTCTTGCCCTGCGTAACTTCATTGCGTGAATTACCTTCGGACATAGTGACACTTGAAGCAGATACCTTTGATGAATTTTTCGTCCGTAGATCGCGGCGTTGCTGGCTAATCAAGTCTCATAAAATACTAACCAGAAACCTCGCTAGATACGTAGACTCAATCAAGGAGTCAGATAGAGATACAGCGACGTGCACTAATCGAGATCCGTGGTACAAGTTTATACTTCCGCCGATCCCACGATTGTTAGCAAGTTCAGCTTTTACCGACTTTGGTCCAAAGGTAATTGTGAACCGGGTTGGAGCAGTCGCGGTCGGAGTAGTTACCGGGATTTATGGTAACCAGCCTCGAGATGATAGAAACGTGCAAGCGTACCTTAGGAGTATAAACTTCGAAACGCAAGTCGTACCTCATGCCCATACCTTAAAGAAGGTAGAGGTACGCCAGTTCAATGAAGTCCTATCTCGATACAAGAAAGAAAACCGTTAGATGCCAACCGAGGACGTTCTTGAGAGTGGGAGCCTGCAATTTAAGGCTGAAGCAAGGTTGCTCCAGGAGCTTGGGTTACGACTTGTCGCGAGTCCAGAAGTGGCTCTAGTAGAACTCATAAAGAATGCCTATGACGCCGATGCCTCAGAATGCAATGTTTCGCTATCAAATGATGGCAACACAATTATCGTTACAGATGATGGACACGGAATGTCTCTGTCGGCCTTTACTCAACGATGGATGCAAATTGCAACATCGAGCAAGGCAAGCACTGAGACCAGCCCGAAATATAAGCGAGCCTTGACTGGCGCAAAGGGAATTGGTCGCTTCGCAGTTCGCTATCTCGGCGACTCTTTAGTACTTCAATCTAATGCTTATGACGCATCTCGAAAGAAGTATACGCGACTTGAAGCGCATTTCGATTGGAGATCGCTTGATCAATCTGGGGCGCTTGAAAGCACTCAGGTGCCCTATCGCCTGCTGAGCTCTGACAAAACACAGAAAACGGGAACTCAATTGCGAATCACTGGTCTTCGTGAAGCTGCATCATTTGTTCGGTCAAAGGATCTTCGCAATCGAGTGCTAGCGCTGATTTCCCCAACGCAGGGTTTGGAGGCAGGTAAATTCAAACGTGAAACAAATGCAGGTGGCGTTGATCCCGGGTTCAGGGTTTCGCTTCCAGGCGAAGATGAAGAGCATGTTGGCAACCTTGCCGAACTGATCTTGAACCATAGTTGGGCAACACTCAAAATGCAATTGGAGGGAAGCACATTAACGTTTACTGTCAACTTTCCCCACAGAAAAAAAGTCGACAGACTGTCAATAGAAACCAGGAGTTTGATATCCAACGGTTTCGTCGCTGACATTCGCTTTTTTCCGAGACGCAAAGGTGTTTTTCAAGCTAAGGAAGTCGATGGCCGCAAAGCGTGGACGTGGGTTCGCAATAACTCAGGCGTTGCAATTGTTGATCACGGATTCAGAATAAAGCCGTACGGATTTGAACTCGACGACTGGCTAAATCTAGATATTGATGGTGCTCACAACGAACGGGACTGGCGGACGTCTATCTCTAAGAGCCATTTTGGTATTCCGCCCCAAATACGCGCAAGACCTGGCGACAATCCAGCGTTAAATTTGCCACACAATTCACAAGTTGTCGGCGCTGTATTTATTAAGTCACTGCGGACAAGTGTCGCAACTTCACAGGACGAGGAAGATTTAATACCAGCAATGGATCGTGAAGGGCTAATTTCCAATGCGTCTTTCGCGCAGTTACGCGACTACGTAAGAGCAGGGATTGAGTTTTTGGCTCATTGCGATAAGAAAGAGCTTGTAAGGCTGGATCAGGTCGCCGCAGAAAACGCCGCCGAAAAAGCGAGAGCGGATATTAAGAGCGCTATTGCGGACATTAAGGCGAGCAAGACTCTACGTCCGGCGGATAAAGCGAAGATCGTCAAAGAATACGGCGCCCTGGCAGAGCGCCTCGAAGAGCAAGAAGAATATGCTTCGAAATCGCGGCGAAATATCATCACCATGAGTTTGCTTGGCGTTGTTGCAGGATTTATGACGCACGAAATTGACGAACTGCTGCATGAGCTTAAAAAGACACAAGATGATTTAAATATTGCAGTCAAAAAACACCCGTCACTACGCGCTCATTCGGACGCGATCGGATCGAGTGTTGAGGCCTTGAAGCGATACATCGGATATTCTAAGCTCTTTATACAAAAGGCTCCCGACGAACAGGCGATCCCCCTTTCAAGTGTCGGCCAGGTGAGGATGGTCATAGCACGCTTCGGGAAATTCGCTGAAGAGAGAGGCATAGCAGTTAAGAACGAAGTCGATAGGCAGGCGATGACGCCTCCTTTGCCGGTGACCGCATACAGCGGTGTCCTTTTGAACCTCTATTCTAATGCTCTGAAAGCGCTAATTGCTGTGAAAGAAAGTATTGATGAACCGCAGGTGGTTTTCCGTGGGTGGAACGACGAAGATAGACATATCATTGAAGTGCTCGACAATGGCGTTGGAATACCGATGGGCATCAGAAAACGGATTTGGGATCCACTGTATACAACGACCACCTCAGCGGATAATCCTCTAGGCTCAGGAATGGGCTTAGGTCTAAGCCTTGTCAAGCAAGTTGTAAAAGAGCTGAATGGGAGTATAACTCTTCTCCCAAATGCTCCCCCTGGTTTCAGCACATGTTTTCGACTGACCTTTCCACTGCGAGCAAAGACGAAATGAAACTCATATTATTCGAGGACACAGAGTCCCAAGCGACATCGCTTTTGACTGCAATTAGAAAGTGGCCCGCTGTCGAGGTTCTGCATTTCCAAGGAGACGTAGGGGGCGTGTCGGCGACGTACGAGAAAAAACTCCAGGTGGCACTTCAAGGTAATGCCTATCTTCATCCAGACTTAATTGTTGCAGATCGCGACCTATCTAAGACGCCCGGCTATGGTGGCTTGTCGGAAGGCACTGTAAGAAGAGTCGCCGAAACTCTCGGAATTCCAGAGTGTTCCTATGCAAGGAACAATGAAGTGTCTTTGATCGGAGCTTCTGAAAAGAGAGAAGCCAATATTGTTGTATCTATTGCAAATGGTGAGGACGCGTGCGCTCGGCAGCTCGTTTCCATCGCCAGTGGTTTCAAGTGCATTCGCGCAAAACTTGATGCCATGCAACATGAACCACTCATTGGCGGCTCTGTTGGTAAAACGCTCGCTGCAATTCTCGACAAGCCTGAATACACGGATAAGATTGGACTTTATGCGTCAGGTGATCAGCATCGGCTTCATCTGGTTCTCAAAAGCCGTGGAGATGATTCCGACGCTCGAATCCGAAATTTGACTTGCTTTTTTGGATATTGGTTATGGGATTCAATTTTAAGATTTCCTGGGCTCTTGGTGAATCCGGTTGCCGCATCCAGTTACCTTAATATTCATGTTGAAGAGTTTGGGAATCTCGACGTACAGGACTTGTTTGTGTCCGCGATTTACGAGGGCCCTTTTGCAGATGCCATGCCAGACAAACATTGGTGGCGGGGGATGTTGGACGATATCCTTTTCGACGCGAACGCAGAAGACGGAAGAGACTACGCTAGCGTTAAACTGGGGCGAACTCTTCGTGCGAGCCAATGTTGCGAAGACTCCCAAATGAATGCAGGTTACTACTGTATGCTAAGTCATCAACCAGTGAGTTTTGCGAACTCCAAAGGTGGCCTACCCTGGTTCCCGAGAGGGGCTGATCTCGCACGAGTCAGCAATTCTCAGGACGAAGAGCTGGGGCCATGGCTATGACGAACATACCGGGTAGGTTACTAACGAAATATGAATCATTGATCGCGAAGTTGGAAGACGCGATGGCGAGCTCCGATTCGGGGTCAGTTTACAAAACCAATGCGTTGCGAGAGTGTTTCAGAACTGAAAATAACAAAATCGTATTCGAGTGCTACATGATCTTAAAGGATTGTCCTACCCGCCCTCGAAGAAGTGATAGCAACCGCCCCCAACCAAAGTCGTCAAGGGATAAAATTAGCATCTTGTTACATGCACAAGAAGTGCTTTCTGGTGATGCAAACATGCTGATAAAGTCAAGAGTTAAAGTGACGTATGTAAAACTCAACGGCACCGATGGATTTCCTTTGCATTCTGTTCATTTTGACTACGGGCCGCCCATGGCTGGGCACGCGATGTTTCATGCCCAACTTGCAGATGAGGCAGTAGAAATACCTGAGCGTCAAAAGCGTGAGATGAATTTGGAATTTTCTTTATCAGGGGAATTGAAGTGCTTTCAATTTGCACGAATCCCTACGGCTGATATGTCTCTTTCATCGGTTCTACTCTGTATAGTAGCGGATCACGTTAACTTGGAGCAGTTTCGAGATTATCTTGCGGTCTGCAAGAAACTCGACATGCCCGTTCCCAGTTTCCCAAAGATGATGGAGAGTCTGTCTCCGATGAGGACATTTAACAGCCATCATTGGTTTGCAGACTGTCCTTGAATTTGGATCGCCCCGTGGATCGGTGGTCTGTGCCGCGGTGGGCTGCGTAACTACGAAGACTGGTTGCGTACTGCTGTTACGGCCTACAACTACCGCTTGTTTCGTGGAGATTTTTTGATGTCCTGGCACACCAATGCAGTTCTGATTCACTCTGATTTTGACCAAGACTTCGATCAATTGTTCGAGAGGCTTGATCTGAATCCATTTGAGATGGATAGCGAAGTTGAGTTTGATAGTGTGGCCAGTAGTTCCAACGATGGAATTGGCGTGAGTTTCATTGATGGTTGGACGGTCCTGTTCGGTGGCTTCGCGATGTACTCGATCGCTTCCGAAAACCTTGCAGCAATCTCAGAGCAGTTCGACATCTTTGAAATGATGCTTGAAGGTTCGTCCGACACTGCAGGATTTAGCTGGTATCAAGTTGGAGCAAAAATCCGAGAATACTTGATACAGGCCGATGAAGTTATAAAGGATGAGGGCGAGCCGCTAGACATTGAGCAACTAGCGTTCGCATCTGGGGACGCTGAACAAGCGATTTTGCAGATCATGACGAACCTTACTCTTCCTTTCGACAAGCTTGAGTCCGCTCGCTTTACTCTGTTCGATGTGGAATGAAGCTCCAGAAGGCAGGCAAAACTCGGTAGTTGTGGAAAACTAGCAAATCGCAATGCAAGTTTGCAAAGTTAGGATCATTTGGCATTGCTAGGTCTAATTGGTTGAATTTGGTTCGTTGGAATCACGGTAATTGGCGCGATCCCCCTGACGTGCCATAACTGCGAAGACTTGTTACGGCCTACCGCTCGCACTTTGGCGTGGAATTGGATTACAATACTGAGCCTCGCCTAGAAAAGTAACGCTCCTCAAAATCAAGACTTCCCGCCCTAGGATTGAATCATGCGAATCGCACTGCTTAGCCTATCAATTTTTTGCCTAGCTTCTTCTGTTATGGCACAGGACCAGCCAGCGAAGCCATCTGTTAGAGATGCTGTTGCACCGGTTGCAGATCAGGAAAAAAAGGTTAATCCGGATACTCAGCCGCTAGTTCAGGTGAAGGCGTTTTTGGAAACCTTGACCGAGGTCCAAAAAGCCAAGGCCGTGATGCCGTTTGAATCGGAGAAGCGAGTTGCTTGGCACTTCATTCCTATGGCGACTCGCAAGGGTTTGCCATTAATGGAAATGAATGCCGATCAGCAGGCTGCTGCTATGAAGCTGATGAAGGCTTGCTTGAGTCCTATCGGTTATCAAAAAGCCGAAAAGACAATGGGCCTTGAAAAGTTGCTCAAGACGATCGAAGGCGACAAAGGTCAGAACGAACGGAATCCGGTTAAGTACTACTTCACAGTCTTTGGAACTCCAGCAGCCAAGCAGCGATGGGGTTTGAGTGTAGAAGGGCACCATCTTTCGCTGAACTTTGTGTTTACTGGAAACAAGATCGTCGATTCAACGCCTCAGTTCTTTGCTTCCAACCCAGCGGTTGTGAAACAAGATTACGATGGTTTTGAAAAGGGACTAGCGTTGCTGAAGCCGGAAGAGCAGATGGCCTTTGAGTTGGTCAAGAGCTTGAGCGCAGAGCAATTAGCGAAGGCTACTTTGCCAGACAAGATTCCAACAGAGATTCGCAATGCCGGTACACCTCAGCCACCAAGTCCTTTGACTGCTGGTATCGTTGCTACAGAATTGGATGATGCTCAGCGCGAGACTTTGAAAAAGCTGCTTACCGCTTACACGGCTAAGATGAAGCAAGGTGTAGCTAAGGGCCGATGGGATTTAATTGAAGAGGCTGGTTGGGACAAAGTTCGCTTTGCTTGGTCGGGTGAAGCGAAGAATGGTCAAGGACACTATTATGTAGTTCAAGGTCCAACATTCTTGGTCGAGTTTATCAATGTTCAAGCAGACGCAGCGGGTAATCCGGCCAACCATATCCATTGCGTTTGGCGAGATATGACCGGTGACTTTGATTTGCCTAATCCGTAAGAAGTGGCTTAAGCTTCCAGAGTTCAAGCGGAGTTGCGCGAGCACCCCGGTTCTTGCCTAGCGCGTTGGATTTTGCGAGAAGGCAGAACCGTACGGCGCCGTTACGCTGGAAGAACCTCGCGCCGTTAGGCTGGAAAGAACAGATCAAAATGGAGGATCGCGATGCAGTTTAAGATAGCCAGTGTATTGGTGATTACCTGCATCGCTGCAGTGATACTAGGTGCATTTCTATTCACTCCAATCATCGCTGCTGTATTCATTGCAATTACATTGATGGTGATTAGTCCCTCGATCTGGATTACGGGAATCGTATTTGCTCGAGGCTTATTGCGAGGCTTCTTCATTGGAGGAGTAGCCGCAGGTTTTATTGCTCATGTGGTGGGTCTTTACTATTTGATTCTTGTTGGCTTTAGTTCGTCGAATCTTGGTGAATCCGACACGGAAGCTCGCGTCATGTTGTTGGCCATTTGGTCAGCGCCTGGAGTTCTGGCGTTCATTGGTGGCGGTCTCGGTTCGTTGACTCAGTGGGCAGTGACACCGCCAAAGCCTAAAGTGGCTGGATGCACTACCGGCGAAAGTCCGACAACACAGTCGCCGAGGGACAATTTAGTCGCCTCAGCCAGCACAGAGCATCCTTTGAGCTGAAAAGGCCGGCTAAACCACCTTAAAAGTGGACTGTAAAGGGGTTCTCTATTTGCTTGAAAGCCGGATAATTAGCGGTTCACGCAATAAGCTATCTCTACTTTGGAGTTCACCGACATATGACCACACAACTGATTCGCGCTCGAGCTGGCGAAGTTACGCCTGAAATGCAATTCGTCGCCCAGCGTGAGAGCTTGCCCGCCCAAAAGATCCGTGAAGAAGTTGCTGCCGGACGCATGGTCATTCCTGCTAACAAAGTTCACTTGGCAGGTCGCTTGGAGCCTATGGCAATCGGCATTGCCGCCAAATGTAAAATCAATGCTAACATCGGCAATAGTGCCGTGACGAGCAATGCGGGCGAAGAGTTGGATAAGCTACACACAGCCGTTCATCACGGTGCTGATACCGTGATGGATTTGTCGACTGGTAAGGACATCGACAACATCCGCCGCAAGATTATTGATGCATCGCCTGTTCCCATCGGTACCGTTCCAATCTATCAGATGCTGGAAGAGCTGGGGGGCCATATCGAAGACATGCGAGCACAGCACTTCCTAGATATGGTCGAACATCAGGCGAAGCAAGGCGTCGACTACATGACGATCCATTGCGGAGTGAAGATTGAACACCTACACCTAACCACCAAGCGAGTCACCGGTATCGTCAGTCGCGGTGGATCGCTGATCGCCAAGTGGATGGTGGCTCACCGCAAGCAGAACCCGTTGTACGAAGCATTCGACGATCTGTGCGACATCATGCGCCAGTATGATGTGACTTGGTCGTTGGGCGACGGTCTGCGTCCTGGATCGATCGCTGACGCTTCGGATGAAGCTCAATTTGCTGAATTGGACGTGCTGGGCGAGTTGACTCGTCGAGGCCAAGAAAATGGAACGCAGGTCATGGTGGAAGGTCCTGGTCACATTCCGATGCATCAGATCCAAATGAACATTGAACGACAGATTCAAGTTTGCAATGGAGCACCGTTTTATGTTCTAGGACCGTTGGTCACCGATATTGCTCCTGGCTATGATCATATCACTAGCGCGATTGGAGCGGCGATGGCTGGTTGGCACGGAGCCGCGATGTTGTGCTATGTGACTCCGAAAGAACACCTGGGATTGCCGAACGAAGAAGACGTAAAGCAAGGCGTGATTGCTTACAAGATCGCCGCGCATTCAGCAGATGTGGCTCGTGGTCGACCTGGAGCGCAAGATCGAGACAACGCTTTGTCGAAGGCTCGTTTTGAGTTCGATTGGAAGGAGCAGTTCCGACTTTCTTTGGACCCTGAAACCGCTCAACGTTATCACGATGAAACGTTGCCTCAGGATACGTTTAAGAGTGCTCACTTCTGTAGCATGTGTGGTCCCAAATACTGCTCAATGAAGATCACTGAAGATATTCGAAAAATGGCCGACGAGAAGGAATTGGTTGACATCTCTGTGAAAGGTTAGCTCCCAATCTTGCTGATTTGTACTATTCGACCAGCGGTACAACGCGGGTTGGCAGATCGATATTTACCGTCAGAACGTCGAGTTCGCGGGAGCTTGATCGCCTAACGGGTTCGTTTTTTATCCCGAACGGTCGCTTGATCGGAACAGAGCGTATACTGGCAGAACCCAATATCTCTCCGGTGCCAAAGCTGGTTGGTAATCTTTGGCTGTACGATTGGTTCAGGCTCGCAAGCAAGCTGAGATCTACCAAAATATCCTCCACGAAAAATTCTGGAGCGATTACGTCTATTTAGCGGTACATACGGGCATAAAGGCAAAGGTATTTTATGGCTGCGGGGGCATCTCAGATTTGTGTTTTCGTCGGTCAAGTAAAATAATGTTGAAGCGTAGATCGTACTTGCCAGTGGAGTTTGATGAATGTCGGAACCTGACAAGAAAAAGCCTCTCGACGAAACCATTCAGCTAACCAATCAAAACACTGAGCGGCTGGATCATGGGCAACGAAGTTCTGGCAGTTCGGCAGATGAAATTACTATGCCTCCGCAGGAAACGGACTCTGGCAAAAAGAACGAGGGGCTTTCCTCCCAATTCAGTTTGAATCAGTCTGCATCATTACAAGAACAATCGGGAGATCAACAAACCTTAGCTCACGACAGCTCACCTTTTCGCATGCCAACAGCCGCGAGTAATGCGGGAAAAAAGTTTGGCGATTATTGCATCGAATCGGAGATAGCTCGTGGCGGTATGGGTGTGGTTTATCGGGCTCATCAATTAAGTCTTAATCGCCCCGTCGCCATCAAGATGATCTTGAGCGGAAATTTGGCCGGAGCAGATGACGTTCGAAGGTTCTATGTCGAAGCTGAAGCGGCCGCAAAGCTAGAGCATCCCAATATTGTGCCCATCTATGAGATAGGGCAGCTTGATGGGCAGCACTTTTTCTCGATGGGCTTTGTCGATGGAGGCAGTCTGGATCGCTTGATTAGTGAGAACACGCTTCCTGCAAAGACGGCAGTTCAACTGATGATTTTGGTTTGCGATGCGATTCAGTTCGCTCACGACCACGGAATCGTACATCGCGATTTGAAGCCCGCCAATATTCTGCTGGCTAAGAGCAATCTTTCGAAAGGTGGTACATCAAATTCGACTGCTCGTGCCAATTCCTCTGTGATTCGCTCGACTACGAACACCTCGTCGACTGGTGTAGAACTTGAGTGGATTCCTAAGGTGAGCGACTTTGGTCTAGCTAAACAACTTAACAGCAGATCGGAACTGACTGGTACGGGACAGATCTTAGGAACTCCCAGCTACATGCCACCTGAACAAGCAGAAGGTAGCAACGAATCGGTCGGCCCACTATCCGACGTCTATTCACTTGGCGCAATCTTGTATCGCACCTTAACCGGACGACCGCCGTTTCAAAGCTCCTCGCCAATGGAAACGATACTGCAACTGCTGAATCAAGATCCTGTTGCACCTCGCAGCTTGAATCCGTCGATTCCAATCGAGCTTGAGACGATCTGCGTGAAGTGTTTGCAAAAGGAGCCAACCAAAAGATACGGCTCTGCGCAAGAACTCTCGGAAGATCTCGGCCGTTGGTTACGAGGTGATCCAATTCTAGCTCGTCCGATGTCTGTGGCAGAGAAATCGTGGCGGTGGATTCGTAAACATCCTACTTTTGTTGGATCGACTGCGGTAGTTGCAGTGGCAATCGCATCGGTAATGATCATTTTGGCAAAATCCAACAAATCGCTGGCCATTGAACGCGACGCGGCCGTCAAAGCAAGACAAGAAGCGGACAAGCAGCAAGGGCTGGCTCAGTCGCGACTCACTCGAGCTATTGAATCGATCGACAAGACAACTGCTCGTGTAGTTAGCAAACGTTGGTCGATGGATCCAACGTTGCAAGACGAGCGACGATTGATGCTCGAAAATGCCATTCAGTTTTACAATGGTCTGATAGAGGATGCTAGCGATACTGAGCAAGTCCGCTTCCAAGCGGTAAAAGCCTATGATCAAGTTGCTGGTGCCAAGTTCCTGTTGAACGATTTACCTGGAGCCATCGAGGCATGTCGGCGATCGCTTGATCTTTCAAAGCAGTTGAATACGGATTTCCCGGAACGACATGAGTATCAAGCCAAGTACGCTAGCACGCTTTCGTTGTCAGGCAGCATAACGGCTTTCAAAGGGGACTTGGACAATGGTCTCAAGCAGATGTTCGAGTCGGTTGAACTGTGCCGCAAAGTAGCGGACGCAAACCCAAGTATTCGAAAGTACCAAGTGGTCGCCTTGGATGCCATGAGCCACTACGCATACTTTGTGTTGTCAAGCGTGGTAAAGGTTCGTGATTCAGGTGAAAAACTAATTCCGGATATACTCATGCGTGCCGAACAATTGGAAAAAAATCCTGAAGTAACTTCGTTGGAACAAGTTGCCATAGCTTTTGGTTTCAACGTTTGCGGTGCATATGATTTAAATCTTGGCCAGGCTGCGGAAGCCAAGAAGTACTTTGAGCGCTCAAGATTAATCGTGCGGGGAATCAAGGACTTAGAATCATTAGACGCCCGACACGCAGACGGCTACTATCACGTCTGGGCAATTGCGTGCACCAATCTCGGTACATGCTGCATGTACGAGCAGCCTCCGCAAATCGAAGAAGGATTGCAATTTGTTGAAGAAGGCATCCAACCGCTAGAAACGCTGATCCAAATACACCCAAGTTCATTCGTTTACAAAATGCAAATGATGCAAGCCCTGCGCACAAAAATTGGCGGACTAACCATGCTTGGCAAAGCCGATGCGGTTCGGGACGCCAATGACCAAATGAAGAAGTTAACTGAGCGCCTAATCCAAGAGAATCCAGAGTCTCCTTGGGTAGTTGCTATGCAAACTCCGCAGCAAACTATCGCATTGGTTGATAGAATCCGAACGGGAGACCTGAAAGATTTCGAAGCGGAAGTTACGAAATTGCTTTCACGAACATCGCCGAACACTCGCGCTGCCATCCTCTACAATATTATGTGTGCATATTCGCAAGCCACCCGAGTTACCACAGACGACAGTGTGAAAGCTCGATATGAGAGCGAAATTCAGCGGTTGATGGACGAATTGAAACAACTCGACTACTTTGAGAATGACGCGATCTTTCAGCATGCTCAGAATGACGAAGATCTTGCCCCTATAAAGGACAAGATCGATTGGTCAGCTCTTCGAAAGAAAAGCTCATAGCGAATTGATGAGTTGATCGTTTACCGGCGAAGAATAGCATCGCCGGATGCAGTGTTTGGAGGCAACGTGTAGTTTGATGACGGTTGGCTTCCATACGATTGCGGGTTGTAGCTCGAAGGAGTTCCATAGGTTGACGTTGACGGTGTACCATATGTTGACGGTGAAGAGGGAGTTCCCGTTGCGGTCGAGTTGCCCGTTCCACCTTGCCCGAAGTTGTAGTTGCTCGGACGACCTGTCGTTCCAGGTGCATAAGCCGATGCAGGAGTTGCAGACTGATACGCACTAACCGCAGGAACTGTTCCGGCTTGTGTAGCGCCTAACTGAGGAGCAGAGCCCATGGCCGTGGCCGAGGAAACTTGACCGTACCCTGGATAAGATGCCGATTCAGCAGGATTTGAATAACTGCCAGGTAGAGTTGGATATCCGTTTGCTCCAGTACCAGTTGCACCAGGGCTACTGGAACCTGCGAGCGATCCACCAACGCCTGATGGATTCAGGCTGCCAATACTGCTAGAGGAAGACGGGCTTCCAACTGGTAGTTGACCTTGAACTCCGGCAATATTGGGTGTTGTTGTTACGCCAGTGTAGGTTCCGCTGCCGTAAGGATTGGTTGCTGAGTTGGCACCGTTGGCGGATCCTGGAACTGCATTTGGACCGCTAGCAGGTTTAGTGTTGGTGCTGTATGGTCCTGTCTGATAGCCGGTTGCCGCTGGGTAGCCATTGGCACCCGCTGCCAAACCTCCGGAAGGACTTCCTCCGGTGTAGTTGGGAGTTGTTCCACCCAACAATCCAGTGGGCGTTGAGCCCGCGCCAGAACCGGGATACGAGGCCGTTGAACTTGGAGTTGGTGAACCACTGGGTGGTGTCATCGTCGACTTCGGAGGATTAGCTGCGTTACTGGCAATCGCACTAGGAGTGTGCTTTGAAGCAGGACTCGTAGGAGTCGTTGTATCTCGAGCTGCCATCTTACTGGCATCAGGTTCACGCTTCGAGAACCAGCTTGGCATCTTCCAGCCACTCATGCTCTTGCAACCGGTTGAACAACTCAACACGGCAACAGAAACAATCAAGCTTGTACGAACGACAGACTTGCCACAAGACTTCATCATGGTAATCCTTTACCGATTCACCTTGCCGCTACGGGCCGAGTACCAGCCTTCCTTGGCGGCACTCATTTAGCTTATATCTAAATCTGTCGGCTTAACTCAACCGCAATGTTTAGCCAATCGGTAAATCTTTTCAGATCGACCAGCTATTGCTAGCTCTACAACAAGCCGTAATTGGTCAGTGTTGTGCGGAGACGAGCCTCATCCGACTTGTTGAGTGCGGTCATAGGTAGTCTTAGTTGCCCACAATCGCGGCCCACTAGTCTCATTGCTATCTTGATGGGGATTGGATTGGTACTCAAGCCCAACATGTCGCGGCAGAGAGGGAACATCTTGTGGTGCCAGCGCTGAGCTTCTGCATAATCGCCGGCCGCTGCGGCGCTGACCATGGCGATGACATCCTCTGGAATGATGTTGCCAACCACCGAGATAACTCCTTCGGCTCCAACTGACATCATTGGTAAGGTAAGGCTATCATCACCACTTAACACTGTAAGATTCGTGCTATTCAAAATCTGCGAACACTGATCGAGGGAACCTGTGGCTTCCTTGACCATGGTAATGTTGGGAATTTCGGCCAATCGGCAGATGGTTTCGGGTTCGATGTTCTTACCCGTTCGTCCAGGAATGTTGTAGACGCAAATTGGCAGGTCGATATCTTCAGCGATTGCCTTAAAGTGCTGATAGAAGCCTTCTTGAGTTGGCTTGTTGTAATAGGGTGCAACCTGCAAGCTGGCGTCGGCGCCCTCTTTGGCTGCCCAGCGAGTGAGTCGCAGAGCTTCAGCGGTTGAGTTACTTCCAGTACCGGCCATCACCTTCACGCGACCAGCGGAAATCTGTACCACTTCGCTGATGACTCGCTCGTGTTCTTCGTGCGAAAGCGTCGGAGATTCGCCTGTTGTGCCTACAGGAACAATGCAAGTTGTTCCGGCTTTGATCTGAAACTCGACCTGCTCGCGAAGGCGCGCCACATCCAGAACGTTATCCTTCAGTGGGGTAATAATAGCTACAGAAAGACCAGCGTATTGAGAGCCTTTGCGAGGTTGGTTCATCGGAGTATCAGTCCCAGGGATGTAAGAAACGGCGACAAAATCGCCAATAGTCTAATTCACCTAAGCAAAACTGACTACCCGAAACCCGAATTGGTTCGGGGCCGGCGAATGACTGGAAATTTGGCTATTCCCAGAAGGTTATTGGAGTTGAAGTATTACTGTCAATTCCTCGTTTGCGAGTTGTGCGTCCAACAACTCTAACTCGTCAACTGCGCGAGCAAAATTCGAGTCCGCCTCCGCCAACGATTCTAGCAAAGCTAAATCGTGGGAGTCATGGTTCGGAATCTGGATCACTCCAGAGAGATTCAGCCCGGTTGAGATTGGCTCTGTTGAGTCCAACTGATTGGGGTCGCTACTATCTTGATCCGGCCAAGAACTTACAAGCCTACCGTACCAGGCCAGCATAGATTTGGATGTGCCTTCACCTTCTCCGCCACTAAGTCTATTCAGGTAATTGATAACTTGAAGTGCGTCGGATGGAGCAACAATGCGATCACCTGTTACATCGAGAAACGGTCCGTTTGCAATTGGAGCTAGATTGTTTGGATCCAATATTCGACTAGCCCCGCTGTTCAAATAATTGATGATCAACAGTGCATCTGAGGGTGAAACCAGATCATTGTGGCTTACGTCGAGCGAATTGGTTGGATTACGCCACGGGCTAACAACTGCCGTTACATCTAAAGAAAGTTGAAAGTCTGCTGATATCGGCGGTGTACCGGAATCGATTACGCGAATGGGAACAACAATTGATAGAGTCGAAAACAGCTCAGGTGCATTGGTAGTCGCTGAAAGAGTCAAAATCTGTGTTGTTTCAAGTGGACCTGGACTGATCGCAGAAATGTCGGTCAGTTGTACGGGCGAGTCTTCATCGACGGAAGCTTGGGACGGAATCTCGAATGATGGCAGGTCATTAACTGCAGTTACATTAACGACAACGGTCTTTACTAAAGATAGATTGTCAGATGACGTAGACAAATCTCCGTCTAAGCCCGCATCCGTAAGTGTGATGACCAAGTTTGTCGTGCCACTTGCATTCGGTGCAGGCTTCCAACGAACTAGAGCAGTGGATTGAGGCGACGTGTAATCGATAGCTAGGACTTCGAACAGCTCTGGATTCGGTGTTACGAACTGGAACTGAAGTGGCTGCTGTTCCGCGCCTCCAGCGGTTATTGCCGACAGGCTAAAGGATTGATTGATTGCATCCTCTAACGCTGTAACCGAGGTTGGTGTATTGAAGCTGGGCGCATCATTGACTGGGGTAACGGTAAGCGTAAATGTAGATTTAGCGGTGTTGCCGGCTTGATCCTTTACAGTGACAACGACCTGGGCTACACCGGAAGCATTGGCAATAGGATTTAGATTGACAGTACGATCCGCGCCGGTTCCTGAGAAAGTGATGTTGGAGATTGGGATCAGCGCTGTATTGTTGCTAGCCGCGGTTAGCACTAGCAAATTGGCGGCGGTAATATTGTCATCAATCGTAAAAGTGGCTGAAGTAGCTTGATCTTCTTGAGTTTGCAGGTCATTGATTGAAGTAATGGTTGGTGGTGTGTTTTCTGGGTTCACCGTAAACAAAAACTGGCTCGTACGTTGACCTCCGTTCGCATCAGTAACGGTAATTCGAATCGTCGATTGACCAGTCTTGCCATCGATCGGGGTTAGTGAAACGGTTCTCGAATCTGCCGAGCCACCGAAGCTGATGCCACCCGAAGTGATCAGGCTTAGATTAGTCGATGTCGCAGACAACGTTAACGCGCTGGCATCTGTCTCAATGTCGGAAATTTGAAACGGAATTGGTGGAAGGGTATTACCCTGCGTTGTAGTTTGATTGGCAATCGAACTGATTGTGGGTAAATCGTTTTGCGATTGAACATTAAGTACAAAAGCAATTGTAGCTGAGACGCCGTTTGGGTCCGTTGCTACTAAAGTGATCAAAGTTTGGCCAAACTGGTTGGCGATTGGTGTAGCTTGAAGCTGCCACTTTCCACTAGCATAGGCTACGCTAAGGGCGGTATCGGGAACTAGACCGGGGTTTGAGCTTGTCGCGTTGACGACAAGAGATTGAATGGGATCGTTCAAATCGCTTATTTGAAGATCGATCGGTCCGAATGCAGCGTCCTCTAAAACAGAAGCATTGGTGATGGTTGAAATGTTTGGCGGTTGATTGTAGGTGGTCCTGGAATAGAACACGGGTCTTTGCAGAGCCACATTCTCTAATCCGTTGGGATCAACCAGCTTCAACTCCACAACTCGGCGACGAAACGACGGCGAAGTGTTTTGTTGCCAAAAAGCGATGGACCTGCCAAGTTGTTCGATCATCGTCTTGTCGATCGAATCAATGAATCTAATTTCCAGCTTTCCTGACGATCCGTCAGAGATTATCTGACCAACATTTCGACCTTGGTACTGAATGATATCTTGAACGACAAGCCAATCAGCCGATTGAAATCGTAACAACAATCGGTCTTCACCATTCTTCAGCCGTCCCGTGATAATCTCTGCAGTGAGTTTGCCTCCCGAGAAATTGAGCGTATTGGCGTCGGCTACTTGCAATTGATCAAATACCGACACAGCAGCAAGGCCACTTTCAATTGGCAAAGCCTCGGTCCTATTCGTAAGGACAGGTGCGTTAGAATTTACTGTTCCAGTTACGAAACCTTCGACACCAAATGTAAATTGATCTTCGTCGCTATCGTTGGTAGTGATGACGACGTCACCCCAATGATGATCAATCTTGTTGGTCAACATTCGTAATCGCAGTTGTCCAGTCTGGTTGATGTTAACGGTACTTGGAGCACTGACTACTTGAAAACCATCTGGAACACTTACATTCAGAATAGATAGGGGAGCAGTTCCAATGTTACCAATTGAAAACACTAATTCGGGAGCAACTCCGTTCTGAACTGCTGAGCCAAAGTTAATCGGTGTAAGTCGATTGTCTACAATGTAAGTTCCATTTTGACGCACATCTAATTCTGGTGCTCCGTTACCAGTACCAACCACTGTATACGTTTGTCTGGCTACTTCGACACCGTTGCGCTTGGTAACGGCTGTCCAAAGACCCGGAGAGTGGATGGCATCGCTACCCTGATACTTGAACATTACACGTTGGTCATTTGGCATTGAATACACATCATGGAAATAGGTAGTGCCGTCAGGGCGAATCCAATCGGTAACAAACTGGTCATTCTTCAGCGAATAATCCATGCTGAATACAGACCAAGGAATCATACTACCATTGAGTTGGAAGGTACGTATATCATTGGCGCCTTCCCACCATTCCGATGTAGGATCTCTATCCGTTAACCAACTCGACATAACTCGCGGAGCTGAGTCGAGCAGATAGGTTGGTGGAGTGACCCAATAGTCAGCGGGGGCGTGCATAATATCGACCGCTGCACCATTGTGTTCAACTTGAAAATGCAAGTGTGGGGCGTCACTGATTCCAGAACTACCAATGAGACCGAGGGTCTGGCCAGTTACGACAGACTCGCCAACCTTTACGGTCACAGAATTTCGCAGCATCAGGTAGTAAAGGCTATGCCAACCATTTCCATGGTCGAGTACTACAAAGTTCGACTGTCGAGAAAGATCCAGCAGGTCCACCCAACGGTCAAAATTACCATCGCCCGTGGCGATAACGGTTCCAGGTGCAGCCGCGATAACAGGCCAACCTTGGTCCATCGCTCGAAAGTCGGCAATATTAAAATCGTACCCTTCGTGCTGATCCGATGTGATAAAGCTGCCTCGGTAGTCTCGACTTGAATTCGGCCTAACATCGTTATCCACATAACTCAGCAGAGTCCAAGCACCTCCTTGCTGACCAAGAACTGGCCAGTTGTATTTCGGCGAGTTAGTCTTAATCGGCGTGAAATTGAAGACTATCGAATTGTTAGATTCATTCGATTCCGCAATCTGAGCCGCGCTGTCAATCGTTATTCGAACTTGGTGATTTCCAGGCGAGGCGAAGCCGACTCGCATGTTCCATCTTGAAGTGATGTTGCTACCAGAGACTGTTGTAATGGGGTCAGTGACAATCGGTACGCCATCCAGCTCCATCGTGATCTTGTATTGTGAAGTACCATCCATGCCAGATTGTGTGTAGTTGACCAACGCAAATATGGATTCACCTTCGAAAAGCGAAGACACCTGTTGAAAGTTGTTGTTCGCCAAATAGGCACTATTTACTGCAAAGTCCGCAGCTAGTGGAACTCTTTGTTCGAGCTTCTCAGGAAGGATAAGTCGTCGTCTGCCACCTGTTGTTCGAATGCGTCGCATGATGAATCAAAAAGATAGGGCGGTTAACAAAAAAGAGGGGTTAATTCTACACAGAGACCCCCAAAAGCACAATTTTGATCAGCCGATGAAAAGCCAGCTTCAAGATTTCGGTAAAAAGCGATGCGAACGGCTTATTTAGTCGTCTTGAAATAGGCTAGCTAGAATCGCATCGAAAACTGGTTGGTTCTTCTCCAGATCCCGATCTTCGCCTTGGATCTGCACCAACAATGGGGAAAAATCCTCCTCCTCGGTCTCTAGCTTAAAAAGGTGGCTAGTAATGATGAGGTCCAACAGACGAACCGTTGAGTAATCCCCTCAAGTAGCGATTCGCCCAGAATTCTCGAGAGCGGCTCCGTTTCCACCTCCTCATACTCACCTTCCATCACCTGTTTGGCTCGGTCGAAAGCCTCGGAAATATCGTCGGGCCACGAAAGGCTCAGAAAGCTACCCGATGGAGTTTCAATACTCAGCGTCTCGTCCTCTTCCTGAACAGTCCAGTTTTCAGGATAGGACAGTTGCAAGCCATTCCACTGGATTTTCTCTGGCATTGGTTTTTCCAACTCTTGGATAGTTGCTATCAATTCCCGCTCGACCACTCAAAGCAGCATTTTACACCCAATAACCGTGGCGGTCTTCACGCTTTTTGTCTATTCCGCTGACGCCTTGGCATTTGGTAGTCTGAAAGCAATCCTGGCTGCGAAATCGGATATGCAAAGCTCTACAACGCCTTCTTCATTCTGGAAGCTGCACAGATCGGTCTTTCTTTGGCTGATTCTGGTAATCGCAATATGTCCTTTCCTGGGATGCCGATCTTTTGGTCAACGCAAACCCAACCCAATGTCCATGGCCGCTGCGCGACAATTGCGTTTGCGCGGAGCCGATGCTCTTCAACAACAAAAGTACTCCGACGCAGAAGCTTTGTTTGCCGAGTCCTTGCGGCACAGTCCCAATGATGAACAGGCTCACTGGGGTCTAGCCGAAGTGCTTTACCAACGTGGCGAATGCAATCAAGCTGCTCAACACATGAACGAAGCTGCCAAGATCAGCGGTAACGATCCAGCTCGTTTGGTTCGCTTAGGTGAGATGCAGATGGAGGCTGGACAAGTGGATCAAGCGATGGTCCAAGCCGATATGGCCTTGGCCAGCGACTGGCAAAGCGCTAAGGCTTGGGAGTTGCGAGGTCGAGTGCTCGAAAAACGCGGGCAATCGCAGGAAGCAATGGAAGCATACCATCGCAGCTTACTCAGCCAACCGAACAATCCAGCCGTCCAGATTGCTTTGGCTTCCATCTACTTGCAACTGGATCGACCTCAACGCGCCTTGGCGACGATTGAACGGATGTCTGATCTGCAGAATCCATCCTACGACAAAGCCGACACATGGCTGCTCAAAGGCACAGCACTTGCACGATTGGGTCAAACAGAAGAGTCTCGTCATTGTTTGAAGGAAGCTTCGCAACGGGTCAATGGCGCAAACTGCGAACTTTGTTTGCAGCTAGCCAAATTGCAATCTGAGGTTGGAGATTGGTCCGATGCGCGAGCCAACCTAGGCAGAGTGCTCAGCCAATATCCAAACCATCCTGACGCACTGCTGGTTCAGCAACAACTTGAAAAACGATTCCGCGAACAACCTGGGGCAGGCAGTACAATCCCTGCAACCGGTACAGGCAAAATACTTTATGCCAACGGTCCCCTTCAACCGCCGCTGCAACCTTTCTCTACAAGTCCCAATCAGAATCCCCTGCCGAGTCCCACGCCAAATTAAGTTGTGGAAGTTTGCCTGTACCAAGTTTCTAAGGTAGAGTTCGATTGGTTCAGCAAATCACGCTGAAGTTTGGCCTTACGCTCCTACTCCTCAAATTGCAAGGAAGGGTTCTAAGTACATGTCCAATCCAATTGAGAGTGCACCAGAAGGTTTTGTTGAGCGACGTCAGGCCAACCGCGGAGGCACTGCTGAAGGGCGCGAGCGACGTCAGTTCGGCAACTCGCATGCAAGCTTGTCGCCTGATGCTAGACAACTTGCCGAGGCGATTGATAGTTACAAACTTCAAAATCGACGTCGCTTTATTACCTTTGAAGAGATGCTGACCGTGATTCATTCTCTGGGCTATCGCAAGTCGTAGAACAGGCTTGAGGTGTGAGTAGATAGCTTATCGACGGAGCGACAAGTTACATTGTAACCTTGACGCTTCGCAACAGGTTTTCATTTGAGCCTACAGCGCTAGCTGAGGGGTTTTTCATGCTCAACTCACTCTTGAGATTCAATCGCGTTGCCCTCCAGCTCCTGATCCGCATCGACATCAAACTCAGCGGCATTATCCATCGTCGCAATTGAAAACAGCCGTTCTGATCCGCCCTCCCGGCGGCGCTCGTGCCTCGCTTGCATCTTCCCAAGAATGAATCAAACGGCTGTAGTTGCACACTCGCTTGGGAGGGTCCGTTGAACAGCCAATGCTGTTCGAATTAATCGTCGTCGACTGTCTTTGAACGGCCCATGGCAAAATCAAACTCGCTCAAGGCTGGAATCACCATGGCCAAAGTTGCAAAGCTATAGGCCGCAACAATGACACTGAAGACCGTCAGCTCTTGATTGCGAAGTATGAAGCTGGTGATCGCGAAAAAAGTTAAGAACGGCAGGCCAAAAGCTGCCAAAGCGATCGCTGGGCTCGGATTTCTATTGCCCATTGCAATGAATAGCCCAGTACCTCCTCCAAGAATTATCGCCAAGAACGCAGGTAATTGTTGCGCGAAAGATCCGCTGAAGCTCAGCATGATCATCATGCAGGTTACGATACCGAGGAACAAAAAGAACAGAGTCCCCAAACTTGTTCCAATTGCAGTGCGCGATTGTGCGTAAATCATACCGCAGTGTATTCCCAAGATTGCCGAGAACAGATCAATAACGACAACGCCAGCCAAGCTGTAAAGCGTATCTTCGCTGGAAATACCACCCTGAAACCAAAGATATCCAATGAGCAGCAGTGGAAGAACCACCATCTCCTTAGTTACATAGAGAACTCCAACAATTTTTCCAATCAAAAACTGGGTAGGAGTGATCTGAGTCGCCAGCAGCAGGTCCAGCGCTTGACCATCACGCTCGTTGGTGATCGAGTTCACGCCAAGTGCGTTGATCATTACGAAGGAAACAACCAAAAACGGAGCCAGAATCTTGGCCGCCATTGGCAGAAGTTCGTCAGAAAGTCGGCTGCGTTGTAATGCCACTCCGCTGCTTACAGACCAATAGAGTGCGGCCACCGCAACTAAAAAGAGAGCCGCGTAAGCTAAACGAATGATCAATAGTTTGCGGCCATAAGCCCAAGTTCGCACCTCGCGCCATAAGACAGGGTTGTTCCACATCGGCCGTGGAGCACGAGCTTTCCAAGTAGCTGCGCGTTCATCCAGTTGGCTGCGGTCTGCGGCGTAGTCTTCATCCGGCTCAGCAGCCTGCGGTCGTACTTGTTGCGAAGGATTCCAGACTCGCAATTGAATCACAGCGATCGAACTGCACAAAAAGCAAACTGCCAATCCAAAGTAGCAATGTACAGCAACAGTTCCGCCATAGGTGTCTAACCATGATGGCAACGTGATCGGCTGGCAAAGATCTAGAACAGCTCGCAACGGGCTTAGCACTTCGGCCCATTGAGGAGCGATAAACGGTATGGTTCCACTCTCAATTACTTCACAGAAGGCTATCCAGCCAGCGATCATCAACAGTGTTATTGCCAGAGTTTGGAATGTTTTTTCACGCCAGAATGCTATCAAGTTGGCAAGAGCACCACACCACATGGTACTGACCGTTATCAGCGCGGTGGCCATGAAAACTTGACGCAAGCTCACACCTCCCAGCATCGCAATTAACAACAGCATCGGCAGGGCTGACAAAATCAAATTGAAATTGTTCAGAAGGCTGCTGGCCAATTTGCCCAAGACAACTTGGACATTCGTCAGTCGAGTCAACAGCAACAGTACAAGAGTCCGTCGATCTTTTTCTTGGGTCACATTGCTGGCCGAAGAAACCGCTGCCAAAAACATGGTTACCACCAGTTCCAAGGGCACCACGATTTGGAAAACTAATACTCCAAATCGCGCTAAATCGCCTTGGTTCCGAACTGTTTGGATCCCAGCTAAGAGCGCCCAAGCCGTACAGACCAAGCTGAACAGAACAAGCACAAAGACGACGCGAACGAGATAGAAACGGGCTCGGCGGGGAGCTACCATCCATTCGCGAGCCAGTATTGGGCCAAACATAAGTGGTACGTGTGACGAGTGAGTCAATAAGAAAAAGTAAGGGTGATACGAACGTCAATCACGAACGGTTCAAACACCGCTGAGTTACCCACAGTAGGTGGGGCTCCAAAGGTAAGTGTTGTACAGGTTACACCGTTTGTAGAAGCGTTACTAGGAATCTACCGGCCACCTTGGGCTATTTTCTGGCGATATGGCTTCCTCGTGTTAGGTGAAAGCTACTGTTTAAGGTGAGTTAAAGCTTCCCTTGAAGCATTGTCGTAATCCAAAGTGATAGTGATGGCAAAACTACTTCGATTTTTGAGGAACGAAGATGGCCCAACAGCCGTCGAGTATGCAGTCATGTTGGCACTGATCATCGGTACGTGTGCTGGCGTAGTACATACTTTGGCTCAGGCCACTCGATCGAATTTTGACAAATCATCCCAGTCTATCGATAACGCGCTGCATCCATAGCTAATACGCATCGATTGCATATTCAGGAGACCTCGCCTTGTCACTCAGGCAACGCATCTGGATCGACGGGCGAATTCAAGGCATTCTGGTCGGTCGAATTGTAATCTACTGGACAGCAACGGTTCTCTTCTTTGGAATTGGAATAGCGGTAACCCAATACTGCGATCATCCGGACTGGACCTATGCTGAGCACTTGCAAGCCTGGCTTGGAAAGATTGCTCCTTGGGCACCTAGCGTTTGTCTGCTTCTTCCACTGGTGATTTATGACATCATTCGCACCAGTCATGCTTTCACAGGTCCGATCGGTCGAGTCCGGCAGCAACTTGCCAAGCTAATGCAGAATCCAAACTGCACGCCGCTTGTGTTACGTACCGATGACTACCTGCATGAAATCACGGGCCCAGTCAACAATCTGCAGCACCAAATCCTCTCGTTGCATATGGCTCTTCAAAAGCAGCGAGATCTAATCGAAGAATTGCGATTAACCAAGTCGCAATCTGCTACAAAACCGGAATCCGAGAGTGCAGTTGCCAATCTCGCACAAATCCCCAAGGAGGATCTCGAGACGGCTCAACTGATGGAATCGATGACTTCAGCTTCCTGAGCGAGTTGATCAAGCATCGTTCGAAGTCTCATTTCTAACTGAACCAAAATTGGGTCAGTTTCACCCTTGGCTGGCTTCGCGTCGGTCACTTCAATAGGTTGGCCAACTTCGATGACCGCGTGCAACGGTCGATGGATTCTCGCGCGGTCCCAGATATCCTCCTCAAGCTGTTCGACTGTTTCAAGTAAACGCGTGTTTGTAACTGGCGAGTCGAGATAGTCGTTCGGATAGGAAGCAATCTGCTGAGCCACGTAAAGTCGATTCAGCTCGCATCGCATCAGTTGCTGTTGCGATTCCGCAGAAGCCAGTAACTCAGGCACGATACGTAACCGCAGTGCTTTGATTCGCGGAATGATCGGCTCGCCTTCGCTTGCTTGTCCGATCCAGCGTTTTTCGGTCTCACCAATTAGGAACTCAACCAACGTAGCTCGACGTTCAGCCAATTCGCCTGAACCAGCTTGACCCATGTGCTCCAGTTCTTTAGTGGCCAAGAATGCCTCACTCAGACGCTTGACTCGATCAATCATGGAGTACTGTCGGCAGATAGGTTGGAACCAAGCAAGTCGACTTTCAATCTCTTCAACGACTGGAGTAATCGACTTTACCACGTCTCCCTTGAAGAGATATTTGATTGCAATAGGGTGAATGACCGTGTGTGGCTTGCCAAGTTTTGCACGTTTCTTGGCAGCAGTTCGAGCCAAGAATGCGACTCCATCGAGTAAGGGCTGCAAGCGATCGTTATTGCGAAATACAGTGCCTTCGGGAAAGATCACTAGAGGCCGATGACCGTCAACGATGGAATTCACGGCCATATCGAGGGCTTGTCGATCGATGCCTTCACGATTCACGCTGAAGCCGCCGGCCAGCCGAATTGCCAGGGATTGGATTGGGTGCTGATTGAATAAATGCCAACTCGCCATCGCGTAAATGTAGATGCCAAGTGGGCGAACCAGCCAGCCCATGGCTATTGGATCTGCATAGCGGCAATGATTCGGAGCCAGGATGATGCCTGCGCCTTGGCGTAAGGATTCCTTCAGGTGATCAATTCCTCGAAGCTCATAGGACTCGACGCCTTCAAATCGATATAAAAAGCGGTCTACCAATCGCAGTCGCTGAAGTAACCAAGGATAGATGTTGCGTCGAAAAGGCGGTTGAAATTGGTACGGCTTTTCGACAATGATCTCCTGCATGCCTGCTCCGCTTCGTCCGTTTGACTCTAACTAACTCTTTATCGAATTGGCCGTGTTCCCGCTGGCATAGCCCCTTGGATGGCTTAGATGCCATTTCCAGGCCGTCTCTACGATCGATTTGATAGAAACATAGTGAGGCTTCCAACCCAGTACACGTTGGGCCAAACTGCTATCAGCGATTAACTCTGCCGGATCACCGGGCCGTCGTGGCTGATAAATGGCCGGAATAGGATGACCCGTCACTTCGCGGCAAGCTTGAATTACCTCCAAAACGCTATGACCTTTTCCGGTGCCTAAGTTCATTTGCAGGTTCGAACCAGGTTCAATTAAACCTAAGGCTCGCAAGTGGGCGTCGGCCAAGTCCTCGACGTGGATGTAATCACGAATACAAGTTCCATCCGGCGTGGGATAGTCGTTGCCAAACACGCCCACATGTTCACGCTGTCCAAGAGCTACTTGTAAGACGATTGGAATCAAATGGCTTTCTGGATCGTGATCTTCGCCAATTTCGCCCGAGGGAGCGGCTCCTGCTGCGTTGAAGTAGCGTAGAGCAGCCGTGCCGAATCCATAAGCAGCAGCGTAGTCCGTCAACGCATGTTCGATGACCAGCTTGGTGAAGCCGTAGGGGTTGATAGGCAATTGAAGTGTTGATTCGGCAATCGGAATTTTTTCTGGTTGACCATAGGTGGCTGTAGTGCTCGAAAAGACAATTCGCCATACTCCACTGGCTCGCATCGCTTCGAGCAACTCCAGGGTCGCTACTACATTGTTCTGGTAGTACATTGCGGGCTGAGCAACCGATTCTCCAACTAGTGCATAGGCTGCGAAGTGCATTATGGCTTCGATGCCATGATCTTTCATCACGCGAGTTAGTTTCGCACGATCGCCTAGTTCGCCTAGAATGAGCATCTCAGCCGGAACACATTCGGCATGACCTCGGGATAGGTTGTCATAAACCAGGACATCGTGCCCACAAGAGATCAGTTTCCGAACGGTGTGCGAGCCAACATAGCCGGATCCACCAATAACCAAAATCTTCATTAATCGACTCCAATCGACTTTTTCGTTTCCCAGGCTAAGAAGGGCAGGGCTGAGTAGCTTCAAATCTACGAACCACCCAAGCATGCCTTACAGTCTTACTGACCGTCATAGATGGTGACGACAGGCACTGTTGTTTTCAAGCCGAACCCGACCGGAAGACAAGCTAAATCGGACCGATTTTCACGCTCGGATTAAGCCAATGTGTCGATTTAAAGGGCATTCTTGAATGTAGGAAGTTCAAGTTGGCCGTAACAAGCGTTTGCGCCGTTACGGCATTGTGGTGTATTAGGTAGGCCGTAACGAGTGTCAGCGTGTTACGGCAGTCGGCAACGGCTCCTCCAACACGAATCGGCGCTATTGCGATGTCGAGCAAACTTCGAAAGCTTCGAGAAAGCGGTGCGGCAGCTCCTAAGCCAGCCGAGCCCAATCAATCGACGAACTGGTTCCAGCGCTTCACCGACTACCTTCGTTCCGAATGTCACTTGGCCGAAAATACAGTTCTGGCCTACGGTCGCGATCTGCGCAAATTGCAAGAGTGGGCCGCTGGTAAACAATTGCCCAAGTTGAAGCTGGCGGACTTAAGCGAATATATCGCCTCGCTGCAACAGCAGAAGTTGGCCGCCACTAGCATTTCTCGAAACATCGTTGCCACTCGCATCTTCTTCAAATACTTGCAACTGGAAGGAGTCATTCAAGACAACCCGTCTGAGTTGCTACACACGCAGACCGTTTGGCAACGCATCCCCAAGGCCATCACACCGGCAGCCGTCGATACGTTCCTCACCGCGCCATGTCGCGTCGATACCTTTTGGCAACGCGATCGAGCTCTACTCGAACTGCTGTATGCCACGGGCTGTCGAGTTTCCGAAGTCTCCAATCTACTACTGGCCAATATTCATCTCGACGAGGGGTACTGCTTGGTTGAGGGAAAAGGGTCCAAACAACGAATGGTCCCCATTGGCCTGACCGCACAGCAAGCCATCAAGCAGTATCTAAACGAGTTGCGCCCACAGCTCATCGACGCTAAGCCAGCCGATCAGTGTCCTTGGCTGTTACTATCGAGAACCGGAAAGCGACTACGCCGAGAAGCGATCTGGGAGTTGGTGAAACGCTATGCCTTCCGCGCCGAGATCGATCCGAACGTCAGTCCACACACTTTGCGACACAGCTTTGCAACGCACTTGCTGGCTGGTGGAGCAGATCTAAGGCAAATTCAAGAGCTTCTTGGCCATGCCAGCATTCAAACCACTCAGATTTACACCTCGGTGGATTCGTCGAGATTGAAGCGAGTCCACCGTCAGTTTCATCCCCGAGCGTAAGCCACCTCGTAGCTACTTTCGCCAGAAAGTGGAAGATCTTGGCCACCTGGTAGCTACCTGCGCAAAAGGTGAAGTTCTAAGCTGCGTTTAAACAGCGCACCCGCGCGCAGACTAACAAGTTCAGAGTTAAACATCTCTTCGTTCGAGCTAACCACAGAGAGGCTAACGCACAGAGAATTGAACAGGAGGGAACCAAAAAGTTAGTCAGAAGTCGTTTCTCTTGCTCGTGCTCAGCGCAGTCGTGCTCCTAATCGTGCCAGCTTTTCGGTTCTTGGCGGAAGAGCGATTACGATTACGATTACGATCAGGAACAGGAACAGGAACAGGAACAGGAACAGGAACAGGAACAGGAGAGCAGCATCCACACTCTGGCGAGCGCAGCTACTTTCTAACCTTCATGTATGTTGGATTCAGCTTATCGCACGACCAGAGCAGTCCGCGAGTTACAAGTTCCGAGTATCGAGCGTCTCCAACGGTGTCATTTGCGTGCCCCAGAGTTGTAGCAAAGACACGAGTGCCATCCTTGTATTTGTTGGTCCATACAACGACGGCTTCGTCAGTTCGCTCGCCTTCTTTCGTGGGAACGACTTGCTTTCCTTTGGCCAGCACAGTCGCGGTACTTAGGGGCTTGCCTGCGCTGTTGTTGTACAACTCTTCGTTGATCGTTTTCCAATCGGCTAAGCCTTCCAGAATCGGGCTTGCAGCCTTTTGAAAGCTGATTTCGATCGGCTTGAGTGGACCATGTCCGGTCGATTGTACGCCGGAAAATTCGAACCACGGCGTGACCTCGGGATAGCCTTCACTGCGGTAGCTGTGCATCGCGCAGTGTAGTAACACAGCCGGAACTCCCTTTTTGTGAGGCGCTAAAATTCGCTCGATGGTCTTCAAGTCTTTCACATCGGAACTGCATTCGTCGTGAATGATCACATCGTAGCCTTCATACCAGTTTTCTTGTTCGTAGACTGGGTTCATATGCGACGTGGATTTGTCGGAATCATAGGCCACATCGATTTCAATGTAAGTTCGCTGTTTTAGGCCTTCGACAATTAGGTCCTTTTGACCGTTGTAGTCGTGGCAACAACCACCGATCACAAGCAACGCTTTGATCGGCTTTGGGTTCTGTGCCTGAGCAATTGAGCCCGCTACGAGAAGTACGAGCACTGAAGCGATAAATCGACGCAACATTTGCTGTTCCTTGTTTTGAATTGGATCGATAGTTTCACAACTACTATTTGTTACAAACTACTTGTAGACCGCGTTACGCTGGTCACCTGCAGCAATAATGTAAGCCACCAAGTCCTTCAACTCTTCAGTACTCAAGTTATCGACCAAGCCGGTTGGCATTTGCGAAACCTTTGAAGGAGTCATCTCGTCGACCTCGCTCTTCTTGAGTACAACAGGCTTGGCGTTAGCATCAGCCGTGTAGACGTGAACTTGATCGCCAATCTCAACCACGCGACCAATCAGTACTGTTCCACTCGATGTAAGCACTTGGTGTGATCCGTACTGGTCGGAAATAGCCTTGCTTGGTTCAACAATGGCGTCCATTAAGTCCGTAAGCGAGAATTTTTTGCCAGCCGTCGAGAGGTCTGGCCCGATCGCTCCACCTTCACCAGCTAGTCGATGGCATTTCGAGCAGGTTGTTGCGTGGAACAAATTGCGACCAGCAGCATGATTGCGCTTGCTAAGCTTCTCGCCCAGTTCAGCAACCGCGTCCGCGGTAGTCCACTTGCGGCCAGGTCCCTTGGGTGGAGTCGATTCAAAGGCGGGTGCAGCCAACGAGCGATTGATCAGATCGTCTAGCACAACCTTTTCTGCCGCAGAGCAGTTAGCGATCGCGTCATCGCGGAATTGATCTAGGAACTTTGCAAAACTGTTTCCGCCAGGCTTCTTCGACGCTTCGATCAAAAAGTTGAAGTACTGCTTGCGTTGATCGAGAGTCCAAGGAGTTTTCGCATTGCGAAGCACGAACGCAAAATGAATTCCTCGAACTGGCGGCATGTTCTCCAGCATTTTGCCGATCGTTCCACCGTAACTCTCATTACGAGCTACCAAAAATCCCCATTCAGGAATCGGCTCAGGCCCAAACTCCTTCATCATCGCCAACGTTCGTTCGACAACTACCGGCGAATCCAGCTTGACTAGCAGTTGAACCATCTCGGCATCGATTGGGTACGAACCCGTTGGGTAAACGGCTTCGAGCAGATTGAGCACGCGTTCACGAACCTGCGGAGAAAGTGTTGTACCGCTTTCAGCTCGGCGAGCCAAAGCGACTTGCATCGTTCTGAGAGCAGCCAACTTCGACTGCTCATCCAGATCTTGGTGGGGTAGACTGATTAGCTTGGTGGCGATCGCATCCAAGTCCTTGGCGTCACCTTGTCGAGCTAGCGCCGCCATCGCTGAGATCGCCGCACGTGGCTCACCGATCTTCAAAGCTTGCTCTCGCCACTTGCTCGTTGGTTGGAATTCAAGAGCGGTTCTAGCTGCAAAGCGGATAAAGCGGTCTTCGCTGCCCAAGTGCTTGAGAATCAGCTTCATGTCGGCCTCGCTGACCTTTTGCGAAGCCTCGGTGCCATGGAACCTTTCCAAGCTGTGTCGGATCGCTCGATCTTCAGCCCCAAGCTTGTTGGTGGCATCGACGGGGGCGGTCGATTCACTGCCGACATAGGTAACTCGGTAAACAGCCGATTGAGTTCCTCGACCACCCACCGCAAAGTAGAAGGCTCCATCTTTGCCAACGATTGCATCGGTCATCGGAAGAGGCGAACCCGTTACGAAGTCTTCGAACTTACCTTTATAAGTCGATCCGTTGGGCGAGAGTTCCACTGAGTAGATCGTGCTGTAGGTCCAGTCCAGAATGAACAAACGCTTTTGATACTTAGCCGGGAATTTGGCTCCATAACCAAACAATATGCCGACCGGAGAGCCTGGACCAATGTTCATGGCTGGTGGCAGTGAGTCTTCGTAATATTCGGGCCACTTGCCTGTACCACTGCGCCAGCCGAACTCACTGCCGCTCGAAGCGTGAACAACTCGAGTTGGACGATACCAGGGAGAACCAAAGTCCCATTCCATATCAGCGTCGTAGCTGAACAGTTCTCCATCAGCGTTGAAAGCAATGTCATATTCATTGCGATAGCCCATGCTATACACCGACCAGTTCTTGCCGTTTGGATCAACATTGCAGATCCAACCACCTGGAGCCAGAATGCCAGCAGCATGACCGTTGGCATCCCAGCGACGTGGCAATAGGTGATCCTCTTGCCAATTCTGCGGAGTCTTACTGTCAACAATCTTGGGGAGCTTGGTGTGATTACCAGCACAAACATAGAGTGACTTACCATCGGGCGACAGAACGACAGCGTGCGGACCATGTTCCCCACCACCATCGATATGCATCAAGTGCTCGTCTTTGTCTGCAAGTCCGTCTCCGTCGGTATCTGTTAAACGATGCAGACCTGATCCAGGTCCACCGTTTACTACTGCGTACAATGCGTCGAATGCATACAGCAAGCCTTGTGCGCCCGACAGTGACACTGGCATCTTTTGAACCTTTGTGGGCTGTCCGTTGACGCCTGGAGTGATCAGATACAATCCTGCACCACCTTGATCACAGGCTACTAGTCGGCCTTTGGGATCAACTGTGATTGAAACCCAAGAACCCATCGAGCGTGGAACGTTGTAGATCTTTTCGATCTTGAAGCCTTCGGGAACCTTGGCATTTTCAGCCACATGTGGCACGTATTCGCCAGCATCGCCACCGCGAGCTGCTTCTTGAAGAGCTGTAAGATTGACTGCTTGACTCCACGCTAAACCTTGTCCGCCGATCTTGCCCAGCACTTCAACTTTGCTCCAGGCAGAATCGTTGAAGTCGGCTTGTCGCCAACCTTCGGAAGGCTTCTCAGCACCTTTCCATGAATCATCGGTGGCGACTTCTGTTCGCGAGCCATCTTCATATCGCACCACCATGTAGGCCAGTGCACCAGCAATACCGCCTTCGTTGGTCGCATTAATAGCGATGACATTCTTGCCGGGCTTAACGCTGCTAGTAACATCGGCAGTGTTCAATTGCTCCCAAGCGGTGCCTTTGATCGCGTTCTTGCCGTTGACCGCAATCTGGCATTTGTTGTCCGCGGTCCCGATCAACACGGCTTGCTTGATGCCCGACTTCAATTCGAATACGGTGCGCAAAGCGACAGAAGCATCGTCCTTGGACTTTCCTGCCCAAATCCAGTGTGGTGTTTTTTCGATAGAGTCTTGAGCAATAGAAACGCTAGCCAACAAACAAGCACTTGCGCACACGATCGCGCGCAGGGCGGATGCAAAGGACATCGCAATCACCTTAACGAGGAGGGAAACAGTGGCGGGAGGCCGTTAAGCGACCTGAAAAAGTCGCCATTATCCTAATCGGAAAGCGGTGCTTTTGCTAGAACGCGGCGAGTCTGGTTCGCTACTCTGTTGCGTGGTTCATCCAGCGGCGTTTGGACCGACATCAATCTGTTTGAATAGCTCGATTAGACCTACTCGATTTAGCTCCAAATGGCATAATTTGACACCTTAGAAACCAAAAACGAATTTATCTCAACAAAGAGCTACCCTAAATGGACATGCACGTACTGACTCGTGAACTGCAGGTTAAGAACGACTCGAAGATTATCATGTTGGTCGCCGACGGATTGGGTGGCTTGCCGATGCAGCCGGGCGGGAAGACAGAGCTAGAAACGGCCAATACTCCCAATCTGGATTCACTAGCAACCAAAGGTGTTCAAGGACTTTCCATTCCGGTCAAGCCAGGTATAGCACCAGGTTCTGGGCCTGGTCACTTGGGTCTTTTCGGTTTCGATCCGCTGAAGTATCAAATCGGTCGAGGTGCCTTGGAAGCTACCGGAATCGGCTTTCAGATGAAGCCTGGTGACGTGGCCATCCGATGCAACTTTTGTACGATCGACAGCTCGGGCAAGATCACCGATCGTCGCGCGGGCCGAATATCTTCCGATGAGAGTGCACCGCTGGCGATCTCGTTGCGACAGATCAAAATTCCTGGCGTCGAGATTTTTGTCGAGCCAGTGAAAGAGCACCGCTTCGTGGTTGTGTTTCGCGGCGAAGGCTTGGGCGGTAATGTGAAGGACACAGATCCACAAGCCGTTGGCGTACTACCTCTAGATCCTGTTGCCACCGATGCTGCGAGTCAAAAGACTGCACAGATCGCAAAGGAGTTCTTGCGTCAAGCTAAAGAGATTCTCAAGAGCGAGAAGAAGGCCAACTTTCATACGATGAGAGGTTTTGCAGCTCGACCTGAACTGCCATCCTACGAAGAGGTCTACGGACTGCGAGCCGCTGCTATCGCCGTCTATCCGATGTACAAGGGCCTAGCCAGCTTGGTTGGCATGGACATCGTTGGCAAAGCTTCAACGTTGGAAGAGCAAGTTCAAGTATTGAAAGAAAAGTGGAACGACTACGACTTCTTCTTCATGCACTACAAGTACACCGACAGTACCGGAGAAGATGGCAACTTCGCAGAGAAGGTAAAGCGGATCGAAGAGTTGGATGCAAGCTTGCCAGCGATTACAGCACTCGGACCAACCGTGTTTATCGTAACCGGCGACCACTCGACGCCATCCTATTTGAAGAGTCATAGTTGGCATCCAGTGCCGACATTATTGGTATCGGATTGCTGCCGACCCGACCCTCAAACAACCTTCAATGAAACCTCTGCCATCACCGGTGGTTTGGGACAGTTCGAGGCTCAGTATTTAATGCTACTCGCGCTTTCCAATGCTGGACGCATGGGCAAGTACGGCGCGTAGTTCGTTTAGCCGTGTTTGTTTAGCCGTCAGCCGAAGGCGTACGCTTGAGTCCGCCCGCGTGCCACTGGTGAGCATTAGCGAACCAGTGTGATCGAAGGAGTTGATAACTGCGGTTGAGTCGTGTTATCCAAATCGATTGATTGAGTGCAACGAACTCTCGAAGTATTCTATGTTGTCGAACTGGCGCATGATCCAGTGTGAAGTAGATCGCTATTTGGTTACTTGGGCGATTCTCTAGGGGCCAAAAACTAGCTTAACCCACGAACTCAACTGCATGCAGTTTAGCTTCGATAGACACTGGTTCGCTGACGCTCTCCAGTGGCACTCGGGCGGCTTATCGTAAAGGAAAAGCGTACGCCTCCGGCTGACGGCTAAACAATCCTTCCTCCTCACCCGCGCAGATAATCAGGCAGACGAGTCACCTTGCCTTGACGATCGATGCAAGCGATCGTCGTTTGGGCCTCGACAATCTTCTCGGTCGGCTCGCCTGCAGGGTCGAGCTTAACCAGTTCATAGCCATGTTCGATTCGCACTCCACGAGTGCGAACGACGCGCGTGGTCAAACGCAAGATGTCGTCAAAGCAGGCTGCACCCAAATAACGAATGTTCAGTTCGGCAACCACCAGCATCAGTCCAGTAGCCTCGAAATCGCGGTAGCTGTGCCCGATACTTCGCATCAACTCCACACGACCACGCTCAAGATAATTCAAATACTGAGCATGATGGACTCGGCCTTGTCCATCGGTTTCGTTGTACTGGACGCGAATATCGATCGAGTGTTGCATGGCTGAGCCGATTGCTTTGGAGTTAGTTCAATTGCTTTGGAGTAGAGCAGTTCGATAAAAATCAGGCGAATTCGAGCTTGTTTTCGCCGTTCGCCCTAGGATAACCACTTGGCCAGTTTGTCAAAAGGTCAACAAATTGCTATAGTTTTCGCAGCTTTTCGTGGATCGCCGTAGCTAGTTATTAGGCTCTCACGGCGGTTCGCTGATAGCCCAAACTAGTTACTAGAAAGAAAAGTAACGCCTGTCATTCAGGCTCCGCCTGATTTGTTTGACCAACGAGGAAAGTTCGATGAGTAGTGGAGCAGGATCTCACACAGATTTTCTAACGGCTCGAGGTCGTGACTATCCGACGATTCGACAATTTACCGTGTTTTTGGAAAATCGAGTTGGTCAACTGTTGGAAGTCGTTCGTCGATTTGAAGGCACTGGCATTCGTATCGTCGCGCTGTCGATTAACGACTCGGCGGAATGCGCCTTCGTTCGCTTCTTAGTGAGTGACCCTGAGCGTGGCCGAGAGATCTTGGAACGCGCTGGCTTGGCTATGATCGAAAGCGATCTGATCGGAGTGGAACTGCCCAACAGCGATCAACCGCTCTTGCAAATTTGCTCAGCGCTGCTCTCCGCCGAAATCAACATCGTGCAGGCCTATCCGCTAATCATGGTTCAAGGCTCTCGACCGGCTGTGGCTATTATGGTCGACAATCCAGAGTTGGCCTTAGATGTGTTAGCCTCGAAGGGATTTAAGACGATCAACGAGTCTGATTTGAAGGACGACAATTAGAGCGCAGATTGTTTTGAATCAAGTTTGACAGTCTACCTCGCTTTTAACCCAATCGAGATTTTCAACTGCGAGTCATCATGTCAACTTGTCATCGTTCATCAACTTGGTCAGTTGCGATTTTTCCCCTCGTTGCGATAGCCGCGAGCTTCCTTGGAGCAGCAAATGATGCTCGGCTTTATGCTCAGCAGCCGACCGGCGACTTGTCGCCGCTTAGCCCACCATCGCCGGCTCCCCAAAGCAACTCGTTGATCACTCGCATTGCTTTTGGTTCCTGCCAAACTCAAGACGAACCATTGCCGATACTTGAAACTGTCGTGCAATGGAATCCGCAGTTGTTCGTCTACTTGGGCGACAACATTTACGGTGATACCAACGACATGAAGGTGCTCGAGGCTAAGTACGCCAAAATGAATGCGAAGCCGGAGTTTCAAAAACTTCGAGCCAATGTGCCAACGATCGCCACCTGGGATGACCATGATTACGGAGCTAATGACGCGGGCAAAGAGTATCCATTTCGCAAAGAGTCCAAAGAGATCTTTCTCAAGTTCTGGAACGAACAGCCGCAGACTCTACGACGTCAGCGCGAGGGCATCTACACCGACTATTGGTTCAAGGACGAAAAGCTGAGCAAGGCTTTGCATGTGATCGTGTTGGACTCCCGAACATTTCGCGATCCACCAATGAAAAATCCCCTGCCATCATGGAAGAATGACTATTTGCCCGACACCGATCCAACCAAATCGATCCTCGGTGAGACTCAGTGGAAATGGCTTGAGGAAAAACTGAAGGAGCCCGCTGACGTCAGGCTGATATGTAGCAGTATTCAATTTTCACACGAATACAACGGCTTTGAATCCTGGACGAACTTTCCTCGTGAACTGACCAAGATGGTCGACTTGATCAAAAGCACGCGAGCCTCTGGGGTGATCTTCATTAGTGGTGATGTGCATTGGGGTGAACTGTCCGCGCTGCGAGCTCCCGGCTGTTATCCGCTATATGACCTGACGGCCAGCGGGCTCAACCGCGATTGGGAATCGATCGAGCCAAATCGAAATCGAATTGGTAATGCTTGCCCCGACTTTCATTTTGGTATGATTGAAATCAACTGGAACGCGGTTCCCTCGCCGACGATAACCTTCCGCATCCACGACATGACAGGCCGCGGCCGCGTAAGAAAAACGGTGAAGCTTAGCGACCTACAGTTTGCAAAGTAGCTATAGTGGGATTCGCCAGAATTCCCTAACTCGTAGGCCGTAACAAGCAAAAAAACGACAATTCTCGGTGATCGCCGGTAGCGGACCGTTTTAGAGCGTCCGAAGAACATGCTTCGGACTTGAGCGCAGAGGTTTACGTAGCTGTTGACGGACCCACCCGCGCGCCCCGCGCGCTGCGCTGATAAAAACTTTGAATCGCCGCTGAAATCCTCGTTGCGCGCATACGTTGCATACACGCGAGAGCATCCTTTTTTTTGCTAGGTGAAACAACGTTTCACGACATACTTCGCGCAACAAAAAACTATACTGGCATAACCCGTTGAGTGGGTTTTATGACCGACTTTTTATCAGCGCACCTTGCGACCCTGCCCGCGAATTAGATTTAGCGGTCGTTCGCCAGCCTCAGCGCGCGCAGCGCGCGGGAGGGTCCAAACGCTTCGGCCTCCCGGTAGGCAAATTCATTGGAGGTAATGGCTTCTACGCTAAGCCGAATATCAAAGGAAGAAACGTGGTTGGTACGGAGGCGACTAAATTGAGCAACTACTGAGCAAATCTCGGTTTTCCACGAAGCTTAGCAATTAACCCAATCACCAAGACGGTCAGGAAGCCAACCAAAATTGCAAAAACCAAACTTATGGAAGACTCAACTAGCCATTTACCAAAGCCATCGACCTGCAACTTCTCTACAGGCCAATCCAAAAGATGATGCAGGAAGTGAAAACTGTTGTGAATGATGATGCCACCGCCAACCCACAGCATAGCAGCCGTACCGACGAAGCTGAGAATGCTCAACAGTAGAGGCATTCCTTTGATTAAACTTCGACCTAGATTCTGAATGATCGAGTGATTTTTATCCCGAGCTAGTCGCAAGCCTAAATCATCTGCCTTCAAGATTAGGCCCACAAAGCCGTAAACTCCGGCGGTTATAAGTACGGCAACGATGATTAGGCTCACGATCTGTATCCACAAGTCTTCTTTTTGAACTACGTGGTAAGAAATCGCCATGATCTCGGCTGACAAAATGAAATCGGTTCGAATGGCACTGGAAGTTCTCTCTGTCTCAAGCTGCTCGGGGGTCATCGGCTCAATAGATTCGTCGGTTATCTCCTCAACAGGATGAAGGTAGCGGTGAATGGCATGGTGGATCTTTTCATAGCCTTCGAAGCAAAGAAAAACTCCGCCTATGGCCAACAACGGTCCTACAGCCCAAGGAGCTAATGTTCCCAGAACAAGAACTGCAGGCAGCAGGATGATCAGCTTGTTTTTGAGAGAGCCTTTGGCGATGTTCCAGACAATCGGAATTTCACGTGATGGCGAGAGTCCAACTACATATTTCGGGGTCACTGCGGCGTCGTCGATAACTACCCCGGCGGCTTTACTGCTGGCCTTCACAGCCTGAGCCGCAACATCATCCAAGGAGCCTGCAGTCACTTTCACAATGGCGGCAATGTCATCCAGCAAAGCAAGTAGACCTGAACTCATCGCAATCCGTTCGTAAAAAGCTCGTCTATCGGGGAATCGGGCGCATCTCAAATCCCGGAAAACGCTCGTTGTCAAGTTAACTGACAGATTGTCGATTACCTCAAAAATTTGACAATGGAGCATTGTTTCGCTACATTAAAATCTTTGAATTCTTTTCTTTTTTAAGCTGCTCGTTGCAAATCCTTCCCTCATTGCGCCACAGCTTGTGGCTATATCGCAACCTTCCGTAGGACACTGGATAAGGGCGTTCCCATGCATCGATTCTGGTTTGCGCTACTGTTTGCCACGTTAACTCTAAACCTTTCTTCAGATTTTTCACTTGCTCAACCGCCATCCTCTGGAGCAGCACAACAAGAGGAAAAACGCGATCCCAAAGTTGTTCAAATCGAATCGTTAGCCGATCGTGCAAATCAATTGATCCGCGATGGGAAATTCGATCAAGCTTTGGACACTGGGGACGAGGCCGTTAAGGTGGACGATAAGTCCGCGCTGGCACATGTGATTCGCGGCCGAGCTTTCAATGCTCAGCGGCAGTTCGACAAAGCTATCGAGGCATTCGACGCAGCGCTGTCGCAGCCAAATCGAGATCGCGACGCTCAAAACTATCGAAGCCAAGCCTACGCGGCTAAATCTTTTTCGCTCTATGAACAAGGCAAGTATTTGCCAGCCGTTGATAGCGCGTATCTCGGAACGCTCGAAAAGTACGACAACGTCGATTGCCACATGAATCGAGGTCGTGCCTACCTAGCGAGACGCGAATGGGACAAAGCGATCAACAGTTACAATCGAGTGATTGGAATCGATGCAAAGTCTGCCGAAGCGTACAGCCATCGCGGCTATGCATATGCCAACAAGGACAATTTCGATCAGTGCATCAATGATCAAACGAAAGCCATCGAATTGGATGCGAAGTGCGCGTTAGCTTTCCAGCGACGCGCGGGCGCTCAAATCAACAAGAAGAAGCTGCCAGAAGCACTGAAGGATTTGGAACAGTCCTTGCAGATGCAACCTAACTTGGCGGAAGCACTTTGCGATAGAGCCATTCTGATGGCAGCAAACAAGAATGCAATACAAGCTGAGAATGACCTCGAAGCGGCCCTACGTTCAGATCCTCGTTGTGTACGTGCCTACGTCCTCAAGTCGCAACAGTTGGTCATACGAGAACGATATGCTGAAGCTATCAATGTTCTCGATAGAGCTGCAGCAGAAGTTCCTGGACAAGAGGTTGTGCTGCTGCTGCGCGCGGAGCGGCTCTACAGGGCAAGAAAGACTATTCGGAGCTGTGAAGGAGTTCACGCGAGTTATCGACGAAAATCCCAAGAATTATCAAGCTCTTCAAGCTCGCGCGGCCGCCTATCGCAAACTGGGCAAGGAAGAAGAAGCTCTCGCAGATGCTGCCAAGGCTAAAGAGTATGCGCCAAAAGAGCCTGAGAAAAAGGATTCGAAGAAGAAGAAAGATGACAAAGATAAGGACAAGGAAAAAGAACGTCCGCCTATGTTTATCGTGAAGAGCAAACCAGTCGAGTCCAAGCCACAAGCTGTTGAGGCCGTCAAGAAAATGGCCGCGGATATCGATAGACTCGTTCTGGACGGGCTGAAGAAGAGCAATGTTAAGCCCAATCAAAAAACCTCGGACGAACAATTTCTTCGCAGAGTGTATTTGGATGTTACCGGCTCGATTCCTTCCTACCGCGAAACGATGAAGTTCTTAGGTTCAAAAGATCCAGACAAGCGGGCCAAACTTATCGACGAACTGCTCAGCGGCGAGGGTTACGCTAGCCACTTCTACAACTATTGGGCAGACGTACTGCGATACAAAGATACTCTCAGCAACGACGTTCGAGGCGAGCCCTTCCGACAATGGTTGAAGCAATCTTTGGCAGAGAACAAACCATGGAACAAAATGGTTTACGAGATGCTCATTGCGGATGGCTTGATTTGGGATAATCCAGCAACAGGATATTTCCAGCGCGATCCAGGTATGCCGCTGGATGTGATGAATAACACGGTCCGTATTTTCTTAGGCACTCGGATCGGTTGTGCTCAATGCCATGATCATCCGTTTGATCGTTGGACTCAGCGGGAGTTCTATGAGATTGCTGCGTTCACATTTGGAACGACAAACGGCACTTACGGCGGTGACAAGCGGTTCTTTCCAGAAGATCCCAACAAACGACTTCAAGACGAGTATTCCGGCATCGTTCAAGAAGAAGAGGATCGCCGTAACAATTCGTATCGATTCAATCGCATGATCAACGTCAACATGCGGCTGATCAACGATCAAGAGCGAAAGATCACTTTGCCAAAGGACTATCAGTACAGCAATGGCAAGCCCGGCGAGGTCGTAGCTCCAAAGACTCTGTTTGGTCCAGCAGCAGACATCAAACCAGGTGAACCGCCTCGCAAAGCATTTGCTCGTTGGGTTGTATCTAAGGATAACCCTCGATTCGCTAAGACAATTTCCAATCGATTGTGGAAGCAAGTGTTCGGCGCGGGGCAGTTCGAGCCTGTTGATGACTTGATGGACGATTCCAAACCCGAAAATCCGGAGCTGATGGAATACCTGGAATCGACCATGAAGCGGATCAATTTCAACATGAAGGAATATGTCAGAATTCTGTTGAATACCGAAGCCTATCAACGTCAGAGCAGTTCGATCGATATCGCCGGTACCGATCGCTACCACTTCCCTGGACCAGTAATGCGACGCATGACTGCAGAGCAAGCCTGGGATTCATTCGTCACGCTGGCAGTTGACGAGGTCGAATATCACGAGCAACCTGCCACCATGAGAACGGAACCGCTTGCAGTTAACTTGGAAAAAGCCTCAGCGATGGAGATTTTGGAAGAGGATCGCAAGGCTAATCAAATCGAAGGCCAGATAGGACAAATTCAATCGAAGTATCGATATCGCGGCGAGCTGCTAGCCAAAGCTTCTGAACTACCCCAGCCAGTTCCTGCCAATCACTTCCTGCGAGTCTTCGGACAGTCGGATCGCGAGTTAATTTCAGCCTCGTCAACTTCTGGCTCTGTGCCTCAGATCTTGTTCATGTTCAATGGGCCCGTGACTCACATGTTGCTCGAAAAGAACTCGACAATCTACAACAACATCACTCGCAAGAGTTCCCCGGCTGAAGGCGTGCGAACTGCGTTTCTAACCGTCCTCAGTAGATCACCCGATCCTGAGGAAATGGAAGTAGCGTTGGCTGAGGTCAAAGAAAAAGGGTTGCCGGGCTTCGGAAATGTGGTTTGGTCGTTGGTAAACACTCGAGAGTTTCTCTTCATCCAGTAGTCTGCTTTGTGGAACGATAACATGAATGAACTGTTGCGTAAAATCAACGAAATGGATCGACGGAGATTTGTTTCACGAGCCGCTCAAGTTGCTCTGGGTGTAAGCATTTTTCCAACGTTAGATCGAGCTGTGAAAGCTGCTGAAGTCGCTAAACAGACCAAAGCTAAGCGATTAGTCTATCTGTTCATGTCTGGTGGCATGACGCATATCGACACGTTTGATTTGAAGCCAGGACATGAGAACCAGGGCTCAACTCGCCCCATCGCGACCAATGTTCCAGGTTGCCAAATCAGTCAACACTTGCCTATGTTGGCGGCACAGTTTGATAAGATGGCTGTTGTCCGATCATTGAGTACTCAGACCGGAGACCACGAAGCTGGCGAGTACCTGATGCGGACCAGCTACGAAGCCATCGCAACCGAAAAGCATCCAACGATGGGACCTTGGTTGCAAAAACACCTTGGTCGCAAAAGTAAGTCGCTGCCGGATACAGTTTTGATATCCGCTCCAGCTCGACATCCTGGTGCTGGCTTCCTTGATCCCAACTACAGTCCGCTTCCTATTTCTGATCCCAATCGCGGACTAGAGAATACGAAGATTCCTGAATACCTGACCAGCCAATCGTTTGAAGCTCGATTGAATCTGATCAACAAGTTCGACAAGAAGTTTCGAACTAAGTACGACGATCGCAGTGTTCGCACCTACACCGACTTCTACAGCGAAGCGACATCGTTGCTGGCCAGTGGTGAACTGAAAGCCTTCGACCTGAATTTGGAGAAGGAAGAGGATCGCAATCGATACGGTCGCGATCCTTTCGGCCAAGGTTGCTTGTTGGCTCGTCGTTTGATCGAATCGGACGTTCGTTGTGTGGAAGTTAACTGTGGCGGCTGGGATATGCACAGCGCGATTTTTGATGGAAACACATTACCACGTCGCGCGCAGATTATGGACCAAGCAGTTGGGAATCTAATGAAAGATCTTAACGAGCGTGGGCTGCTTTCAGAAACTTTGATTGTGCTGACGACGGAGTTCGGTAGGACACCGGAGATCAACTATAACGCTGGACGTGATCATCACCCTGCTGCCTTTTCAGGATTCCTTGCGGGAGCAGGCATTAACGGTGGTCAATTCTATGGCACTAGCGACAAAGCTGGCTTTGCGGTCGAAAGCGATGGAGTAACGCCATCGGACTTGAACGCTACAGTTGCTACGGCACTTGGACTTTCGCTGGAAGCCATCGTGCATTCGCCAACCAATCGTCCCTTCAAGGTAGCCAACGCCGGCTCACCGGTCATGAAGTTGTTAGCGTAGCTACCTCCTCGTAGCCGTCTTCGCCAGTGGTTGGTCATTCGTAGCTACCTTCGCCAGAAGGTGGTAATTCAATACGTAGAGCAATTGTCCCCAATTGCTCTATGCCCTTCTCCGCACCGGCGAATGTAACCTCGTCGCTCCGCGACAGGCTTTTCTTCAGGCTCGATGCCTCCTCATAGATACTTTGCTCACAGCTACCTTTGCCAGAGGGTGTACGGGCTACTTATTCTCAGCACCATTAAGATCTGGCGCGCGGAAGTTAGCAGCATCTCCTAGCAGTTGCCTGATGAACTCAACCTTTGGATCGCGTCGACCTGCATTCTTTTCTGCCTTCAGATAATCTTGAATGTAGCGCATCAGTTCCTTGTGTTCAGGCACCTTGAAGCGGTCGCCTTTCTGCAGAATTGGAAGATACTCTGGCATGTTTCCAAAGTTCCTTGTTCCAGCAACTTGGCATGGGAACCAATAGCCATTGCCTTCTTCGTCCTCAAGGTAAAACTCTGGATAGCAGTGATTAGGAATCCAAACGCAGCGAGCCGGTACTCGAGCCGCTCGGCAGAGTGCCACGAAAATACTGGTCATCTCCTCACAATCGCCCTTGCGATCCTTAAGTGCTTGGGCAACCGATTTCAGCTCGCCGTTTTCGTAACTGATGTTCTCTCGCACCCAGTCGTACAACATTTCGACTCGCTTCCAATCGGTGAGCGGATCGCTGTCGTTGATCTTCTTGACGACCTTTTTGATCTCCGAAACTCCAGGATCAATGTAAGGACTTGAACCGAGATACAGATTCTTGATATTGCTCGGCGGACGTTTGGGTATCACCAACTTGTTTGTGTCGGCAGGACCTTTAATATGTGTCTTTTCGATGCGAACCTTAATCGTGGCTTGCAGTGGTTGACCAGGAGTAACAACTGGCACGAATAACAACATCTGCTTGTTGTTTCCGGGAAGATCACGCCAATTCAGTCGAACTCCGTCAGGTATGTTGGATTCGACGATGGTCACTTTTTGCTCTGGCCAATCCATAGGAAAGACTGTTTGAGCTTGAGTGCTAATGAGATTTCCGTCGACGGGTGCGATGTTAACACCGATGACCATTTCATAGGTTACGGGTGCAAAATACTCTAACAGTTCCGGTGCATCGGCCTTAGAGTCCGACTTCGATTTCAATTCAGACTTGCTTTTCTCGTCCGAAGAAGATTTTGAATCATCTTGCGCGAAGCATAGGGAATTGCAGGTGACCAAAAGAAGAATTGGTATCAGGCGAAATATCTGCGCATTGAATCTGCCCTGAACGAGATTTCTGACGATCAACGGCTGAACGCGCAGCAGATCCTAAGCGCTCGCAGTTCACCTTTTACATGATAGTTCGAGCCTTGAAGGCAACGCGAATCCTTGGGTGCCTCGACCAACATGTGGAGGATTCGACGCGAAACTTCGTGTTAGGCAACGCTGCAGATATTTTGCCTGGCCGCCGTTTGTTGTCCAAAAACAATTTCAGCAAACAAAAGGCAGCGCAGCGACAACTCCCCCAAGTTGTCGTGCCCCGAACCCGACTTGTATTAACGGCCTGGCTGAATGTTGGTCATAGGTGGTTGTGCACCTTGAGTAATTGTAGCGCCACCCATGTATGGATCTGTAACTACGCCATCGCTCGCATAGCCTGGATAGCCTGCGCAGCCATCGCAGTGTGCATGCTCGACGCAATTGTCTCGGCACATTGCGCCATGAAATGGGCGGAATGGCAACCATCCGTGTCCACAGCCCGCACAGCCAAGAATAACCACTCCTAAAAATCCAAGCTTCTTCATCATTGTTTCCCCGGTTTCTTTTCAACAATCGATAACTTCATTGTTGACCCGCAGAAACTTACCTCGCAGAAAACGATGTGCAAACGAAACATGATGAAAAATCGCAACATTTTCACATTTGCTAATTAGTTCGTTTGGCTAGTTCAACTGAAAACGATCGCAACTGATTTCATGCGTCAGTGGCCCAGCATCGTCGGAGGAAAGATCGTTAACGCTGTTTATTGCACTTTGAGGGCGTTTCAGTTTTGTGCTGAGTGTAACGGCTACAACGTCGTTCCGCTTGGATTGGCAGAGAGAAGAATCGCACGGACCTGGGGCCGAGCGAATTGCCAAGACAAACTCAAGTATCCAATAAATCAGGGATCTGACGAAATGCTACGGAAACTTTTTACCAGAACGCTCCGGAAATCAAGAGCCAGCAAACTACGCGATGGTGTTACTCAATTAAGACTGGAACATCTTGAAGCTCGTAAATTGATGGCTGCCAATATCACAGCCATCCTTGATCCGATCAGTAAGGTGCTTCAAGTTGAGGGAACTCCAGGCAACGACACCATCGAAGTTCGCAATAACAATGGCACAATCTCCATTGCAAATGTCCAAATCAAGAACGCAAGTGGAGCAATGGTTGGCCAACTGCCTTTTGGACAAACGATTCTGGTCGAAGTTAAGTCGCTAGGCGGAAATGATAAGATTCGCATGGTTGAAACCAATGTCACCAGCCAAAAACAAATCGGATTGGACGCCTATGGTGGAGACGGAATTGACTTCATCGTCGGAGGGTCGGCCGAAGATCATCTATTTGGCGAAGGTAACGACGATTGGATTCTCGGTCGAGGAGGCATGGATCGGCTTTGGGGCGGACCGGGAAATGACATGCTGTCCGGTGGAGCTGACGATGATTTCCTTCACGGCGAGAGCGACAACGATGAGTTGTTCGGTGGGCAAGGTCGCGATCAACTGTTTGGTGATGCTGGTAGCGACCGCTTGTACGCTATGGGTGGATCAGGCGAGAACACTGTCGGTGGTTCAGAGGATGACCTGCTTGCAGACATGCCGACCTTTACCAAGCAACTTGTCGGAGACTTCAATGGCGATGGAAAGGACGACCTTGCCTCGTAGGAAAACGTCGGCGGAAAATGGTTGGTTAGCACGTCGACTGGATCTGGTTTCGATACGGAAGTCTGGGCCGACTTTTTGACCGACGCTGGTTGGTCGAGCCAGCTTGTGGGAGACTTCAACGGAGATGGCAAAGATGATATCGCCAACTTCCACCCCAGTAACGGAACTTGGTGGGTCAGCATTTCCAATGGACTTGGCTTCGATACTTCCTTGTGGGCCGATTTCGTTATCAATAGCGGCTGGAGCCAGTACGTCGGCGACTTCAATGGAGATGGAAAGGACGACATTGCCAACTATCAGAATAGCAATGGGAACTGGAACATCAGCTTGTCCAATGGCTCTGGATTTACAACCACGGTTTGGGCTGATTACGCTACGGACACAGGTTGGCTAAATCACGTTGTTGGCGACTTCAACGGTGACAACAAAGACGACGTGGCCAGCTTTCATCCGAGCAATGGAACTTGGTGGGTTGGCACTTCAATCGGTGCATCGTTCTCAGTCGGTCTGTGGGCTCAGTATGCAACCACTTCCGGGTGGACTCAACAAGTCGTTGGCGACTTCAATAGTGATGGCAAAGATGACATCGCCAACTTTCATCCCAGCAACGGTACCTGGTGGGTAAGCCGATCATCAGGAACAAACTTTGGTACGACTCAGTTCGCAGACTATGCAACCAACAGTGGATGGACCAATCAATTTGTTGGTGACTATAACGGCGATGGCAAAGATGACATCACCAACTTTCACTCAAGCAACGGAACTTATTGGACCAGCTTGTCCAATGGAACTCAGTTTAGCACAACGATGTGGGATGATTTCGTAACCAATTCTGGCTGGCAAACTCAACTCGCTGGGGACTTCAATGGAGATGGACGCACAGACGCCATCAACTTTCATCCAATCAATGGTTCTGTTTGGGTGAGCTTATCAAATTCCAATCGCTTCAGTACTCAACTGTGGGAGTCCTTCGCTGACGGAGATGACTTCTATCAAGGCGATTCCGGAAACGATGTAATGTATGGGTTTGTTGGAGTAGATTCCATGAGCGGAGGAGCAGGTCTCGATTCCATTTATGGCGGCCCGGGAGACGACCAAATCTTCGGAGGGTCTGAGACAGACTACATCTACGGTGAAGATGGCAATGACCTATTGGCCGGTGGTGATGGCAGCGATCGGATGTATGGTGGCAATGGAAACGATGTGATATGGGGAGGCTGGGAGAATAATACATTCGTTTACTCAGTAGACGCTGACATGCTCGATGGCGGCTCTGGAAATGACGAGATGCATGGCGGAAATGGAGTTGACACGATGTATGGTCGAGCTGGCGATGATAGGCTATTCGGTGATGATGGTAATGACAAACTATATGGAGGACTTAATAACGACGATCTCTATGGTGGCAAGGGAATTGACAAACTGTATGGTGAACAAGGTCTAGACGGATTGTTTGGAGGTTGGGGCGATGGTCAGGATCTGCTCGACGGTGGCGCGGATGCTGATCGATTGCTGCAGCCCAAGTGGGAAGTGAATTTCACTACGACCGAAGAGGACTCGCTGATAGGACTATTAGCAGAAGACGCAGTAGTCTTTATGATGCGAATCGAAAAATCTTGGGAGGACTCGGAAATTCAAGATCTTGATCGAGGTCTAGCATGGTTACATCGAAGAACCAACAACACGACCTTATTAAAGTTATCTGATGGCTCAGCTCAATCAATCGGTCGAGTCAATTGGATTCCAACTGGTTCTCCAGGAGTAGTTCTTGGTGATAATGGTCGCTCAGGAATGATTCGTATTACAGATACTGGAATCAGTACCAGTGATGAGGTTATTGTGCACGAACTTGGTCATAATTGGGATCAGGGATTCCAGATGTTGTTCTTCGGGGCATTGTCTGATTGGAAGGTATACAATCTTACAGATAATGGCGGTGTCTTGCCGAGCGGTTATTCGCAAGCCAACACCTTTGGACAACTGAACGAGTGGACCGAGAATGGCAAGAAGATGTGCTGGATTTTTCGAACCAATGCACCATTCGCCAAAAGCAACGGTTATGGCAAGACTGCCCCTGTCGAAGATTGGGCATCAACTTTAGAGATGGTCTATGCGGTGACCAAGACTCCAAATCCAACGGCCGGCGTAGCGCCATGGAAAGCCAAATGGGACTTCATGAACGATTGGTTGAACGGTAAGAAATCGTGAAAAAAAGTGTGAATCGTGACGCAGATTGAGTTAGTGATGTCGAGTGGATTTCTTCATGATAGACTTGGCGAATTCCGCTCGGACATCCCTCCATTTGCAATCGCTCATAACTCTTTCTAGCTACGAGAGTTCTGTTTCTCAAAGTCGAATACCTGATCGTAAATGTCTTCATGATTGAGGCTAACAAAATTGTGATAGCCCTCAAAGTCAACCAGGTTTTACCAGGTTAATTGCAGAGGAAACGCTAGCGTTAGCCATTAGACTTTACCTAATCCAAAACTGATTACCACTTCGCGTCATTTGGTGGAATCCCAGCCGCTTTATTCGACTTCGAAAGTAGCTCTATCCGATTGAAATGGTCATGTAAACAACCGTTTACAAAGGGGGGCAGGAGCCCTGCTCATGCCAAGGTCTGTTTCGGGGGGCTCGTACAGCAGACCGAGTACGGTTTCGGAAGTTCAAGGAAGAATAGACGATGAAACTATCAAAGTTCTCTGTCATGGCATTCTTGAGTGCTGTGACTTTTTGTGGAGGCTCGGCGCTTGCTCAAGCACCGGTCGTCCGAGCAGGTGATGCGTATCCAACTCGCACAACTGCTGCAAAGAGCGATTACTCACGAGTGATCCCAACTGCTTATTCCTGTGGCGATGCACCAGTCTCTGGTTGCAATTGCGACACGCCTAGCTGCGACACAGCTTGCGACGGAATGGGTGGTTGCGACGGATTAGGCGGTGGTGCTGATGAGCCATGGAAGTTGATTCAAAAGCCGATTGCTGGATTTACAATCGGTGGCTGGAGCAACGTAGGCTATCACTCCAAGGCCAATCCAAACAGCTTTAACACCTTCCCACGCAACGTCCAACTACAACAACAATGGTTCTATGCAGAACGCATTGCTGACGGTAGCAAAGGATTGGGCTGGGGTGGTCGTATTGACTACCTATATGGTACCGACGCGCCAGATACTCAAGCGTTTGGTGTAACCAGCCAAAACTTCGACAATCGTTGGGTCAACGGTTCGAACAACCTTGGCTACGGCCATGCAATGCCACAATTGTATGGTGAAGTTGCTATGGGTGACCTGAGCGTGAAAATGGGCCGTTTCTTTACCATTGTTGGTAATGAAGTGGTTCAAGCGACTGGGAATTTCTTCTACAGCCGCCAATTCATGTTCTACAATGCTGAACCCTTTACTCACACCGGTGCATTGTCAACCTACAAAGTCAGCGACGATACACAAATCTTCAATGGCTATGTACTTGGTTGGGACAGTGCTTTCCGCGATAACGGTGACGCATACCTGGGTGGTTTCAAGCACAAGCTGAATGACACTTGGTCCATTATTTACAGCTCTTGCATTGGCCGTTTTGGTGATGCTAATGCCAATACTAATGGCGAAAAGGGTCAAATCCACAGCGTTATCTTCACTGGTACGTTGTCGGACAAGCTAACCTATATCAGCCAAGTTGACACATTGTTAACAAACAACCGAACCGGTGCTCGCGTTCGTAACACCTTCGGTACAGATCAGTATTTGATTTACAAACTGACTGACAAAGTTTCCATTGGTCAACGTTTTGAATGGTTCAACTACGGTGGATCGTTCTTCAACAACGTATCCAATGGCGACCTGTACAACTACTCACTTGGTATTAATTACCGACAATCAGCTAACCTGTTGTTCCGCCCCAAATCCGACAAGTTTGGGACAAGTCCTGATTTGGATTCAACGAAAACAACAAAGCTAGCCAGTTGGCTTTCGGTGGCGACATGGTCTTCACCTTCTAAATTAACGCGAGTTTCGACACAACAAAAAAACACCTTGCCAGAGATGGCAAGGTGTTTTCGTTTTAACCTAAGTCATTCGTGAAGAGCAGTCTGATTACAGAGCCTCTTCGCCGGATTCTCCAGTGCGGATTCGAATGGCATTATCAAGGTTGGTGATGAAGATTTTATCGCCGATCTGTCCTGTCTGTCCAGCTCGTAGAATCGTGTCCACCACAGTCTGCAGATTCTGTCGCTGACTACGACTTCGATCTTTACCTTGGGGACGAAATCTACATTATACTCAGTACCTCGATAGACTTCTGTATGTCCCTTCTGTCTACCGTAACCGCGAACTTCCGTTACGGTCATACCATTTACACCAGCCTCAGTAAGTGCGTTTTTGATGTCTTCAAGCTTGAAGTGACGCACAATGGCTTCCACTTTTTTCATCTTTATTCCTCGTTAGAAAATATTTGTGTTTGCGTGTGTCAATCATCCAAGCTGCATTAGTGAAGGATGTAACCTTCTTCACCATGCTGGCTAACATCTAGGCCACGTAGTTCTTCTTCATGTGTCACGCGAAGTCCGATTAGGATATCAACGATCTTCAGGATGATGAAGGTACCGACTACCGAAAGAACCACTGTAACGCCAACGCCGCGAGCTGGGCCATTACGAGTTCAGATCCCGTGGTCGTGCGTTACAGAACAAGCCGTTCTTCTTAACAAGCACATCATTGGTTGCAAAGACGTGCCAGTTAGAATACGCCCAAGAATCCGCCGATACCGAACGCCGAAAGCATCCAGTGAATCGTCGTACTTGAACATTGGCTTTAGCTTGGCACAGGCCAAGTAGCAAACAACCCCGGCAATCGCTCCCATGACAAGGGCAGGCATCGGTTGCACAAAGCCAGCCGCAGGCGTGATGCAGACCAAACCAGCTACAGCACCAGAGGCCGCGCCCAGGACGCTAGCCTTGCCGCGAGTTAGCCACTCGAACAAAGCCCACGATACGGCTCCTGCAGCAGCCGAGAAGTGGGTTGTTACGAAGGCACTGGCCGCAACTCCATCCGATGCCAATTCGCTACCCGCATTGAAGCCGAACCAACCTACCCACAACATGCCAGCACCAAGGACGGTGTAGGTCAAATTGTGAGGTCGCATGTCTTCGCTGCCCATTCCACTGCGAGAACGCAGCATCATGGCACAAACTAGAGCTGAGAAGCCCGAGCTAATGTGAACGACTGTACCACCCGCAAAGTCAAGGGCACCACCAAACAATGCACCTTCAACTCCGAAGGCCAAATAACCACCACCCCAAACCATGTGAGCCAGAGGGCAGTAGATCAGCAGGCCCCAAAGAGCCAAGAAAACTACCATCGCACTGAACTTCATTCGCTCAGCAAATGCACCGCAAATCAACGCAGGGGTGATGATAAAGAACATGCCTTGGAAGACCATGAAGGTCAAGGCAGGTATTTCGACTGCAAGTTTTGATTGAGGAGCATTCGCGCCAATCATCTGGATACCGTCCATAAACAGGTGATCCAAATTACCGATGAAAGGATTTCCAGAAGTTCCAAACGCCAATGAGTAACCGATAATTCCCCACAAAACTGTCATCATTCCCATAAGAAAGATGCACTGCATTAGGATACTCAACACGTTTTTCTTACGGACCAAGCCGCCGTAGAACATCGCCAGCCCTGGAACTGTCATGAACAAGACTAAGGCGCTGGAAGTCAACATCCAAGCGTTGTGGCCAGCTAGTTTGCCAGTAGTAGCACTAGCTTCGATGGCGTTCAGTCGAAGAGTCAGTTTGTCAACGAAGGTTGGATCTGAGGTTGTTGGAAGTGGTTCCGGTGCTTGGGCCGCTGGAGCAGCCGCTGGAGCTGGTTCCTGGGCTGCCGCTGCGGCATCCGGCGCCTTTGTTTCAGGTGCAGTCTCCTGACACCATCCCTTCGAAGCGATTGTTATCGCCAGAAGTAATCCCATTGCTGTCGTAAATAGTTGCTTCACACTTGACCTCCGATTCGACTTCCAGAAAGTGGAGAAAGAGATGACTTACGCTTTTGGCGCCAATGCTGAGTTTGTTTACATTGGCTTCCCTGTCATTTGTTCGACTTGACCAACAGAGTCTAATCTATGCGACAGTCAAATGTAAACTATGGTTTACTGTCAATCGGTGAGAATTTCAAAAAAACAACCATTAAACCCCATAATAGACGAATTAAGGGGTGTTATCCGAATTTGAGACTTTGGCAGCAAATGAACGACTGCGTAAACTTCTGGAGACACAGAAAGGAAAAGCCACCACCAAAAAGTTTGCCTTTAAGTGAAATATTTGTCCATTAAAGCACCGGCAGTGCTATTCTCAACTACAGTGACAGTGCGCGAATTTCCGCCAATCGCCCCTTCAGGTATTCATTCTGAGGGTTCATATCGACGAGCATTTGTAGATAACGTCGACCCGAATCAACCATGCCGGATCGCATCGACA